>JBDTJH010000064.1:0-4477 GCA_039935955.1 Gemmatimonadaceae bacterium
GTTCCCGGGTGCTGCTCGATGATGTTCCAGATCATCTGGATCGTGTTGATGTCCGGCTCGCGCTCGACGAGCTCCACCGCCTCGTACAACCAGCCGATCGCGGGCCCGAACGCGGCGCCCCACGCGAGGATTTTCCCCTCGCGCACAAGCTCTCGCAGCGTCTCCCAGATTTGCGGATCGCGCACGTGATCCATCTTGATGTTGTGCAGCTGGAGCACGTCGATGTAGTCGGTCTCGAGCCGCTCGAGGCACTGATCCACGGCGTAGCGCATGAACTTGGGCTCGAGCCGGTGCGGCAGCTCGGCCTGCCCGCGGCGCGCCTTCGCTGCCGCCTCGTCGTAGATGTCGTAGCCGATCTTCGTGCCGTACACGACTTCCTGGCGCTTGCCCTTGAACGCGGTGGCGAGCTGGCGCTCACTGCGCCCGTTGCCGTACGCGTCGGCCGCGTCGAAGAAGGTGATGCCGTGGTCGTCGTGCGCGCGGCGCAGCATGCCGATCGCGCGCTCGTCGGTGACGTCGCCCCACCAGCCGGGGGAAAGCGTCCAAAGTCCGAAGCCGACCTCGCTCACGCTGACTTCGGTGCCGGGAAAAGTTCGATATTTCATGACAGGAGTCGCGCGGTTTCGGTCGCGAAGTAAGTGAGAATGAAGTCCGCGCCGGCGCGGCGAATGCCGATCAATGACTCGAGCATCGCGCGCTCGCGATCGATCCACCCGCGCTCGGCCGCTGCAATAAGCATAGCGTACTCGCCACTCACCTGATAGGCAGCGACGGGATAGCCCGTCTCCTGCTTCACGCGAGCAACGATGTCGAGGTACGGTCCCGCCGGCTTCACCATGATCGCGTCCGCGCCTTCCTCGATGTCGAGCCACACTTCGCGCATCGCCTCGGCCGAATTCGCAGCGTCCATCTGATAGCCGCGGCGGTCGCCTGACTGCGGCGTCGACTCGGCCGCCTCGCGAAACGGGCCGTAGAATGCCGACGCGTACTTCGCGGCATACGCGAGGATCGCGGTGTTGGTGAGCTTCTGTTCGTCGAGCGCGCGACGAATCGCGCCGACGCGGCCATCCATCATGTCGCTCGGGGCGACGATGTCGGCGCCGGCGGACGCGTGGGCGAGCGATGCGCGCGCGAGCAGCTCGAGCGTCGCATCGTTGTCGACTTCGCCGTCGCGCAGGATTCCGCAGTGGCCGTGATCGGTGTATTCGCACATGCACACGTCTGTGATCACGACGAGCTGCGGAAATTTCTGCTTGAGCGCACGAATCGCGTTAGGGACTGGCCCCTTCTCATCCCAGGCAGAGGAACCAGTGGCGTCCTTGCTCTCGGGGAGGCCGAAGAGGATGATGCCGCCAACACCTTCTTCGCTCGCCTCGTCGGCCTCGCGCAGCATCTCGTCCACGGAGAGCTGGAAGACGCCGGGCATCGAGCCGACGGCTTTGCGCACATTGGAGCCCGAGCGCACGAAGAGCGGAAGCACGAGCTGCGACGCGGAGAGATGCGTTTCCTGAATCAGCTTGCGGAGCGGCGCGGTTCGACGGAGCCGCCGCGGACGATATTCGGGAAAGGAGGGCATCGTCGCTAATAGTTGACTAAGTCAAGTAATCCCGGCACGCGTTTACTCCGGTTGCGGCGAGGGGATCTTCGCCGAATCGGCGCGCACCGCCGCGAGGATCTCCGCCGCACCCTCGCGCCGCATCTGCGCCGCGAGCGCCTGACCGACCTGCTCCGCCGACTGCGTGCCGACGATCAGCGAGCCGCGCAGCTGCTGTTTGCCGTGCAGATCGCTGACGAGCGCGTGGAGCACCGCGCCCGCACCCTCCCCGATCAGCAGCGCGCCGATTGGCACCTGGCATCCGCCGTCGAGCGCCGCGAGCAGCGAGCGCTCGGCATTCGCGGCGAAGGCGCTCGGCGCGTGATGAATCGACGCGAGCAAGGTGGCCATGCGCGGGTCGTCCTCGCGCGCTTCGACCGCGATGACGCCCTGCCCCGCAGCCGGGAGCCACTCCGGCGCATCGAGCCATGCGTCGATGCTCTGCTCGGCATCGAGACGCTTGAGCCCCGCGCCGGCGAGGATCGCGGCGTGCACCTGCCCCTCGTCCACCTTGCGAAGCCGCGTCGGCACGTTGCCCCTGAGCTCCACGACCTCGAGATCCGAGCGCCGGTGCAGCAGCTGCGCGCGCCGCCTCAGACTCGAGGTGCCGACGCGACTCCCGCGCGGGAGATCCTCGATCGACTCGGCGAAAATGCCATCGTTGACGACGAGTACATCGCGCGGATCTTCGCGCTCCATCATCGCGACGAGCACGAGACCGGGCGGCATGTCGGTAGGGAGATCCTTGAGTGAGTGCACGCAGCAATCGACCTTGCCGGCCGACAACGCATCCTCGAGCTCCTTCGTGAACAGCCCCTTCGCGCCGATCGCGCTCAGCGACTCGTCGAGCTTCTTGTCGCCGACGGTCTTGAAGGTGACGAGCTCCGTCGTCGCGCCGCCGGCCTCGAGCGCTGCCTGCACCATACGCGCCTGCCGAAGCGCGAGCTCCGAGGCGCGCGTCGCGATTCGTACCGGCTCTGTCATGCGAGAAAGTTGAGAGACAACCGAAGCGATCGCTAGCGCGCGAGTCGTTCGATGATTGCCTGCACGAGCGATGCGATCGTCGACTCCGCCGCCTCGACATCGATCTTCACGCCGAGTGAGCGCGCCATGTCGCTCGTCACCGGACCGATCGACGCACCGCTCACCTTCGCGGCGCGCTCGGCGCCGAGTGCGTCGACGAAGTGGCGTGCCGTCGACGCGGAGGTGAAGGTCACGAGGTCGACCTTCCCCGCATCGACCGCCTCGCTCAAGGCGCCGAGTCCGGAGAGATCGGGAACGGCGCGATAGATCTCGACCTCGTCGACGGTCGCGCCCATCTCGCGCATCGCGGTGGGGAGGAGCTCGCGCGCGCCCGCGGCGCGCGCGAAGAGTACGCGCGAACCGCTCACATCGGTTCGCTCGCGCAGCTTCTCGATCACGCCCTCGGCGACGTAGCGGTCGGGGATGAGATCGACGGCAAGGCCGTGCGCGAGCAGCGCATCGGAGGTCGCGGGGCCCACAGCGCAGAGCTTCGTCGCGGCGAGGGCGCGCGCGTCGAGATTCGTGTCGCGCAGCGCGGCCCAGAGAAGCTCGACCGCGTTCCGGCTCGTGACGATCAGCCACTGATACGATGCGATGTTGACGAGCGCGCGGCGCAGAGGCTCCTGGTCGAGCGGCTGGATGCGGATCGCGGGCGCTTCGATCACCGTCGCGCCCGCGGCTTCGAGGAGCGTGCGCAGCTGCGACTGTTGCTCGCGCGCGCGCGTCACCACGACCGTGCGGCCGAAGAGCGGACGCTGGTCGAACCAGCTCATCTCCTGGCGCAGCTTCACCACGTCGCCGACGACGGCAATCGATGGCGCGATCACGCGCTCGCGCGCGGCGACTTCGGAGATCGTCGAGAGCGTCGCGAGCACGGTACGCTGATGCGGGTACGTCCCCCACTCGATCAGCGCGACCGGAGTCTCCGCAGGGCGACCGCCGGAGATGAGCGCGTCGGCGATCTTCGCGAGGCTGCTGACGCCCATGTACAGTACGAGCGTCCCGCCCGCGCGCGCGAGCGCGGCCCAGTCGGTCTGACTCCGTTCCTTCCCCGGATCCTCATGTCCGGTGATGAAGGTGACCGATGTCGCGACGCCTCGATGCGTGACCGGGATCCCTGCGTACGCGGGCCCCGCCACACCGGCCGTGACGCCCGGCACGATCTCGAAGCTCAACCCCGCCGCGGATAATGCGATCGCCTCCTCGCCGCCGCGTCCGAAGACCATCGGATCACCGCCCTTGAGGCGCACGACGCTCTTTCCCTCACGCGCGAGGCGAAGCAGCAACTCGTTGATCGCCTCCTGCGACATCGACAGCGTGCCGCCGCGCTTGCCGACGAAGATCTTTTCGACCTCTGTGGCACGCCCGAGCCAGTCGTCCTCGACGAGCATCGGATTGACGAGCGCATCGTACACGATCGCGTCACACGTCGCGAGCAAAGCGCGTCCGCGAACCGTGAGCAGCCCCGGATCGCCCGGACCGGCGCCCACGAGGTACACCGGACCGGTGCGAACCGGCATCAATGGTGTCACTCCGGGAAGCGACGCGGTCGCCGGCGCGCTCAGCGCTCGCGCCGGAGAAGGAGCCGTCGGCGAGCGACGGTCAGACGACGCCTCGACACGCTGATCGTATAGAGCAGATAGATGCTCATGGCCGCGAAGTACGCGGCGTAGTAGTAGCTCTCGTTCTTCGGCATCAGCGACCTTCCTCGATCTCGAGCAGGTCTCTCTCCGTCGCCAAGCGGTACCGCTGGCGGACGAGCGCGAGATACAGGAGTGTGAATGCCACGAATGAGATGACCAGAGTGGTGAGCATCTCCGGCGGCAGCGACGGCGCACTCGGCTTGATCACGATCGGCCG
>JBDTJH010000065.1:0-8498 GCA_039935955.1 Gemmatimonadaceae bacterium
TCCTCGGCCATCACCATCGACTCCACGATGCTCGATAGCATTCCACGCGTAGTGTCGCGAATGTCCATCGCGGCTATCTGATCACGCACGGCGTTGAGCCCCGGCGCATCCTCGACGACCACTTCGGCACCCGACGTCATCCAGCTGTCGAATAGACGGAGCACCACCAGCGCGGCGCTGATGCTGCGCCACTCGGTGCTGTCGTTGGTCAGCTCGCTGAGCTTTTCGAAGTAGGGCAGATGGGCGAGCGGTCGTGCGATACTACTCATTCACTCCTCCATGTCGGTCTTTTCGCCTTGGGCGAGCGCTCAACTTGCAAGTCAGTATCGGCAGCATCAAGCACATATTTAGGACTTTCGCATGACAATTTCGGACAATCTTTTGATCCCGACCTCAGGTGGGGTCAGTTTCTAGCCACTGTATGGAAACTGTACAGACGCCGTATATTTTGGCTCATAACTTTTTCGACACTTTGCCGCGCACACTCATTGAATAGCGCTCCACCCCCAATCAGTGCGCGGCTCGACCCAGCGAGACCTTCGAGCCCACCGGTCGCGCCACCGTCGACGGATTGCCATCGCTCACGTAGCGCGTGCCGCTCCGCTCCAGCCTATCGAGCATCTGCTCGAGCTGATTCCCGAACACCTCGACTCGCGGCAGCCGCTTCGCGTCGAACGCCGGATCGTACGGACTGCGCGCCGGTCCGCCCGCCACCTCCAGCACCGCGTCGAAGTCATAGCGCGTGACGTGCCCGCTGTGCGGGTCCTTCCACTCGCCCGCCACCGCGAGCGCGCGATTCTTTGGCCATACGCCGAGTGGAAGCGCGAAGGTACGCACGCGATACCCCGGCACCGCTGAATCGATCGCGAGCGTGCCGCGCGCGATCTGTTCCTGCACCACCGCGTCGCTGTACTTCCCGAGGTTGGCGTGCCAAAGCGTATGCCCGCACAGCTCGAAACCCTGCTCCTCGAGGAACTTCACCTTCTTGAAGCGCCACGCAGACTTCTGCCCCTCGATCCCCTTCTCGCCGAAAAATGCGTGACCCGCGGCGCCGCCGGACAGCATGCAGAACGTCGCCTTGTTCCGCCAATCCCGATGCTCCCTGTGGAACGCCATCCAGATGCCGACCGCGCTGTTCGGATCGATGTCGAGGGTGCCGTTGTGGTCGATGTAGCTGAACTGCGATGGACCCGCATCATCGAACGTGAACACGACGGGCGATTGTCCCGCGGGAAGATCGATCTTCTTGTCGATCATCTCCTCGACCGTCACCGGCCGATAGCCGCTCGCGTACAACCGCTCGAGGTCTCGGCGAAAATGATTGCGCTCGACGTGCCAGCGGCTGTCGCTGTCACCAAGGAGATGATACTCGAGAATCGGAATGCGTCCCATCTCGTTCGGCGTGCGCTCGCCCGCATTCGCGACCTCTCCCTGGGATGCGGTGCTGACGGTCGCACGGCGTGAGGAGCCCTGGCAGGCGAGCGTTGCCAGAAGCAGCGAGGCGGTGAAACGCGAGGCGCGAAACATTGATGTCCTTGTAACGGGGCGGGGTGGGCCGGAAGACTAATCATTCCGGCACGCAGGTGCAGCTATGCCGGAGACGATCGGCGAGGCAACGCCGATACCTCCGCACCCGTACGAACGATTACAACACGCCCGAGGGTACTGTGCCCGTGAATCCCGGGAAGAGCGCATCGGTGTGCGCCGTACCGAGATGCTTGCGCACGACCTCGGAGAACACCGCGCGGAAGTCGGTCGTGAGCGCGAGATCGCGCCCCTCATTCAACTGCTCCGGCGCGAGCCCCGGCCACTTCCCATGCACCTTGTGTCCCTGCACGTGACCGCCGATGACGAACAACGCGCCCGCATGCCCGTGATCGGTTCCGCCGTTGCCGTTCTGCTTCGCCATGCGCCCGAACTCCGACATCGTCATGATCACGACGTCATCCATCCGGTCGCCGAGGTCAGTGACGAGTGCGGCGATCGACTGCGCGAAGTCGCCGAGCCGGTTCGCGAGCTGCCCGGTCGCACCGCCCTGGTTCACGTGCGTGTCCCACCCGCCGACATCGGCGAAGGCGATCTCGAGGCCGACGTCCGCCTTCACGAGCTGGGCGATCTGCCGCAGGCTCTGCCCGAACGGCGACCTCGGATATTGCGCCTCGTTCTCTGCCACGTACTTCTGCGGGTTCGCCGACTTCAGCATCTTCACCGCGTCGAACGTCTCGGCGCCCGCGCCATGGATGAGATCCGCGGAGCCCGTGCGGTAGAGCGCCTCGAGCCGCTGCACGTCGGAGCCTGTCGCGCGGATCGTGAAGTCATCGAGGCTCGACATCGCGATGGTCGGCGCGGGACCTTCCATGATGCGCGGCGTCTGCTGCGCGAACGCGACCGCGCGGAAGGGCGACGCGGGCACCTTGCACTCGTCGCAGGTGCCCTTCGTCGCGAGAAAGCGGTTGAGCCACCCGTCGGGGGTACCCTTCACGTCGGGGGTGCCCGACTCCATGTAGTCCTGCGCATCGAAGTGCGAGCGTGTGCTGCTCGGGCTTCCGACCGCGTGCACCGGTGCGAGGAGTCCACGATCCCACAGCGGCTTGAGAGGAGACATCGCGGGATGCAGGCCGAAGAAGCCATCGAGATCGATCGCGCCCCCCGCCACGCCGGGACGCGCGATCGCGATGTTCGGGCGCAGCGCGTAGTACTGCGCGTCCCCGTGCGGCACCACGATGTTGAGCGCGTCGGCCGCGCCGCGCTGGAAGAGGCAGATGAGCACCTTCCCCTTCTGCGGAGCGGGCAGCCCCTGCGCGTAGACCATGCGCTTCAGGAATGATGGGCTCAACCCCATCGTCACGAGCGACAGTGCGCCCGACTTGAGAAAGACACGTCGCTGCATGATCTACCTTCGCTGAAATTCGGGAGCGCCGAGCGCGAGCCCGACGATGTTTTCGAATCCGCTGAGCTTCGTCGCGGCCGATGTGCTGTCGCTCGCGATCGGGTTCACGCCGCTCTCGAGAACCTTGCGCGTGTCCGACGAGGCCTCGCCGCCGAGTATCGCGCGAATCACACCGTCGACCTGCGTGGCGCGAGGGAGCGCTTCGAGCTCCTTCGCATCCGTCCACTCCGCGATCGATGCGCCGGGCACGCGCCCCGCTGCCACCACAAGGCCGAAGTTGATGCGCGCGAGAATGGCGCCGGTGTTGATCCAGTCTGCGCCGCGCTCGGAGTAGCCGTTCGGCGCGAGATGTCCGTAGAGCGGCTCACCGAGCTTCGCGATCATCTGCGCCGTGCGCTGCGTGCTGTCGGGGCGCGCGCCGACGACGCGCAGCGCGCTGACGACGAGCTCGAACGGCGACTTCACCTTCGACTTGTACGCCGCGCGCGAGAAGAACTCGGGCGACGTGAAGATCGTGCGCAGGCACTCGCGGATGTCGCCATCGCTGCGCGTGAAGGTGGCGGCGACGCGATCGACCAACGCCGGTGGTACCGAGTCGCTGACGAATCGGCGCACGAGCTTCGTGGCGATGAAGTGCGCGGTGGCCGGCTGCGTCGCCACGATGTCGAGTACCTGCTCGCCATCCTCGATGCCGCGGTTCGCCGCGAGCCGGTGGCCGAGGAAGAGCTTCTCGCCCGCGTCGTGTTGCGCGGGGCGGAAGATGAATACGCCGCTCTCCCTCGGTTTCTCCACGGACCACCCGGTGAACGCGCGCGCCGCGGCTATCACGTCGGCCTGGGTGTAGCCGCCGTCGACGCCGAGCGTGTGGAGCTCCATCAGCTCGCGCCCGTAGTTCTCGTTGAGCCCGTGCGGGCGCGGCTTCTTCGTGGTGTCCATCGAGGATGCGCGGCGCCGGCGCAGTGCGAGCGCCGGACGATCCGCCTCGACCGTACTCTCGGCGTTGTCGAGGTAGTAGAGCATCGCGGGACTCTTCGCGACGGCACCAAGCAGGTTGCGGAATTTTCCGAGGGCGTTGGGGCGGATGCTCTCGCGCTCGTAAGCCGTGAGGTAGTAGCGCTCGCGGCCCTTACCGGAGAACACGGTGAAGTGATTCTCCCAGAAGTCGACCATCACCTCTTCGAGCTGCCGCTCGCTGATGAGCGCGCGCGCGACCTTCGCGGTTTGGAGCGCGACGAGCATCTGTCGCGACTGCCGTCCGGCCTCCTTGTAGCGCGCGGAGTCTGCGGCGGTGAAGTCGAGCCCCGAGAGCTTCCCGCCGGCGCTGTCGCGCATGACCATTTCGCCGTTTTTCGCCATCTCGTTCTTCTTATCGCGGATCAGCTGCGCCCGCTGGGGATAGCTGGCGAGGAGATCGGCGGTGCTCATGCTCAGCACCGGGAAGGAGGCGACGAACTGTTCCGACGACTCGTCGTCGATTTTTTGCGGCGAGAGCTGCATGTCGATCCACTTGTCCACGCCCATCGCGCGCACGCGCTCGGCGTCGCCCGGACGCGCGCCGAAGGCGAGGCGGTTGAGCGCCTGCTTCACCTGCTCGTCGGCGGTCTGCTCGCGATGATCGTCGCGCGAAACGACGTCGCCGCCGGCGCTGGTCGCGACGTGTCCGGTGGTTGAGTGCGAGGTGGTGCAGGCCCCGAGCACGAGTGCGAAGGCCGCGAGGCGAGCTGTCAGGCGCATGTGTGATTTCTCCAGCGAGTACACAGTAGACTCATCGCCGCCCTTCTCGTTAACACGGAACATCCATCGCAGCGCGCTAGTTTTCCTTAATGCCTCCTGTGCGCCGCGGACGTCCGCCCGCCACACCCACCCCCGATCCCACGTGGGGAGATCGCGTCCGCGCGCTTCGCTACGTGCCGAAGCTCATCAGGCTCGTGTGGAACACCCATCCAACGTACACCGTGATCATGACGGTGCTCCGGGTGGTGAGGGCCTTCGTTCCCGTCGCGGGACTCTGGATCGGCAAGCTCATCATCGACCGCGTCGTCGCCCTGCGCACCACGCATGGATCGGCCACGCCGCTCTGGCATCTCGTGGCGGCCGAGATCGGCATCGTGTTCGGCGGCGACCTGCTCGGACGCGCATCGTCGCTCGTCGAGAGCCTGCTCGGCGATCTCTTCTCGATTCACACGAGCATTCGGCTCATGGAGCATGCGGCGACGCTGGATCTCGCACAGTTCGAGGATCCGACGTTCTACGATCAGCTCGAGCGCGCGCGCAGGCAGACCGTCGGTCGAATCGGATTGCTTTCCGAGCTGCTGACGATGGGGCAGGACACCCTCACGCTGTTGACGCTGGGCACCGCGCTCGCGGTGTACAGTCCGTGGCTGCTGCTGCTCCTCGCCGTCGCGGTGCTGCCGAGCTTCCTCGGCGAGACGCACTTCGCGGGGCTCGAGTACTCGCTGCTCTTCCGATACACCCCGGAGCGGCGGCAGCTCGACTATCTGCGCTACGTGGGTGCGAGCGATGCGACCGCGAAGGAAGTGCAGATGTTCGGGATCGCCGGGTGGATCGTGGACAGATATCGCGTACTCGCGAACAAATTCTACGAGGACAACAAGCGGCTCTCGATCAGGAAGGGGATTCTGAGCAGCGCGCTCTCGATCTTTGGCACGCTCGGCTACTACGCGGCGTACGTCGTGATCCTCGCGCGCACAATCGGCGGGACGATCTCGATCGGCTCACTGACCTTTCTCGCGGCATCGTTCGGCAGGAGCCGGGACATCGTGCAGCGACTGCTCTCGAACGCGAGCGACATCTCGGAGCAGAGTCTGTATCTGAAGGATCTCTTCGACTTCTTCGAGATGCGGCCGACGATCACGACGGCGAGCGGGAGCCGACATGTACCCGCGGTGATCACGGAGGGCTTCGTCTTCGAGGATGTCGGCTTCCGGTATCCGGACAGCGAGCGATGGGCGGTGCGGCACATCAGCTTCGCGCTGCGGCCGGGCGAGCGGATCGCGCTGGTCGGTGAGAACGGGGCGGGGAAGACGACGCTGACGAAGCTGCTGCCTCGGCTGTACGACGCGACGGAGGGGAGGATCCTGTTCGAGGGCGTCGACATCCGCGACTATGATCTGGGCGAGCTGCGGCGCGCGGTGGGGGTGATCTTCCAGGACTTCGTGCGCTTCGACATGCGCTTCGACGAGAACATCGGCGTCGGCGAGATCGATCGCGTGCGAGGCTATCTGGATCACGTCGAGGGAGATGGTGCGGAGCCGGAAGTGCCGGTGGAGTTGGTCGATGCGGCGGAGCAGTCGCTTGCCGCGTCGCTACTCCCGCGCTTCGAGGAGGGCTACCACCAGATGCTCGGGCGTCGCTTCGAGGGCGGTGTAAATCTCTCGGGAGGCGAATGGCAGAAGATCGCGCTCGCGCGCGCGTATCTGCGCGAGGCGCAGCTGTTGATCCTCGACGAGCCGACGGCGGCACTGGATGCGCGGGCGGAGTACGAAGTATTCCTCAGATTTTCAGAGCTCGTGGCCGGCCGGATGGCGGTGCTCATCTCGCACCGTTTCTCGACGGTGCGGATGGCAGACCGGATCATCGTGCTGAAGAACGGCGGGATCGTGGAGGAGGGCACCCACGACGATCTCGTGACACGCGGCGGGCTGTACTCGGAGCTGTTCACGCTGCAGGCGGCGGGGTACCGCTAGCAGCTAGTCCTTGATGACATACCCTCGTCCGCGCACGGTCTGGATGAGAGGATTGTGCTTGTCCTCGTCCAGCTTCTTGCGGAGATAGTTGATGTAGACGTCGACGACGTTGGTGAGCGGGTCGACATCGTGCTTCCACACGTGCTCGCTGATCATCTGCCGTGAGACGACGCGGCCGGCGTTGCGCACGAGATATTCGAGGAGCGCGTACTCCTTCTGGGTGAGATCGATCACCTTGCCCCCGCGCTCGACCTTTCTCGCCACGGGATCGACGGAGAGATCGCGCACGCGCATCGTCGAGCTGCCGGCGGTGATGGTCGAGCGCCGGAGGAGTGCCTTGACGCGCGCGAGGAGCTCCGCGTACTCGAACGGCTTCGCCAGATAGTCGTCGGCCCCCGCATTGAGACCGCTCACCTTGTCGTCCACCGTCACGCGGGCGGTGAGCATGAGCACGGGAAACTGGTAGCCGCGCGACCGGAGCTCGCGGGCGAGCTCGTAGCCGCTCAGCTTCGGAAGCCCGACGTCGAGAATAGCGAGCGCAGGGGCGTCATCGAGCACTTTGTTGAGGCCGTCCTCACCGTCGGATGCAGTGCGCACGACGTAGCCAGCCCCGGCCAGAATGCGCGGCAGGACGGCGAGGAGATCCGGATCATCTTCGACGACGAGGACAGAATCAGTGATCGGACCGTCGGACATATGCCCCAAAGTTGTGGTTGATACGGTTCCGGGTCGAAGTTAACCGCTCTTGATCGATAGATGCGAGCAGCCTTTCTTTCAAGGGTGAATGAAAAGCCTCTCCGAGAAGGAATCGCGCTGGGTGTGATCGCGGGTGCCGCGACTGCGGGCGCTCTCCTGGGTTTCGGGCACGCGCGCGGCGCCACACTGCAACCGCTGAATGCTGTCGCCCACATGTACGCCGGAAGCAGGGCGTTCATGACCACGGGCTTTCAGCTGTCGATCACCGGCGGCGCACTCGTCATCCACTTCCTTTCGACGATCATCTGGGGCGTGCTGCTCGCCTACATCGCCGCGCCGCTGAGTGCTCGCGGTCGTGCGATCGCGCCGTTTGGCGTGGGCATTCTGGCGTATCTGCTGGACCGTTTCGTGGCGCCGAACGCGCTTCGCCCCGGCTTCGAAGAGCTGCTCTCGAGTGGAGAAGTGACCTTCGTTTACGTCGTTTTGGCCGGTGCGCTCGCGCTCGCGCTCTGGTTCTCGAGCCTGCGCGCGCGCCGCGACTGACACGATTTGTCGCGGACTGCGACACCGCTGTCACTTACAGGCAACAGTCGAGGATGTCCGATTCAATCGTGCGCCCGCGCCTTTACTATTGAGGTGTCGAAGGGGTGAGCAGCGAGATGCAAGCTTCGGCCTCTCTCTTGCTCCTCCGACACACTGAGCTAATGGCTCGCGGACGTCTCAAGCACGTCCGGCGCACGACCATTTTTTCACTGGAGGGAAAATGGACTTCCTCGTTATGCTAGAGGAAGGTGTCGATCTGTCCCCTGTGCTCGCGCGGGTGGACTCGGTTCCCTCGGCGTTCTCCCAGGAGCGTTGCGACAGAGATGTCGTAACCCTTTATGGCGTGCCGAAAACCGAGTCTCTTGCACTGGCGCTCGCGGCCGCGGTGGAGAGTCACCGTACCGGCGTGGGCCCTGGCACTTTCCGCCACCTCGGCCTTCTCGTCGGGCGTGGAGCAGTCGGTGATGCGGCGTGGCGCGATACCACGACCGGCGAGATCGTCACCCGGGATCTGGACATTCCACTCGATGTCCTCACAGCCACCGCGCAGCATCTCGTTGTGCATTTCGGGTCGAAGCTGCAGCGACTCGTCGCAGGTCTTTCCATGCCGGACTGGCCGGAGGGCGCACGACGCGCCATCTCGATCACTCTGGACCCCGTCA
>JBDTJH010000066.1:0-6214 GCA_039935955.1 Gemmatimonadaceae bacterium
CTTCTCGCGCGCGCGTCGCTAGTCTACGCGGCCGCGGGCGCCGACATCGTGGCGCCAAGCGACATGATGGATGGACGCGTCGGCGCGATCCGTCGCGCGCTCGACGAGCAGCAGCTCACCAACACCGCCATCCTCGCGTACGCCGCGAAGTATGCGTCGGCGTTCTACGGACCCTTTCGCGAGGCGGCCGAGTCAACGCCGCAGTCCGGTGACCGGCGCGGCTACCAGATGGACGCCGCGAATTCCGACGAGGCGATGCGCGAGGTGTGGCTCGACATCGAGGAGGGCGCCGACGCGATCATGGTGAAGCCGGCGGGTCCGTATCTCGACATCGTTGCGCGCGTAAAACAGGAGACCGGCTACCCCGTTGCTGCCTATCAGGTGAGTGGCGAGTACGCTATGATTCTTGCAGCAGCCGAGCGTGGCTGGATCGACCGCGAGCGCGCGATGCTCGAGTCGCTGATGGGCATTCGGCGCGCCGGCGCGGACTTCATTCTCACTTACTTCGCGACCGAGACGGCCCGACTCCTGTCATGAAATTCCGCACATTTCCCGGCACCGGAGTCTCCGTAAGCGAAGTCGGCTTCGGACTCTGGACACTCTCCACCGGCTGGTGGGGCGACGTCACCGACGAGCAGGCGATCGCGATGATGCGCCGCTCGCTCGACGAATGCGGCGTCACCTTCTTCGATGCCGCCGATGCCTACGGCAACGGCCGCAGCGAGAGGCAGCTCGCCGAGGCGTTTCGCGGCCGCCGCAGCGATGTCATCTACGGCACCAAGATCGGCTACGACATCTACGACGAGGAAGCGCAGAAGGCACGACGCGGACAGAGCGAGCTCCCGCAGCGCTTCGAGCCGGCGTTCATGCGCCACGCCGTCGACAAATGCCTCGAACGCCTCGAGACCGACTACATCGACGTGCTCCAGCTGCACAACATCAAGATGGATCATGTGCGCGATCCGCAGATCTGGGAGACGATGCGCGCGCTCGTGCGCGAGGGGAAAATTCGCGCGTGGGGCGCCGCCTTCGGCCCCGCCATCGGATGGCTGTATGAAGCGGTCGAGCTCGTGGAGCGCGAGCCCGACATCAACACCATCCAGATGATCTGGAACATCCTCGAGCAGCATCCCGGCACGGCGATGCTCAACGCCGCGCGCGAGCATGCGCCCGACTGCGTCTTCAATGTCCGCGTGACGCACGCCTCCGGGATGCTCGAAGGGAAGTACACGGATGACACGGTCTTCGCCGAGAACGATCATCGTCGCCATCGCCCGCGGTCGTGGCTCATCAACGGCGTGCAGAAGATCCGCAACCTCGACTTCCTCACGAAGCGTATGACGCTCGGCCAAGCCGCTCTCAAGTGGCTGCTCGCCGACCCGCTCGTAGTGACCACGCTGCCGAACATCTACGACGACGAGCAGCTCGACGAGTTCGCGGCCGCGAGCGATCTCCCCGATCTCTCGCGCAACGACCTCACGCACATCGCCGAGCTGAACGCGATGAACTTCGGGATCGCGGGCGAGACACATTCGTACAAGGGAACGATGCAGCGAGACCCGGCGCAGGCGGCGGGAGCGGCGCGTTGATCCACCCCTGGCACGACGTACCAGCGGGCCTGCACCCGCCCGAGAAGGTCACCGCCGTCATCGAGATCCCCAGCGGGAGTCGCAACAAGTACGAGCTCGACAAGGAGTCAGGTCTTTTTCGCCTCGATCGCGTGCTGTACTCCGCGGTGCACTATCCGGCGGACTATGGCTTCATTCCGCGCACGCTCGCCGAGGACAATGATCCGGCCGATATCCTCGTGCTGCTGAACGAGCCGACGTTTCCGGGCTGCCAAATCGATGCGCGTCCGATCGGCGTGCTGCGCATGACCGATCGCGGCGAGCCGGACGACAAGATCCTCGCGGTGCCGAGCAACGATCCGTTCTACGAGGAATACTTCGACATCGCGGACATTCCGCAGCACTATCTGAAAGAGGTCGAGCACTTCTTCCACATCTACAAGGATCTGGAAGGGAAGCGTGTGCAGACGATCGGGTGGGAGCAGGCGCCGAAGGCGATCCAGATCATTCGTGAGTCGCTCGAGCGCTACAACGACAAGTTCGGCGCTCCGGGCGCTTCGTGAGTCGCGGTTCCGATCGACACTAGCAGACGGATGAGATGACGGCACGGCGGCAGCGCGGCCACATCATCCACTCGCGGCTCGCGGCACTCGTGAGCGCGGATCCCGCAGCGCGGAAGCGCTTGCGCGCGCTGCGCCGTGCGCTGGCGGGTGCGCCGCGATGCACTTTCCTCGTGCAGAACGATCCCGACCCCGATGCGATCGCATCCGCGCTCGCGCTCCGGCGCACCCTCGGCTTCTCGGCCGCGCGCTCGCCGATCGTCACCGCGGGGCAGATCACGCGCCCCGAGAACCAGCGGCTGATCGCGGAGCTCAACGAGCGGGTGCGCCACGTGCCGATCGCGCGGGTACCACTGCTCGCGCCGCTCATTCTGGTCGACGTGCAGCCGCCGTACTTCGGTAACGCGCTGCCGAGCGTCGCCGCGGTGATCGATCATCATCCGACGACAGGCCCGTATCGCGCGCGCTTCCGGGACGTGCGCACGAATTACGGCGCGAGCGCGACGATGGCGGCGGAATATCTGCTTGCATCCGATGCTGATGGCGTCACGACTCGGCTCGCGACGGCGCTGCTCTACGGCATCGTGACGGATACGAAGTCGCTCTCGCGCGCCGCGAGCGATGAGGATCTGCAGATGTTCGCGCTTCTCTTCGCGCGTGCCGACCACGTCGCGCTCCGACGTATCCAGCATCCGTCGTACCGCCCCCTCGCGCTCAAGCGCTTCGGCGTCGCGCTCGAGCATGCGCGCGTGCGCAAAGGGCTCGCGTACATCCATCTCGGACTTCTCCCCGCCGATCAGGAGCACATCGTTGCGCAGCTCGCCGAGTTCTGTCTCGGCATGGCCGGCGCGGAGATCTCGGCGGTGTCCGGCGTGTTCGCAGGGAAGTTCGCGATGAGCTTGCGCGCGCTGTCGCCGAATGCCAAGCTCGGCGAGAGGATTCGCAAGCGCTTCGGCTCCTTCGGCAGCGCGGGCGGCCACCCGATGATGGCGAAGACCGTCGTGCCTCTCCCCGCGTGGCGGAAAGAGCACGACTTCGCGAACCAGGACGCGCTCGCCCGCACCATTCGGCGCGAGCTGGTCAAGGCGCTCGCCGCTCGCTGATGACCGGCGGCGATCGTGCGGTGCAGCCGCTCGACATCACGGCGCCCGCGCGCACGGCGTGGAGCGCGCCGTCGAAGATTCAATCGAATCTCGACCCCGATGCCGTTCGCCATTCGCACAAGCGCATCGTCATCTGCGCCGACGGTACGTGGAGCAGCACGAAAGCCACCGACGCGATCGGCGACTCGGCCACCACGAACGTCTGGCTCATCTACCAGCTCGTGAGGCCAAAAGCCAATGACGGCACGCCGCAACTGGCGTTCTACCATCCGGGCGTCGGCACGGGCGGCTTCATCGATCGAGTCGTCGGCGGAGTGACGGGACGGGGGATCGACCGGAACATCCGCGAGTGCTATCGCTTTCTCGTCGACAGCTATCATCCGGGCGACTACGTCTACCTCTTCGGCTTCAGCCGCGGCGCGTACACGGTGCGGAGCCTGGCGGGGCTCGTGCGCAACTGCGGGATCATCAATCCGGAAAAGCTGACGATCGGGAAGAGCGTAGAAAGCGCGGTGAGCGAGGCGTTCGGGCACTATCGCGCGCGTGGCGACGCGACGGCTCCGGCGGCGCAGTCGTCGGTCGACTTCCGGAAGGAAAATTCGCATCCGGATTTTCGCATCACGTGCATCGGGGTGTGGGACACCGTCGGATCGCTCGGCATTCCGGTCGGCCTCATCGGGCATCTGACGGCGCATCGCTACGGCTTTCACGACGTGACGCTGAGCAGCTGGGTCGACTGCGCCTTTCACGCTGTGGCTGCGGACGAGCGCCGCCGCCCCTTCGTGCCGACGCTCTGGCTGCAGCAACCCGATGCATGCGACGACGGACAGCGCGTCGAGCAGCGCTGGTTCACCGGCGTGCACTCGGATGTCGGCGGTGGTTATCCGTGGCCGGAACGCGGACTCGCGACGCTCACGCTGCAATGGATGATCGACCGCGTGACGACGGCGAGTCGCCTCGAGCTCGACCGCTCATCGCTGACCGGCGCGCCGCCGAGCGCGAGCGCACTACACGAGTCGCTCACGCTCTGGTATCGCATGTGGAAGCCGTCGAACCGCACGATCGACGGCGGACTCGGCCACCACGGTGCGCGCGACGACGCCCGGATCACGTCGGAAGTCGTGGACGAATCGATCGGAGAGTGGCGCGCAAAGTACACGCAGACGCCGATGCCTGTCGTCAACCGCAGCTACACGCCGGAAAACGTGCTGGAATACGAAGAGCGCCTCTCGGAACAGGCGAGCGAAGCCCCGATCCAACCACCGGACTACCCGCCTGATTTACGTGAAACGGGAATTCCGCACGAGCGCGATCGAGGCTGACCCAATCGGGTCGCGCGGCGCTCAGGGACCGAGATATTTCTGGAGCTCGACGACCGCCGTCTTCCTGCCGCCAAGTGTGTAGACGAGCACCCTGTCCTTGTCCTTCGTGAGGACGATTCCGTGCGTCAGGCTGTTGTCATCCTTCGTCTCGACGGCTTTGGGTAGCGCCTTTCGATACCAGCTCTCGACGACGGCAACCAGGTCGGGGCTCTGCGCCGTGTAGACCTTATAGTGCCCGGCATCCTCCTTCACGGATGGATACTCGGAGCCTGTGTTGAGCTTCGGATACATCGGGAGGCCGGTCGTGTTCGGGTTGTTCTGTTGCGCAGCCAGCGCCACTGGGTTCGTCGCGAGCGCGACGATCGTAGCGGCAGCAGCGGTGGCGAGCGCGAGAAGGCGGCGGAGCGAGTGTTGCATCGTCATGGGAGCCTCGAAGCGACGGTGGGATGCCTGACTATTGCCGGCAATCTGCGTCGGTGGCGTCGCCTGATCGTTTGCTGCCAGTCACTTGCCCCTATTCCGGCGCAACCTCGTGGAACGTCAGCGTCGACTCGTGCTGCTGCGTGCTGCGTAGCGTCCACTGCTCATCGAACACGAGCAGCGACTGCCCCTTCGAGTCGTAGAGCCGCATGCGGCCTCCGCCGCGCGCCGCACGCTCGATCGCCGCTTCGGGACCCGTCACCCAGCGCGGATAGCGATACGGCAGCTTCTCGATGCGGCACGGCGCGCCGTACTCGTTCTCGAGACGGAAGAGCATCACGTCGAACTGCAGCATGCCCACAGCACCGATCACCGGATTCGGTCCGCCATCGATCTCGGTGAAGAACACCTGCGCGGCGCCCTCCTCGGTGAGCTGGCGGAGCCCCGCGTCGAGCTGCTTCCGGCGCATCGGATCCGTCCCGATGATGCGTGCGAAGTGCTCCGGCGCGAAGCGCGGAATTCCCTTGTACTCCACATCGCCATTCGGTGAGAGCGTGTCGCCGATGCGCAGCGTCCCCTTGTCGACGACGCCGATCACGTCGCCCGGCCACGCCTCTTCCACCGCGCTTCGCTCGCGCGCGAGAAACTGTTGCGGCGCCGGCAGCCGCACGATCTTCCCGGTGCGCCCGAGCTTCACCTGCATCCCCGCCTCGAAGCGCCCCGAGCACACGCGCACGAACGCGATCCGATCGCGATGTCGCGGGTCCATGTTCGCCTGAATCTTGAAGACGAATCCCGAGAACTCCGGATCGGTCGGTTCCACCGTGCCCTTCGTCGACTCGTGCGGCGATGGCGCCGGCGCGAGATCGAGAAATTCCTCGAGGAATGGCTCGACGCCGAAGTTCGTGAGCGCGCTTCCGAAGAAGACAGGCGAGAGATCGCCCGTGAGCAACGCCGCGTGGTCGAACTCGTGTCCCGCCGCGTCGAGCAGCCCGATCTCCTGCACGAGCTTCGCGTGGGCATCCTCGCCAAGCATCGCGATGAGTGAGGGATCGTCGAGCTCGGAGCTCTGCTGCTCGGCCATTCGCGAACCGTGATCCGTCCCGCGCTCGAACATCTCGACTCGCTTGCGCCGCCGATCGTACACACCCGCGAAGACGCTATCCCGATAGATGGGCCACGTGACGGGATAGCAGTTGATCTCCAGATCAGCCTCGACGTCGCTGATCAGCTTGAGCGGA
>JBDTJH010000067.1:0-5662 GCA_039935955.1 Gemmatimonadaceae bacterium
ATCTCGTTGTGCATTTCGGGTCGAAGCTGCAGCGACTCGTCGCAGGTCTTTCCATGCCGGACTGGCCGGAGGGCGCACGACGCGCCATCTCGATCACTCTGGACCCCGTCATCGAGCCGACGCTGGCTGCGATCGCGAAGATCGAGAGTGTCCTCGACATCTTCCGCGAGTCCGACGGGATGGCCTTTGAGCTCGAAGGAGACTAACCAACACTCTCCAGTCTGACTGCAGCAGGAACGGGAGCGCCTCGGCGCTCCCGTTCGTACATCCAGGGGTCGCGTCGGCTACGATTCGATCTGTCGTTCGGCGCACGGCCGCCGTATGTTCGCGAGATGATCTCACATCGCCACGCTACGCTCGCCTGCGCCGCTGCCCTCGCGCTCCTCGCCCCCGCCGCGCTCGCCCAGTCCCCCCTCGCCAACTTCGACGCCTACGTCGCGCGTGGCGTTCGCGACTGGAACGTTCCCGGGCTCGCGATCGCCGTCGTCAAGGACGACTCCGTGGTGTTCGCGAAAGGGTACGGTGTGCGGAAGCTCGGCACCACGGACTCCGTGAACACGCACACGCTCTTCGCCAACGCGTCCACCACGAAGGCCTTCACGTCGTTCGTGGTCGAGCTCATGGCCGACGAGGGGAAGCTGCGCATCGACGCGCCCGTGATGAGCTACATGCCCGCCTTCCGCCTGTCCGATCCCATCGCGACACGGCAGATCACCGTCGCCGATCTCCTGTCGCACCGCACCGGCGTTCCCGAGGCCGACTATATCTGGTACGACGACACCGCATCGTTCCCCGATATCATGCGGCGGCTCAGCTACGTGCCCTTCAACGCGCCCGTGCGCTCGCACTTCGAATATCAGAACATCACCTACGCGCTCGCCGGTAATCTCGCAGCCGACCGCGCGGGCACCACGTGGGACAAGCTCGTCCACGAGCGCATCCTCGGCCCACTCGGCATGCGCGAGACGACGACCGGCACGCCAGACGAGTCGTCGCATCGGAACCTGGCGTTCGCCCACGACTACGTGAACGACACCGTGCGCGTCATCAAACGCTACGCGACGGACAACATCGGCCCCGCGGGCGCGATGTACTCGAGTGTCGCCGACATGTCGATCTGGATGCGCTTCCTCCTCGACAGTGCGCGGCTCCGCGGCAAGCGCGTGCTCTCGGCGCGCGGCTATGCCGATCTCTTCACGCCGCGGATTCTCGTGGACGAGAAGCAGTTCTACCCGACGGCGAAGCTCACGCATCCGCGCTTCCAGGCGTACGGCGAGGGCTGGTTCCTCGAGGACTACCGCGGCGAGTTCGTCGCCTTCCACACCGGGAGCATCGACGGGATGGTCGCCATTGTCGGCCTCATCCCCGCGCGTAACCTCGGTGTCGTGGTGTTCGCCAATCGCGATCACGCCGAGCTGCGCCACGCTCTGATGTACACGGTGTTCGACAGGTACATCGGCGGCTCGAAGCACGATTGGAGCGCCGAGATGCTCACGATGTACTCGGCGCTGCGCGAGGCGGGGAAGCAGGGCGAGCGCGACATCGACGCCGCCCATGTGATGGGGACGCAGCCGTCGCTTCCGCTCGCGCGCTACGCCGGCGTGTACGCCGACAGCCTCTTCGGCACCGCGACGGTGAAGCTCGACGGAAAAAAACTCGTCGTGTCGTTCGGTCCGCTGAACATCGCGGATCTCGAACACTGGAACTACGACACGTTCATGGCGCACTGGCGCGACGCATACCGCGGTCGCGCGCCGATGACGTTCAGGCTCGGCGACGACGGAACAGTCGAGGGGCTCGCAATGGGTGACGATGTCTTCTTCAAACGCGTGGCGAGCAAGCCGTAGCGCTGCGGCTCAGTCGCGCGGCGTCATGAGCGCGGCGTAGCCCGGCTCTCCGCGCAGGATCGCGAACGCAGGATCGACGTGCAGATACATCGGCCACGCGCCCGCGTCGAGCGACTCGCGCAGCCGAGCGACCGCTTCGGCGCGATGTCCGAGCAGCGCGGCGTCGCGGGCGCGATAGTAGGTCGCCGTCCAGCTTACCGAGTCGCCGTGCTGGCGCGATAGCCACGCATCCGTGGCGAACGTGACCGCGGAATCGCCGCGCTCGGCGGCGAGCCCCGCCACCATCCCGCGGTAGTCGATGTTCGTGCTGTCGCCGGCCAGCAGCGAGCGCGCCATCTGCTCAGCCTGCGGATACGAGCCCATGAGCTCGAGCGCCCACACCGCGACGATCCGCTCCTCGAAGCTCGAGCGCTCGTCGGCGGCGCGGCCGCGATACCAGTCCATCGCGCGCGCGGCGACCTGCCGCGAGGTTGCGCTGTCGCCGTGCACCGCGAGCTCGCGCGCGATCCAGACGGCTACCCATGCGGGCGTCGCCGAATACTGCGGCCTCCCGTTGGTGTACGGGGCGAGCCCGAGATGGTTCGACGTTTCCGTCTGCAGCGTGAGCGCCGTGTCGACGAGCGCGAGCACCTCGGCCGGGCGCCGCAGCGCCGCCAGCGCGCGCCCACGCAGCCACGCGCGCGTGAGCGGTGCGATGTTCGGCATCTCCGTCGCGTGGCGTAGCTCATCGTCGTGGCGACCGAGGATGTGCAGCGCCTCGGTGAGTCCGCTCCAGTAGTCGAAGTGCGAGGAGTCCGTGGTCCACGAGAGATCGGTTTCCGGATTGATCGAGTTGAGCATCTGGAGCGCGCGCTCCGGGCGGTTCGCGTAGAGCGCTGCCGCCGCCGCCGAGATGCGCATGCCCGACGTTCGCGGCGCGAGCTCGGCGCGCTCGAGAGTGAGGCGGAGCAGCTCCTCGTTGCGCCCGTGGCAATGCGCGACTCCAATCTGCAGCGAGAGTCGCTGGATACGTTCGATGCGGTGCGGCGTCGCGGTGAGCGCACGCGCGATCGAGTCGACGATGGCGCACCCGCTGCTGTTCGACGCAACTGTCGCGGCAGCAATCGCCGCACCGATGAACGCGGTGTCGCGCCGCGAAGCGTCGAGGAAGAGCGACGTCGCGCGATTGTAGTCGCCGTGCCAGTACGCGTCCCATCCCTCCACATACGATTGGTAAACCTCGAAGGGCGGAATCTCGACGTCCCCTTCCAGGCTGCGCGGGCCGGGCTCGTGCATCTGCGCCGCGAGCGCGGTCATCACGCGCGAGCGAAGCTGGTCGAGCGCGGCGACGGGCGCGTTCACATTCGCGCCGATGGGGCCGACCGCACGGACGATGCGCCCCGTCGCCGCGTCGGTTACGGATGCCTGGAAGAGGAGGGTGTCGCCCGTGCGATAGTAGTTGCCCGAGACGACAAGTGTCGCGCCGGTGCGATGCGCAAGCGTGACCGGATCGACGACGGAGCCATCGGATGCGCGCCCCTGCACGAAGACGGCGCGCGGATCGACGACGTCGACGAGCTGCGTGCGCAGCAGTCCCTGCGTCAGCCAATCGGAGGCCATCCGTCCGAGCGACGCGAAGTGTGGGTCGCCGGTGCGATTCTCGAACACATCGACGACCACGCGCGTGCGCGCGGGTGCTGGTACGCGCGCGTGCGAGCCGCCGGAGGAGTTCACGAGCGCCACCACGATGCCAGCGCCGATGAGCGCGGCGATCGCGGCGGCGATCCCGCCGCGCGACCGGCGTGGCGGATCGGACGGAATGGGTGCGGCTGCCGTTTCCGGCGCGACGACCGGCGCCGCCGTTGGCACAGTGTCCCGTGCCGGAGACGCGTCGTTCGTCGGCGCAGCGGCGCGCGGCGCGCGATGTTCCGCACCCGCACGGATGCGCGCCGCGAGCGCGGCGCTCTCCTCGCTCGGCGTCGCATCGAACTGGATCGACAGATGCCGCGCGAAGGAATCGTAGAGCCGAAGGGCGCCGCCCCGATCGTCGATCGCATCGTGCAGCGACATCGCGCGCCGCAGGACGCGCTCGTCATCGGGTATCAACGCGCAGATGCGCTGCGCCCAGTACGCGGCGCCCGCGCCGTCGCCAGCCTTCTCGTCGCGATCGGCCAACGCGCGCAACGCGCGTACAACCTGCTCGACCACGCGCGCGCGCTCGCGCGTGAGCCACTCCTCGTATCCCTCACCGGCGTTCGCGAGGTGCATCCCGGCGAGCAGCTCGCCGCGGTAGAGGTCGACTGCCTCCTCGTATCGCCCGGCGGCCGAGGCCGCGAACAGCCTGGCAACGTCGCTCGTGATCACGGCGGGATCGACCTTCAGCGCATCGTCGCCCTGCGTGATGAGCGCGCCTTCGCCGACCGCTTCGCGGATATGGTAGAGAGTGTTCCGGAGCGCGCGGCGCGCCGCGAACTGATCGAGCTCCGGCCAGAACGTGGCGGCGAGGCTGTCGCGGCGGAGATAGCCGTCGCCGCCGGCGAGGACGAGGTAGGCCAGCAGCGCAAAGCGCTTCGGCTGCGCGGGGAGCGAACCGAGCTCGCGACCATCCGAGTCGCGGATGGCGTGCAGGCCGAGAAGAGTTAGCTCGATCATCAGCGTTCGAACGTAGGGGATGTGGCGTCTCTCAGCAATAAACGCCTGTGAGACAGTGCGGCAACGCGACGCGACTAGCATGTGCCGCGTGAACACTCGCGCACGTTCCCTTCGTCAGGCGGCCCTCGCCGTCGCGCTCGCCTTCGTTTGGGTGGTGGCGGACTGCGCCTGCAGCGAGAAGGCATCCGTGGCGCTCCCGCGAGGCAGCGCCTGCGAGCGCGGGCTGCTCACCCCGGCAGATGTTGCCGGAATTCTTCGCGGTCCGATCATCGGCGCGCAGCGTGTATCCGAGGATCGTGAGAGTTGCGCATTCACCACGCGAGGACGGTCCCGCTTCGAGGTGACGCTTCGTCCCTCGCATGGAGCGAAGACGGTCGACCGCTGGATCGACGGCGGGATGGTGCTCGAGGCGGTTCCGCTGCATGGCGTCGGCGACCGCGCGGCGTGGCAGCGCGATTTGCACGAGGTCATTGCCGAGAAGAACGATGTGCTCTGCGACATCGCAGTGATGGGGACGGAGGGCGACTTCGTCGACACGTCCGAGAATGTGCTCCAGCTTCGCATCGGAGATCTGTGCAACAAGTTGCTCGGCTCCGCTCCATGAGGGCCGACGTCTCACCGGCGCGAGCCAACCCCGATTGTCCTCAGTAGACTCGCCTTTTTCACGGAGCAATACATGTCCTATCTCAGAGGCTCGATGAGCAGATACACGAACACCCTGTGCGGCTTTCTTGCAGCGCTGGCTGCAACCGTCGCCTCACCTGTGGCGCGAGCCCAGGCGAATTCACCGGTCTGCAAGACGCTGACGGACGCCCAAACAAAGACTATTACAACGCCCCACCACGCCTACTCGACCCAGGGTCCCGCGAAAGGGCCGCCAGCGCTAACAGGTGAGATCATCCAGACTTCCGCTACCTCCTTCGTGCTGGTCAAGGGAAAGTGGACGCAACTCAAAATCACGCAACAGGATAATCTCAAAGATTTTCAGGAGAAGTTGCACAATCTCAAGAGCTATAGCTGCCGGCAACTCCCGGACGAAAGTAAGGACGGCGCCGTGCAGACCGTCTATATGGCACACTCGGAGAGCGATATGGCAAACACAGACGCAAAGTTCTGGATCGCCAAAGGCTCAGGGCTGATTTCCCATGAGGAGATCACTTTGGACAGCGGCGACGGAGATGCGA
>JBDTJH010000068.1:0-13756 GCA_039935955.1 Gemmatimonadaceae bacterium
GACGGGATCATCGAGCGCGAGCTTCCCCTCCTGTTGAAGAAGGAGCACGCAGGCGGCGGTGAACTGTTTGCTGATCGATCCGATCCCGTACTGCATGTCGCGCGTCGCCGCCATGTGCGGGTCGAGCTTTGCAGCGCCGTATGCCTGTGCGTACGCGAGCTGTCCGTGCATGACGACGGCGACCGTTGCGCTGGGAACGCCGGTGCTCGCGAGCACCGCAGCGGCAATCGAGTCGACGCGTGCGGGGAGCAGCGAGGAGTCCTGCGCGCTCAAATAAAGCGGCGCGACGATGAGGCTGCAGATGGTGGCAGCGCAGAGCAGCGGACGGAACGATGACATGGTGAGTCGTGGACAGAGAGGCCGAATGCGTGCCGAAGACGTCTGACGAAAAGTTACGGCCGGCACACGCGTTACGCACGGCGGGTGACGATTTTTTCGCTTGCTGACGCGAATGCGCGCTCGTATCGTTGCCGCTGGCCGCAATCACCCACCGGAGGCACCGTGTCTCTCAGTCGTTCGTTCGGCATCGCGCTCGCGCTCGCGTCCATTCCGCTTGCAGACGGGCGCGCGCAGCAGGCGGCGGATACCTCGCGCTACGTCGTGCTCTTTTCCGGACGCCCCGCCGGCGAGTATCGCGAGTGGTGGACGTCGAAGAACGAGCTGCACTCGGTGTTCGAGTACAACGATCGCGGACGCGGTCCGCACGAAGAGGCAGTCGTGCACGTGGGCGCGTCGGGCGTGCCCTCGTCGCTCTCGATCATCGGCCACGGCTATTTGAAGGACAGCGTCGACGAGCGCTTCAGCTGGAGCGAGAACACCGCGACGTGGAAGAATGCGAGCGAGCACGGAACGCATCAGGATGCCGGACGTGCGTACTATGCCGCGGCGGCCGAATCGCCGGTGGGATCGCAGCTGCTGATAAAGGCGGCGCTGGCGCAGGGTGGGCACATCCCCCTTCTTCCGAACGGACTCGCGGGAGTTACGAAGTCCGGCGAGATGACGATCACGGTGCGCGGGAAGCCCGTGCACGTAGTGCGCTACGACATTGGCGGCTTCGGCTTCTCTCCTTTCCCGCTCTGGCTCGACGACAGCGGCGAGCACTTCGCGTCGGTGTCGGGGTGGTCGAGTGTCGTGCCGGCGGGATGGGAGTCGGCTGTGCCGGCGATGATCGAGGCGCAGGACAGGGCGCGCAGCGAGCGCTACTCGCGTCTCGCGCGCGAGCTGTCGCACAAGCCGGCTGGCGCGCTCGTGATTCGCAATGCACGGCTGTTCGTCGCCGAGACGCAGACGGTGCGCAAGGGACAGACGGTCGTGATGACCGGCGATCGCATTACCGCCGTTGGGTCGGATCGCAAGGTGACGATCCCCGCGGGCGCGACGGTCATCGATGCCGCGGGGAAGATGCTCATCCCGGGGCTCTGGGACATGCACGTGCACATGCAGGCCGGCGACGATGGGCTCATGCACATCGCGGCCGGCGTTACGAACGCGCGTGACATGGGAAACGACACGATCTCGGTGCTCGCGTTGCAGCGTCAGTTCGCGTCCGACTCGCTCATCGGTCCCCGCCTCATGCTCGCGGGGCTCATCGATGGCTCCGGTCCATATCAGGTGCCGACGGGGCTACTGGCCGACGATGAAGCGACCGCGCGCAGGGATGTCGACTGGTACGCGGCGCACGGCTACGAGCAGATCAAGGTGTACAGCTCGATGAAGCCCAAGCTCGTGCCCGCGATCATCGCGGAGGCGCACGCGAAGGGGCTGCGTGTGAGCGGACACGTGCCCGCATTCATGACCGCATCGCAGGTCGTCACGCTCGGCTTCGACGAGGTGCAGCACGCCAACATGCTGCTGCTCAACTTCATGGATACGGTAAAGGACACGCGCTCGATGGCACGCTTCACGGCCGTCGGCGCCGCGGGGAAGGATCTCGACCTCGACTCGCCGCGCGTGCGCGCGTTCGTCGCGCTCTTCAAGTCGCACCACACGGACATCGACCCGACGCTCACGACGTTCGAGGGAATGTTCACGGCGCGACAGGGGACCGTCGATCCGAACCAGGCGATGATCGCGGACCGGATGCCGCCGCAGGTGCAGCGTGGCTTTTACGGCGGCGGGCTCCCGGTGCCGCCGGGAATGGACCAGCGCTATCGCGATTCCTTCGACGAGATGAAGGGGATCGTGAAGGCGATGTACGACGCGGGAGTGCCGATCGTCGCCGGAACGGACAACGGGCCGGTGGGCTTCCAGCTACTGCGGGAGCTCGAGCTCTACGCGCAGGCAGGAATCCCCGCGCCGAAGGTGCTCGAGATCGCGACGATCGGCGCGGCGCGCGTGATGCACCACGAGAAGGACCGTGGATCGATCGCGGTCGGAAAGGTGGCGGACATGGTGCTCATCGACGGCGATCCGACCACGAACATCAGCGACGTGCGAAAATCGGTGATGGTCGTGAAGGATGGTATCCGCTTCGATCCGAAGGAGCTGTACGCGGCGGTGGGGGTGAAGCCGTACGCCAGCGCGACGCTGCCCTAGCGAGTTACAGCTGGTGCCCTCGATGGCCCGAGATGAGTCGCTCGAGCCACAGGAGAATGACGGCGCCCAGGATCGCGACGAGGATCGTGTAGACGAAGCCGCCGGAGCCCGCGAAGCCGAGCGTGCGCATCACGAAGCCGCCGATGACGGCGCCGATGATGCCGATCACGATGTCCGCGAGCGCGCCAAAGCCACTTCCCTTCACCAGCTTGCCTGTCGCCCATCCGGCGACGAGTCCAACGCAGATCCACCAGATCATAATGCCTCCAGCCGCATGAGGTCGGACGGCAGCGCGTTGCTGCCTGGTAGGCCATACGGCGGAAGATCGCGTGTTGTTTCCGGGCGATTGACGCTGGGGGCCCGTGCGGTGGGCTGGGTGCGGCGTCCGTCCGGAAATGTCATCTGGCCCGTCCACCCGTCATCTTTATAGTGTAGTGCGCGCTCGATTCGCCCGTGACCGAGCGCTGGTACCGTTTCGGACCATTTCTGGAGGCTTGATGGCTGCCGACGAGGAGCTGCAGTTCGATCGAGTGGTGAGCAACACGGCTGCTGGAGACGCGAAGGGCGCGCCGGCGGTAACGTGCGTGGCGTGCAGGCGGGCGATCGACTCGAGCTACTTTCACGTCAACGGCAAGGTCACTTGCGCGAGTTGCCGCGGCGCGATCGAGTCGGCGGTCGCGGCACCAACGGACATCGGATCGTTCCTGCAGTCACTCGCGCTGGGGATTCTCGCAGCGATCGCAGGCGCCGTCCTCTACTTCGCAATTCTCTTCTACGCGCACATTCAGCTCAGTCTTCTTACCATTGCACAGGGATACATGGTGGGCTGGGCCATCCGAAGGGGGAATGGCAACCGCGGCGGCCTGCGCTATCAGGTGATGGCCGTTGTGCTGACGTATTGGTCCGTCGCGCTCGCGTACCTTCCGCTCTACGTGAACGTGCGAGAGAGCGGGCTGAATCCCCTGCTACTGGCGGCGACCGCGCTGGAGCTTCCGGTGCTCGAGATTGCGCACGAGGGAGTGAGTGCGATCCTTACCGTCATCATCATCGGCATCGGTCTGTACTATGCGTGGCACACGACAGCCGGACCCAAGCTCACCGTGACGGGACCATATCGCGTCGGCGGCAATTCAACCAATACGGCCATCTGATTGGAGTCGATTCGGGTTCCAGTGGATGAGCGTCGAGAACAATGCGCGAGCTGCGGTACCGAGCTCGCGCCGCGCGCGGTGGCATGCCCCGCGTGCGGGACGCTCGTATTCGCGGACAAGCTGAAGACCCTCGCGGCGAGAGCGGAGGCAGCACGCGTTGCAGGCAATTTCGAGATCGCGCGCGAGCAGTGGCGTGAAGCGTTGCAACTTCTTCCGCCCGACTCGCAGCAGTACGCAACCATCGACGAGCGCGTCGCCGAGCTGACGACCCGCATCGATGCTGCGAATCCGCCGAAGCGGGGCGCGAAGCCGGGAAATCCGGATCATCCGGCGTGGCGCCGCGCGCTCGGCGGAATAGCGACAGCGTTCCTGTTGCTGCTCGGCAAGCTCAAGTTCCTGCTCCTTGGACTGACGAAAGCGACGACGTTCTTCTCGATGTTCGCCTTCTTCGCCGTGTACTGGAGCGTCTTCGGGTGGAAGCTCGCAGCGGGGCTCGTGGTCTCGATCTACATCCACGAGATGGGTCACGTGTTCCGGTTGAAGAAATACGGAATCGGCGCGGGTGCGCCGCTGTTCATTCCGGGGATCGGCGCGCTCGTGATGCTGAAGGAGCATCCGGCCGATGCACATGTCGATGCGGAGATCGGACTCGCGGGTCCGATCTGGGGACTCGGCGCTGGCCTCGCGGCACTGGCTGTGTACGCGGCGACGCGCATTCCGATCTGGGAGGCGATCGCCCAGCTCACGGGCTTCATCAACATGTTCAACCTCACCCCCGTATGGCAGCTCGACGGCTCGCGCGGATTTCACGCGCTGAGCCGTCAGGAGCGAATCGCCGTGATCGCCGCGATCGCGATTGCGTACCTGCTGACGAATCAGCGGCTGCTGCTGCTCGTGGGCGTCGTCGCGGTGTGGCGCGCGGTGCAGAAGGAGCAGGGGCCGGGGGATCTCAAGGCGGCGGGGACGTATGTGGTGCTGATCGCGGCGCTGAGCTGGTTGGCGCGGGGTGTTGGGTGAAGTTCGCGATGGGACACAGGCGGTCAGCGCTCACTCGTTCTCTGCGGAAAACATGATTCTGCGAGGCGCCAGATCTCAGCGCACGGTCAAGCCATCTTTCGCAAGCACGATCCCCGACGCGATAGCCATCGACTTGTAATAGTCGACGAACCTGTCCGTCTCTGGTGATGACTGGAGGCTGAGGTTATGTGCCCAGCGATAGCCGATCGGCTGATACCAGAGCTCTGCCTCGACCTGGAAGGGACCGCGCGTCCTGTCGACGTCGACGCGATAGCGAATTCGGTCAGAGCCACCGACGAACGCCGGATCGCCCGCCGCATCGCCCTGCACGGCAATGTCATGATCCGCCGTCGTCTTGTCGAAACCGCGCGGCAGGAGGCGGTTGTCCTTGACGTAGCGCACCGCCGACAGGAGTCCGGTGGTCACCATTCCATGCTGGTCCTCGAGGATCGACTCGTAGATCTGCACCTGGTCGGGGCTGGTGATCTCGCGATAGTGCGGCTCGAATTTGGTGCGATCGTCGTCGTTGTCGTTGCCAACGATGCGGCCCTCCGCGGTAAGCGCTCCCGATTCGAAAACCGTGGCGCCTGACCGGTCGCGCACCGTCACGTGCAGCCACGCGCGGCGAGACGGATAGGCCGATGGGAGCTTGTGGCCATTCAGGTTGGTCACCAGCACGTCCACCACGACGCGCCCAGCGTCGACCGGTCCCGCGCTTACCTGCAACTGCGCGGCTTGCCCGAGAAGCCGTCGCGTCTCTAGCGCGGCGGCATCCAGCTCGGACGGGAGCGCTTCGACGGCGAGCTCCCTACGGTAACGATTCAGCATACCGAGCACCAGAAAGTTTCCGCCGGGGAACCAGTGACGGCGCACATCGGGACGCGGTGCCCCCTGCACCGCCGTGATCGGAACGCTGTCGCCGGCTGCGACGACGAGAGGCATGTGGCAGGATTGGCAGCTTCTCTCCGATCGATACGCGCTGTGTCGCCACTCGAGATACGGCATCTGCTCAGGCAGCTCGCCGATTTCCTTGCCTGCCGAATCGAGTGTTTTCGTATAAAGCGTGTGACACGTCGCGCACAGCTCGGACTGGCGAATGTGCCCGGCCTGCGTCGGGATGAAGCCGCTGGAGGAATGCATGACCGTCGTGTGTCCGCGATCCACCTCGTAGGGACCGAAGAGCGGCCGCTGACCGACGCGCGTCACCGTGTCGACCGCGAAGCCACCATTGAAGCTGGAACGCTCTCCGAACCGGTCCTTCTGAATCTGATGACACATGGTGCACGACACACCGTCGGCGGAGAGGCTGTCGAGCGGATCCGTACCTCCGAGCGTAGGGAACCGGGCGAGGACCTTGCCTTGACGGCCGGCCGCGTGCTCCGCGAAGCGCTGCATCGGCATGTGGCATGTCGCGCACTCATCCTCGATCGCCGCGCGATTCTTCGGGTGGTCGAGCACCTCGCGGCGCACCGACCCTTGCCAGTACGGATCGCGCGACGCGTTGGCCATGATCGAGGCACGCCAATCGAAACCGATCGACGCATCCTTGCCGGATGGTGTCGTGAGGCTGCTGTGACACGCGATGCACCGATCCGACGTCAGGAAGTGCGCCGGACCGGGTGCAGCGCGGCCTCTCGTCGCCGTGCCGTAGCCGACTGCCGCCACGAGGACGGCCGTCGTCGAGATGCACGCGGCGGCGATGCCGAGTAGTCTCAGTGCTCGCATCCGGTGCACCACCCTTTCCAGCCTTGGAGAAATGGTCCGTCGGCCGTATCCCAGAGGATGTAGGCCATGATCTGCGAGTCGCGCGTCTTGCGCTGCGTGAGCGGGACGTTCACACCGACGCCGGCACGCACGTGCTGGAGCGCGCTGAGCGAGATTTGAAATTGGGGCACCAGATTCCAGTCGACCGGCGCACCGCTCTCCAGATCGCGAGTGCCTGCCAGCTCGATCATCGGCGACCAGATGCGCGTGATCGAGCTGAACGCAACGGTCTTGCCGAGAGCGCCGCTCCAGAACGCCGATCGCGGAGCGCTCGACAGGTCGGTCGGGAGGTACACACCGCCCTCGAACTGGAAATAGCTTCGCGCTGGAAGGAGCTTCGCGCCCAGCACGATGGCTTCGAACGATGTGGTGCCCGTGCCGAGTCCCGTGCGCGCGTCAGCGGTCGGCAGCACGACGCCCCCCAACCCGCTCACGATCGTGCCACTCGCGGAGCTGGAATAGAACACGCGCTTGGCGGCAATCGACGCGTCGCCAAGTCCGCCGACCCAGGATCTTCCCGGGCGCTCGACGAAGCCATACGGTACGTCGACCTCGAGCTGCGCGCGCTTCCCGAATCGCTTCTCGAAGATGAGATGGTTTTCGATCGAGGCGGGTCCGCGCGTGGAAGCATTGGTAGTAAGCACAACTTCATCTTCCGGAAATGCCTTCTCGGTGACCATCGCGAGCGGCACGTTGAGCTCGCCGAGCGGCCAGCCGGGCTCACGACAGAGGGTGCGCATGTAAGTGACGACACGATGGATCTGTTCAGGGGTGAGCAGGTCTCGAAATGCGGGCATGATGCGACTGAAGCCGCGCACGGGTCCGCCGTCTCGAATGACGGCCGCCCAATCCACCGTCGATTCCGCAGTGGTGCCTTTGCAGTCGGTGAAGTCGGGCAAGGGCACGGCGAACGCCACGGTGCTCTTCGGTGCTCCCCTGCCATCGCCGTGACAGCCCGAGCAGGTAGTGCGGAAGATTTCCTCGCCGGTCTCGGGAACGCGGCTGCGGTCGCGATTCGTCTCAACATCGAAGCGCGCGTGTTGGTCATGATTCTCGGCGCGGAGCCGTGCCGGCGCGGCGACTGCGGTGCGCACTCCGGCATCGAATGCGACGGTCCAGAAGGCAACGGCAGTGAAGACTGCTACGATACGTATGCGCAAGGACTCGATGAGGACGAGTAGCTGACATCACCTGACGTCGCTCGTCAGGATTCGCCAACCGACGCGAGCGATATTCGCCAAGGCGTGCGCAATATCTGCACCGCCATCTCACGAGGCGACGGCGCGTTCGACGCTACGCGCGAAGGGTGGACATGCCTCCGTCCACTCCCCAGACCTGGCCGGTGATCCATCGCGACTGGTCGCCGAGGAGGAATAGCGCCGTCGCGGCGACGTCGTCGGGCTGCCCGATCTCGCGGAGCGGGTGTCGGTCTCGGCTCCCCTGCACTCGCTCCTCACTTGCGAGGAGGCGCGCGGTGAGGGGCGTGTTCGTGAGCGAGGGCGCCACGGCATTGACGCGGATCCGCGGCGCCCATTCCGCCGCGAGGGAGCGAGTGAGTCCTTCCACCGCGCCCTTGGCCATAGAGATCGAGGCGTGAAATGGCATACCCTGACTCACGGCGACCGTGCTGAAGAGCACGATGCCGGGATGTCGTCCCGCCTTGAGCGCGTTCGCTGTTGCCTGGAGCACGCGTACCGCACCGAGTGCGGAGACGCGGAAGTCGTTCAGGAAGTCGACTTCGCGGAGGGCCGTGAAGGACTTGAGGTTCAGGGTTCCCGGGCAGTACGCCACGCCGTCGAGGGAGCGAGGCAGGCTCAACGACTCGAAATCGACTTCGAGGACGTCGGCCTGCCGTTCGCTCAGGTTGGGCATCGCGATTCCCGAGGCGCGTCGCGAGAGCCCGACAACCTCATGGCCCGCCTCGAGGGCCAGCCGAGTGAGTGCGAGTCCGATACCGCTCGAATGCCCGACGATCAGGTACGTGCGCTTCACTCCGGCGGCGGCGACGGTGTCATTTCCGGCTCGCGCCTTGCGAGATGCTTCTTCTCTGCTCGACCATCGATGTCAGCGGCGAATGCCAGAGCGATGATGACGGTCGCCGCTGGGCGGAGGTTGCGGTGAGGCATAATCGGAGAAGATCGTGAGTAATCGGACGGGTGACGACGCGCGGCGGTCGCGCACAGCGATTGAAGGATCAGCAGCGCTGCAATGTTTCAGCCTCGTTCTAGCGTGCCGCAGCCAGCAGGATGAACACGTTCAGGCAGAGGAGGAGCAGGGCTGGAATCACTGTCAACAAGGGATCACGGACGCGTATCCGCACGACGATCGCGCCGAGCATCATTCCCGCGAGCCCGCCGGCAGAGATGAGCAGCAAAGGGCGAAAGCGGAGGCCGGTGAGCAGTCCTGCCCCCGCCGCAATCTCCAGAGCGCCCGTGAGAGTCCGATAGGGTGCGAGCTGGTAGCGCTCGAACTCGGCCACCATCGCGCGCGAGCCGAACAAGCTCGCGCCGTATAGGAGGAAGGAGACGCTCGACACGACGGCTGCAATAGTAATGCTGGATTGCATTTTTTTCTCCTCGATGCGAAAGATGTGGCAATGCTGAACGGTTCGCTCACTTCAAATGCGACGGTCACTCCGATGTCTTCTCTCATTGTCATCCTCCAGATCGTGGCGGCGCTCGGCCTGCTGAACGTCTGGCTGCTACGCGCCAACCGAAGCACGGGCTACCGAGGTGGAGACGCGAAGAACATGCGCCAGGAGTTCGCCGCGTACGGCCTGCCGGCATGGATGGTCGTTGTCGTCGGGATCCTCAAGGTTGGCGCAGCGCTCGCGCTCATCGCTGGGATTTGGTACCGCATGCTGGTCATTCCTGCGGCGCTGCTCATCGGCGTGCTCATGATCGGCGCGCTGGCGATGCACTTCCGGATTCACGACCCGCTTCGGAAATCCGCGCCGGCTGCTGGGATGCTCGCCCTCGCGATCCTCATCGTTCTGGGTTCCGTCTACGGCTGAACGATGAACGGGGACAGAGCGCTGCTGACGGGTGAGTCTGATGAAGTACTCGCTCGCGGCTGACGCTCGCCACCAACCGAGGGAGCGGCGAGGACTCTGCGGCATACGTTCTACACCAAACAGAATCAAGCCCTGAGCAGAAGGTCGCCCAGGGCTTGATTCAGTTCGACAGCGGCAAATCGCGCGGGGAAAACGTCTCCCTACTGCACCGCGTTGATCATATCGAAGATCGGCAGGTACATAGCCACCACCATACCTCCGACGATCACACCAAGGAACACGATCATCACCGGCTCCATCAAACTCAGGAGTCCCGATACAGCCGTGTCGACCTCAGTGTCATAAAAGTCCGCGATCTTCGTGAGCATTTCGTCCAGACCACCCGTCTGCTCACCGACCGCGATCATACTGATAACCATCGGCGGAAACACGTTCGACTTCGCCAATGGTGCCGAGATCGTGTCACCACCCGCGATGCTGGCGCGAGACTCCATGATCGCATCGTGAATGACGCGATTACCAGCCGTCTTCGCCGTGATCTCGAGACCATCGAGGATCGACACACCGGAGGAGATCAGCGTGCCCAGCGTACGCGTGAAGCGCGAGACGGCCGACTTGCGGAGCATGTCGCCAAGCACCGGCACCTTCAGGAGGATCTTGTCGATGTTGAGCTGGCCGTTCGACGTCTTGTAGTACTTCTTGAGCGACACGACGGTGAACCACGCGCCGCCACCGACCGCCCACCAGTAATGCTTGAGGAAGCTCGAGAGCATGATCACGATTCGTGTCGGCAGCGGCAGCGCCAGATTCACGGACGCGAACATGTTTTCGAACACGGGAATGACGAAGATCAGCAGCGTCACGATGGCGATGAAGGCCACGCTCATGATGACGGCCGGATAGATCATTGCGCTCTTCACCTGTCCGACGAGGGCGTCGTTCTTTTCGAGGAACGTCGCCAGTCGCATCAGAATCGTGTCGAGAATACCACCCGCCTCACCGGCGGCCACCATGTTCACATACAGATCCGTGAACGCCTTCGGATGCCGGCGCAGCGCGTCGGCAACGGTGTGTCCGGACTCGACGTCGTACACCACCTGGTGCGTCACGTCCTGCAGCGCCTTGTTCTCGCTCTGACGAGAGAGAATGTCGAGCGCCTGCACGAGCGGCAGGCCGGAGTTGATCATCGTCGAGAACTGACGCGTGAAGATAACGATATCGCGCGTCTTGACCTTCCCGCCCTTCTTCTTCTTGGTCTCTTCGTCGACCTTGACGACGATGAGCTTTTGGCGCCGCAGGTTCGCTACGACCTCATCCCGCGTCGCAGCTTCCATCGTGGCGTTCTTGAGCTCACCGCTCAGCGTGCGTGCCGTGTAGGCATAGGTTGGCATGTACTCTCCTCAGACGATTCTGATTACCGCTTGCCAGCTGCGGCATACTTCGCATGCTGCCCAGCGAGCTTCGGCGCGTCGCCATTCGCGACGTCTTCCAGCGGTGCCTCGCCGATCATTCGCAGGAACTCGTTCTGGTCGCCCGACACGCGCAGGCACTCGTCCAGCACGACCTCTCGCGACATATACAGATTGTACAGCGAGTCGTTCAGCGTCTGCATGCCGAACTTCTTACCGGCCTGCATCGACGAATTGATCTGGTGGATCTTGTTGTCGCGGATCAGCGCGCGGATCGCGGGCGTCACTACGAGAATTTCCGCCGCCATCGCGCGACCGCGTCCCTTCGCGCGCGGCAACAGCGTCTGCGTCACGATTCCTTCGAGCACGAACGCGAGCTGCGCGCGCACCTGCCCCTGCTGGTGACTCGGGAAGACGTCGATCATACGGTTGATCGCTTCCGCCGCGGAATTCGTATGCAGCGTCGCGAAGCACAGGTGTCCCGTCTCGGCGATCGTCAGCGCGGCCTGCATCGTTTCCAGATCGCGCATTTCGCCGACGAGAATCACGTCGGGGTCTTCCCGGAGCGAGTACTTGAGCGCATTCGCGAAGCTCTTCGTATCCGTTCCGACTTCGCGCTGATTGACGATACAGCTCTGGTGACGGTGAATGAACTCGATCGGGTCTTCAACCGTGATGATGTGGCCGCGACGCTCGCGATTGATCTTGTCGATCATCGCAGCGAGCGTCGTCGATTTTCCGGAGCCTGTCGGTCCCGTCACCAGCACGAGGCCGCGAGGACGATCCGCCATCTTCGACACCGCGTTCGGCAGGCCGAGCTCTTCGAAGGTGCGGATGTTGAACGGGATCTGTCGAATGACCAGCGAGACGCATCCGCGCTGCTTGAAGCAGTTGCCGCGGAAGCGCGCGAGGTTCTGAATGCCAAACGAAAAGTCGAGCTCGTCCTCGGTCTCGAACCGCTTCTTCTGATTTTCCGTCAGAATCGAGTACGAGAGCTGGAGCGTGTCCTTCGGCGTCAGCACCACATCGACGTTCGCGTCGGTGATATCGCCGTCGATGCGCATCTTCGGCTTGTCACCCGCGGTGATGTGCAAGTCGGACGCATCCCGCTCGATCATTTCCTCGAGCAACGCGCGCAGGTTGACGGTGTTGGCGGCTGGGGCGGTCATGAAGCTCCTGCTGAGGTGGCGATACCCCGAAGAACGGGATACCCCCTATAGACGAGGGAATGGGGCGAGCGTTGCAGGGTGGTACCGGTGGGCGCCAAATGGCCGCCCGACCCTGCCCGTCGACAGCCTAGGCGGCGGTCTCGCGAATGACCTGATCAAGCGTACAAATGCCCTTCATGACCTTGAGCAGCCCGTCCATGCGCAACGTCAGCATCCCTTCCTCGACCGCGCCCTTCTGAATCTCGGCCGCGCCGACGCTCTGCATGACCAGCTTCCGAAGCTTCGGGGTCATCATCATGACCTCGTAGAGCCCCTGGCGGCCCTTAAGTCCCGTTCCGGCGCACGTGTCGCAGCCACGACCTCGGAAGAAAGGCATTTCGGCGATCGTGGTGTCGAGGTTGAAGTCCTTCACGATCGGCGCGGCCTCCTTCGTGGCCATGCGCTTCATGTTCTGAATCGCCTCTTCGGTGTAGGCGAGGTCGCGGAAGCTCATCTGGGGCTTGAGCTTCGCGGCGTTCATCTCGACCGTGTCCGGCTGGTACTGCGCCCGGCAGGTACTACAGATCTTTCTGACGAGACGCTGCGCCAGCACGAGGTTGAGCGCGGACGCGACGTTGAACGGCTCGAGCCCCATGTCCATGAGACGCGTCACCGTTTCCGGCGCGGAGTTCGTGTGCAGCGTGGACATCACCAAGTGTCCCGTGAGTGCCGCCTTGATGGCGATACCGCCGGTCTCGAGATCTCGAATCTCTCCGATCATGATGATGTTCGGATCCTGACGAAGGAACGCCTTTAGCGACGCCGCGAAGGAGAGTCCGATGTCGGTGCGCACGAGCACCTGGTTGATCCCGAAGATGTTGTACTCGACGGGATCTTCCGCCGTCATGATGTTGACGTCGATGTTGTTGACCTTCGACAGCGCCGAGTAGAGCGTGGTCGTTTTTCCGGAACCCGTCGGGCCGGTGACGAGCACCATGCCGTACGGGTTCGCGACCGCCTCCATCAAATCCGCTTCCGCGCGCGGCTCGATGCCGAACTTCTCGAGATCGAGCGTCAGATTCCCCTTGTCGAGGATTCGAAGCACGATCTTCTCGCCGAACAGCGTCGGCAGCGTCGACACGCGATAGTCGATGACTTTCTTTCCGATCTTGAGCTTGATGCGCCCATCCTGCGGCACGCGGCGCTCCGCGATATTCAGATTCGACATGATCTTGAAACGCGAGATCAGCGCCGCTTTGAGCTTCATGGGCGGCTTCATCACTTCCTGCAGCGCGCCGTCGATGCGGTAGCGCACACGCATCTCGTGCTCGAAGCATTCGAAGTGAATGTCCGACGCGCCCTTCTTCACGGCATCCGTCAGAATTCCGTTGATGAGCTTCACGACCGGCGCATCGTCGATGGCCGCCGCGAGCACGCTCGCGTTGACTTCCTCTTCGCGCTCTTCGACGACTTCGACATCACCATCATCGTCGATGTCGTCGAGAATGTTCTGGAGCGCGTCGTCGGTGTTCTCGCCGTAGTGCTTGTCGACGGCGTTGCGCAGCGTGTATTCACCCGCGATGACCGGGAAGATGTCGTAGCGGGTGATGAACTTCAGGTCGTCGATGACGCCGAGGTCGGACGGATCGGCCATCGCGACGGTGAGCGTGCGTCCTTCGCGCTTGAGCGGGAGCACCAGGTGGCGCTGCGCCAGCTCGG
>JBDTJH010000069.1:0-16242 GCA_039935955.1 Gemmatimonadaceae bacterium
CGGTGCATCGCCAGGCGGGTGTGACGTTCGGTGCCGCGCTACGCTCGATCCTGCGACAGGATCCCGACGTCATCATGGTCGGCGAGATGCGGGACGCCGAGACGGCGGAGATCGCGGTGCAGGCCGCAATGACCGGGCATCTCGTGTTCTCGACCCTTCACACCAACGACGCGATCGGCGCCGTCCCTCGGCTCCTCGACCTCGCGATTCCTGACTATCTGGTCGCGGCCACGCTCGAGGCGGTGCTCGCGCAGCGGCTGGTGCGGCGGATCTGTGATGAGTGCCGAATCGAATACAGGCCGAGCGCGGAGCACGTGGCGACGCTATCGGGGCGACCGGTTGGAAGGGTGACGCTCACCAAGGGAGCCGGATGCGCGAGCTGCCGCGGAACGGGATTCCGCGGACGCGTCGGGTTGTTCGAGCTGCTCGTGCTGGACGAGATGCTGCAAGAGGCGATCGTGAAGAGCGTGTCGCGTGTCGAGCTTCGGCGGCTTGCAGAGGACGCTGGGATGCGCGCGCTGCAGCACGACGGGTGGCAGAAGATTGAGGCGGGGCTCACTACGGTCGAAGAGGTGCTGCGTGTCGTACAGGCGTAACTCCGCCGCATCCGTCGTGTGCCGTCGGCGCAGAGTGGAAGCGGGCTTCACGCTGATCGAACTCCTCGTCGTGATCGCGATCATCGCGACGCTCGCTGCCGTCGTCGCACCGTCGATCTTCCGCAACGTCGGCGATGCAAAGGTCAACGCGGCCAAGAGTCAGATCGAGATCTTTGCGCTTGCGCTGGACTCGTATCGCATCGACAACGACGTCTATCCGAGCAGCGATCAAACGCTAACGGCACTTCGCACGCTGCCAACAACGGGCGATGCTCCACGGAACTGGCGTGGACCATATCTACGGAAAGCGGTGCCGCTCGATCCATGGGGACGCGCATACGTCTACCTCGCGCCAGGAAAGGAGAACGCCACCTCGTACGACCTGTACTCGCTTGGCCGCGACGGGAAAGTCAGCGGCGAGGGCGAGGATGCGGACATCACATCGTGGGGCGGCGCGGTGCATCCGTGACGTCGGACACGGTGTATGCCTATCGCGCCGCTCGCGCGGACGGCGTGATCGAGCGAGGTGTGCTCTCCGTCGACAGCCGCGAGGCCGCCGCGAGCGCGCTCATGGATCGCGGGCTCTTCCCGATGGATGTGCGGCTCGAGCGCGCATCGACCGTCTCCAAAGCAGCGCTGCCGCCGGATGATCTTGCGGTCGGGCTTCGCGTGCTCGCTGCACTCCTCGAAGCGAACGTTCCCCTTGCACGCGCGCTCGGTATGCTACACGACCTCGTGCCAGCCTCGTGGACCCCGGTGCTCGGCTCGATCACCGAGTCCATTCGCTCAGGGCACAGCCTGGCCGCGGCGCTCTCGTCTGCGCCTGCATCCTTTCCGCCGGTCGTGCTTGGGATGCTGCAGGCAGGCGAAGGTGGAAGCGGGCTCGCGACCGCCGTTCGCCGCGCCGCGGATCTCACGGAGTCGACGGCCCGTACGCGCGCCGCTATTCGTTCGGCGCTCGCCTATCCGATCATCCTCGCGTTTGCCGGAACAGCCTCCATCGCGCTGCTCGTCGGCGTCGTTCTTCCAAGGTTCGGGGCGATTCTCTCCGACCTCGGCCAGCCACTCCCGCTGACTACACGCCTCGCGCTCGAGCTCGCGAGCTTCGCGCGTGTTGCGGCACTCCCTGCTTTCGCACTGCTGCTTGTCTCTCTCTTCCTCTGGCGCGCCTGGGTCGGAACAAGCGACGGCGCGCGTCGATGGGCCTCGATGATGCTGGCGGTGCCTGCGATCGGTGCGATTCGCCGCTCGTCGGCGACCGCGCGCGCTTGTGCCGCTCTCTCGGCGTTGCTGGAAAGTGGAGTGCCATTCGCGCAGGCGCTGGTGCACGGCGCTCGCGCAAGCGGGGATGCCGAGATGTCGGCTCGCATCCTGGTTGCGCGCGAATCCATCATCGGTGGTCAGAGTGTCGCCAAGTCTCTCGGCGAAGAGCACGCGCTCACGCCGACCGCAGTACGCCTGGCGCGTGCGGGAGAGGAAACGGGTCGGCTTGCCGACATGCTCGCTCACGCTTCGACACTCGAAGCCGATGCTGCGAGTCGCTCGACTAAGACACTCGTGGGGATTCTGGAGCCGGCGATGATCCTGATCTTCGGCGCCATCGTCGCGTTCGTCGCCGCGTCGCTGCTGCAGGCGATCTATAGTGTGAGGCCAACATGATCGGGCGCGCGGGCGTAACGCTGCTCGAGCTGATCCTAGCGATCGCAATCCTTGGCCTGATGGCGGGAATCGTCGGACTCTCGGCGCCTCACTTTGGCGTTCCGTCAGAGCCACAGCGCGCAGTCACGAGCGCGATGCGACTGCGCGACTCGGCGATCAGAATCGGCCGCCGCGTCACCGGAAGTGTGCGCATCAAGTCACGCCTCCTCGAGGTCACCGCATATCCGGATGGACGCGTGCTCGCCGATAGCGAACTCAACATCGATGCCTACTCCGGACGCGTGCCCTATGCAGCGCGCTGACCGCCACGGGTTCGCCCTACTCGAAGTCATCGTCGCGCTGTCGATTCTCGCAGTCGCGGGCTCCGTCGCCGTGACCCTCACGTCCGAATCGTCGCGTGCGCTCGGTCGTGTGCGCGGCGCAGAGAAGGACATTCGTGCCGCCAGCGCGTTTCTGGCGGCGACATCCCTGTGGACGCGCGCGGACTTCGACCGTCATCTCGGAGATCGCGTTCAGGGACACTGGATCATGCGCGTCGCTCGCCCGCAACCAACGCTGTACAGCGCGGCCCTACTCGATCCCGCGTCGCGATCCGAGCTTCTCCACACTTCCTTCTATCGCCCGACGGAACCTGATGCCAAGTAGTGCGGCTCGCCGTACCCGTCCCGGCTTCACGCTCATCGAGGTCATCGTCGCGATGACCATCTCCTCGATGCTGCTCCTCGGCGCGCGCGCGATGCTCGGCGAGGTAGGGGACGACGCGCTCCGCATCGGCGCACAAGCGATGGTCCAGGACCGGGACGCCAACGCCGAGCGGTCGTTTCGCGCGCTGATCGGCCGCGCGGAGATCGGTACCGGAGCAGAAGGCGAGTTCGCGGGTGATCCGCTGCGTGCGTCCTTCTCGACATGGTGCGACGTGCCAGGCGGATGGGAAGAACGCTGCCGCGCCATTGTGAGTGTAGAGAAAGTCGCAAATAGAATCTTCGTCGTTGCTCGCCCGACAATCGGCGCTCCGATCGTAATGCGCGACAGCCTGCAGCGGGGCGCCCTTCGCTATCTGATCTCGGCCGACGGCGGCGGATCATGGCTGAACGTCTGGGGAGCGGGAATTACTGCACCGCTCGCCATCGGACTCATCGTCAATGCCGATACCCTCATCATCCCGATAGGTGATCGCGGATGACTCGACGCCGGGGATTCGCACTGCTCGCCGTGCTTTGGGTAATCGTCGCGCTCACCGCGCTCGGCGTCAGCCTCTCGTTGATTGCGCGGCAGGCTCTTGGCGCCGCGCGAAATCGCATCGAGCTTACGCGCGCCGAGTGGCGGGCGGAGGGGTGCATGGCGCAGATGCGTGCGTCGATCGAGGTGTATCTGACGTCGCCACCGCGCGTAGATGCGCACGGCCTGTCGGGATGGTCGGCGCTCGACCAACTCGCCGCTGCGGACGCGTTACGTATTGGTGAGTGTGAGATAACCTTCCGTGCTGCGGGGTCTCGCCTCGATGTGAACGCCGCGGATGAGCAGATACTGGAAACGCTGCTCACCGGACTGCGAATCGAGGCGCCTCGCCGCGACTCGATGGTTGCCGCCTTACTTGATTGGCGCGATGCGGATGATGACGTGCGCGACGCGGGTGCCGAACGAGCGTGGTACGTGCACGCCGGCCGCGCGCTACCGCGCAATGGCAACATCGCGGATGTCGCGGAGCTGCGGCGTATACGCGGCTTCGAGCATATCGCGCTCGACAGCGTGCTCGATGTAGAGCCTGGGCGCGTCGATCTGAACCATGCGCCGCTGGTCGTGATCGCAAGCCTGCCGGGGCTTGGAGACGAGGCGATTTCCCGGATCTCGGAGATGCGATATGAGAGAATTCCAGTCAGTGATCTGTCGACATTCAGCGGCACGTTGTCGCCGGGAGCGAGGCAACAGCTGCTCGGGAGCTTCGCGGAGCTGAGCCGGTTGACGACCACCGAGCCGGACGCGTGGATCGTAACCGCACGCGCGAGCGCTGGCACGCCGATGGTGAGCGCGGTGGTGGAGCTGCGCATCGTTCGAGCGGGTGTGCGCACAGCGATCGTTCGTCGCCGGACCGGGGTCGTGTGAGGATGACTCTCGGACTCGCGGTCGCTTCGGACGCCGTTCGCGCGGTGGCCATGCGCGATGGCGTCGTGAAGTGGGCGGCGCAGACCATGCGCGCGTCGGATGGAGATCTGGGCGCCGCTCTCACGGAACTACTGGCGGCGGCTCCGCTGCCGCGATGGCCGAGCGCGCGCGTTGTTGCGGTGATTGGGCCGAGTGGTGCGCAGACGAAGAGGCTCACTGGACTTCCGCCGGTGAGAGATGCTGCCGCACTCGCGGGCGTCGTGCGTGAGTCCGCGGGACGCTTCTTTCTGCGAAATGGAATTCCGCTCACCACGTCGGGGCTTTCGTCGGGCGACGATGGCGTGTGGGGGGCGGCGTTCGAGAGTCCGATTATCGGGGCGATTCAGGAGAGCTGTCGCGCGCGGGGCCTGCGTGTTCGCTGCTTCGCCCCAACGCTTGTCGCACTACCGCTGGCGACCCAGGAAAAGCGGTTGTTCTGGCGCGACGGGGAGGTGGCGACGGAGTCGACGTATCGACCGAATGGCAGACTGTCATCGGTGCGCAGGAGGTCAACTGCTTCGGGTGCGCCCATCGATCCGCCCGTCGTTCCCGCACTCGCGTTGCTTGGCGAGAGTGCGTGGTCGTTCGCCGACGCGTTCGGGGCGGCGATGCTGAGTGACGGGGAGCTCTTGAGCTGGCGTAGCGGCAGCGAGCGCACAAATGCGCGGCTACTGGCGCCTGCCGTGAAGTTTGCGTGTCTCGCGGCACTGATCGCGATCACGGCGGCACTGGTGGTGCCATCGATCGGAGATGCGGTGGCCGCACATCGTGCGGAGAGGCAGCTGTCGTCCTTGACGCCGCGTGCCTCCGTAGCGATGAAAGCGCGCGGAGAGCTCGACCACATGACGCGTGCGCTCGCAGAGATCTCGCTATTCGCTCGACGTCGGCATTCACCGCTGCTCCTGCTGGCGGCTCTGACGCGCGCGCTCCCCGCAGAGGGCGCACTCGCGTCGATTCATAGCGACAGCGTTGGCGGAACGATGGTGGTCGTGGCGCCGCGCATGGCGAGCGCGCTCGCCGCGCTCGACAGCGTGCATGCGGTGTCGAAGCTCGAGATCGTGGGCCCCGTGACAAAGGAAGTGGCGAATGGAAGAGAAATGGAGCGCGCCTCCGTGCGCTTTCGGATGAAGACCATTGCGGTAGGTGTGCCTTGAGTGCCTTCAGACTATCCACGCGTGAGCGACGGGTGCTTGTGATCGGCGCAGCGAGCATCGTCGCTTTGATCATTGGTGCGCGCGTTCCCGCGGTACTCGCGTGGAAGCGGGATGTGCGCGCCGAGTCGGAAGAGGGTCGCCTGGCGGTCCAGAACGCGCGTGCGGTGCTGGGGGCCGAGCGAGGCGTGCGTGACAGCGCCGTCGCGCGCGGGCGGCGAGTGATTGCGCTCGCGCCGTTGCTGTTGAGCGGTGACACGCCCGCGTCGGCGAGTGCGTCGCTCGAGGGAATCATCTCGGGTGCGGCAGCGAGCTCCAATGTGCAGTTGGGCGCGCTCGAGATGAGGGCCGACTCGATCACGCGATCTGAATTTACGCGCATCGTGGTGAAGGGGAGTGCTAACGGTGACATCCAGGGGCTGGCGCACATGCTCCAGCAGTTGGAACAAGGGCCGGCGCTACTCGCCGTGGAGGAGCTGTCGATCACACAGCCCGAGCTGAATGGCGCTGCCGATCACATGGAGTCGCTCCATATGGAAATCGTGATTGATGGACTGATGCTCTCGCCTGCAGCGGCGGTCGCGAAGTGAGCGCGTATCTTCGCGGGTCGTGGCTAACGGCGAGCCTCTGGGGAGTCACCGCTCTCTGCGCGACGGTGGCCGTGCGCGGTTGGCGCGAGGCGATGAGCGCGAGCCCGGCTCGGCCGATCGCGTCGAGCGCGAATGTCGCGACGCCAACACTCATCTCGGCCGATTCGCTACGAAATGCGGCCACGGCAATCATCGCGAAGGATCTATTCCGCTTCGACAGGCATCCGTCGACCGTTCCGTTCCGAACGGATCTGGAGGGCATGGCCCCGCCGCCGCCGCCACCAAAGCCGCCGCATCCGGCACTCGAATTATCGGGAATAGTCGGCGGCCCCCCGTGGGAGGCGCTCGTGGACGGAATTCCGGGAAAGGATGGTGCGGTGCTCGTCCGCAAAGGCGATGTGCTCGGTGATCTCAAGATTCGCTCTATCGGCCGCGATTCACTGGTGATTCAAGGGGCCGACACCACGTGGCGACTGGGAGTAAAAAAACCGTGGCAGTGATTCGAGCGAGGCGCATGGTGTTTGTCACAGCGTCGGTTCTGTGGCTGAGCGGGGGCGCGCTCGCGGCACAGCAGCTGGCACCGCGTGACACGACTCCGCCGGCGAAAGAGGACAGCATCTCGATCCACCTCGTCGATGCCGACGTGCGCGCAGCGGTGCAGTCGCTGGCGCGCTATCTCGATCGGCCGGTGGTCTTCGGCAATGTCGCGGCGGCGAAGGTGACGCTCGAGACCCCGGTACCAGTTCCAAGAAGCGACGTGCTCAGACTGCTCAAGGGAGTGCTGCAGAGCCAGAATCTCGATCTCGTCGCTGACTCCGGTCTATACCGAATCCAGCAGCACACAGGTCCGCCGGGCGATGCGGCCCCACCGCCACGTTCGCCGCAGCCAACCGGGATCATACAGCTCTTCGCGATTCGACTGCGACATGCGCGCGCTACCGATGTTTCCGCGACTGTCAACGCGCTGTATGGGCGCGCGAGTGCCGTAGGTGAGATCGGTGCAAAGCCGCAGACGTTGACCGATGAGCTGCGACAGAATCAGATACCGCCTGGCGCCGTCGCTTCGCCGGAGAACGTTGCTGCGGTGGCGGGCAGGATGGCTTCATTCACGAGCGACGTGACAATCGTGCCGGACCCGCGCAGCAACTCGCTACTTGTTCGAGCGACGCAGAGCGATTTCGATCTCGTCGACGCGGCGGTGCAGCAGCTCGACATCCGTCCATTGCAGGTGCTCATCGAGGTGACGATTGCGGAAGTGCGTCGCGACCGAAGCTTCGCGCTCGGTGTCGATGCGTCGACTGGCCCTGTCGGGGTGCGCGGGACGAGCGGTTCGGTATCGACGACGCAATCGAGCGCCGAGACGGCTGGAGATTTTGCGCTCAAGATCCTAGGGCTCGGTGGGCTGAAGCTCGATGCCGTATTGAACACGGGCGTGGCGAATGGCGATGTAAAGATCCTCAGTAGGCCCGTGATCATCGCGTCGAACAACGAGCAGGCGCAGATCCTCGTCGGATCGCAGCGTCCGTTCGTTCAGGTGTCGCGATCGCTGCCGACGGACGCGGCGTCACGGGACCAGGTAGTTCAGTACAAGGACGTGGGGACAAAACTGATCGTGAAGCCGACGATCAGCCCGGATGGCTATGTCGTGCTCGACGTGCAGCAGGAGGTGAACAACGCGACGACCGAGGTGGCGTTTAATGCGCCGGTGATATCGACACGTTCGGTGCAAACACAGCTGTTGATCAAGGACAAGCAGACCGTCGCAATCGGTGGATTGGTCGATAGAGAGCATGACAGCAACCAAGGAGGAATTCCCTTGCTTTCGAGTATCCCGCTGATCGGTGGATTGTTCGGCCATGCGACGCGACGCACGAGCGAGACGGAGCTCTATCTATTCCTGACGCCACACATCATCAAGACTGACGAAGACGCCGACAGCCTGACTGCGCCGATGCGGAAGCGAGCGGAGAGGAGCGAGCAATGAGTATGCGCGTATTCGGACAGCCGATTGGTGCGCCGGCATCGATGCCGTTGATCGGCGACTCGACGGCGATGCAGGAGCTTCGTCATCAGATCTCGCGCGCGGCGCGCACCTCTCTATCGGTGTTGATCGAGGGGCCGTCCGGCTCGGGGAAGGAGCTGGTTGCGCAGGGGCTGCACGCTGAGAGTGGGCGTGCGGGGCGATTCGTCGCATTCAATGTGTGCGCGGTCGCGGATGGGATGTTCGAGGACGCGATGTTCGGTCACGTGCGAGGAGCCTTCAGTGGCGCGGTTGGCACGAATGCGGGCTACTGCGAGGAGGCGACAGGCGGCTCGTTGTTTCTGGATGAGATCGGAGCGCTCGGGCTTGCGCAGCAGTCGAAGCTTCTCCGCGTGGTGGAAACAAAGATGTATCGGAAGGTCGGTGCCTCCGTCGACAGGCACAGCGACTTTCGCCTGATCTCGGCCACAAACGTGTCTCTCGATCAGCTGACACGCGCCTTACTGTTTCGGCATGACCTGTTGCATCGCCTGGCGGGAATCGTGATTCGCGTGCCTGCGCTCGATGAACACCTCGAGGATGTTCCTCACCTGGTCAGTCACTTCCTCGCCGACCTGGCACCATCGGGCGAGTCGCTGCCGAAGTTCACCTCCGATGCGCTGACTGTGCTGCAGTCACGCAAGTGGCCCGGCAATATTCGCGAGCTGAAGGTTGCGGTGGAGCGGGCAATCGCGTTTGCTACGACGCCGCGGATCGATGGACAGGATGTGCATGCGATACTGGAGGCGGCGCCCGGTACGATCGATGGTCCGCCTGCACCGGAGCGACGGCGAATTTTGGAGGCGCTGATAGCATGCGATTGGGATACCGCTCGTGCGGCATCCATGCTGAACGTGAATCGGTCGACTCTGTATCGCATCATAAAGCGGATGCGGCTTCGCAAAGGCGAGACCTTGCACGTTGCTGGCGATGCGCCGTACGCGATCAGGGCGAGCGTCGAGGGTTCGACTCACTTGCGAAGCATTCACCGTGATTCGCCTTCGTTGGCCGTGAACGACGGCGAAACGGAGATGTCGCCGGCGAGGTAGGCCTGCGGCCGACACTGTTCGCGCTGTCGCCAAAGGGCAAATTCGCGCGAATTCGCATTCATTCTCTGCGAACGAATGCGAATCTCTGTCGGCACCGGTTTCTAAGTGGTGCAGCAACGACGCTTAGCTGATCGTCAGCGATGGCACTGTCACTGCCTTAGACGATGACGCCCCCACTCCCTCGGAGCGTCTATGTCGGATTCCAACTCGCGTCGCGTTGCACGGCGTATCCTCACCGCCGTTTCGTTCGCGATTCTTCCCGGTTCGCTGTTGGCGATCGGTTCACAGTCCGCCCAGGCGCAGGGCTGTCCACAGATCGTTCTGAACGGGGCGACGCGAGATAAGAATGTGGGTGGCGTGGTCGGGCGCGCGGGCACTGGCGGAATTGGCACTCCGTCGAGCGCGAAGGCTTCACTCGGGACGGTGCAACCCCAGAGCCAACCCTGCAATACGCCACCGTCGATCATGATCACACCGATCGGGGGGACGCTAACGACGCCCGCGCCCTACTTCGTGATTGAGTATTGTAGTCCGAACTACGGCATTGACATGTCGACCAATAGCGTGAAGCTCAATGGCGTCCGGGTGGACGCGAATGACGGGCGCACCATGCCCCTCATGTCGATGACCCCCGACACCATGCCTAATTCGGGGTTTTGCGGTGTGCCTCCTCACAGTGGCATGACCGCGCAGGAAATTGGACGCGTGCCAATGCGACAGGGAGCGGATACGCTCGTCGCCTTCATCTGCGACGACATCGCCAACTGTGCGACCAAAACCAACATCTACAACTACACCCCGACCTGGCCGGTGACGGTGACGCCGGATGACACGATTATCCGTGTGTTCAGCGCACAAGCCGACGTTGCCACGTTTACACTCCACCGATTGGATGCAGACACGACCACCGGAAAGTATGCGCTCACACGAACGTGCGCGGGGATTGCGGTCGGCACGTGTACCGGCGTGGACACCGTCACGCTCAAGGGCGGCGAGACGAAGACCGCGAACGTCACGTTTACGGGTGGCGCGAGCATTTCAACCGGACGCATCACGCTCACAGCGAAGCTGTCGACCAACGCCGCGATGACCGACGCCGGATCAGACAGTGTCGTATCGAGCATTCCGGGAATTGCCATCACTCCGGACAACGCAGCGCTCAAGGCCGCCGTAAACGCGCACAATACTGCCTTCTTCAAGGCCACAAACACCGGACCGATCGCTGCGACCTATACGTTTGTCGGAAGCTGCGGCGGCGCTGACAGTGCGTGCGTTGCGTCCACACCATCACAGTCGATCGCCGCCGGGGCGGCAATCCCGATCACGGTCGGTTACAAGTCGGAGACGCTGAGCAGCACGGGCACCGTCACGTTGACTGGCACACACATCTCGATCCCGACTGCTACGGATGTCGGAAGCTATAACACGACTGCGGTCACTCCGTCCGCAATGGTGACATCAGCTCCAGCCTCAATTACCAACGTGGAGCGTGGGCTCTGCCTCACCGTGGCCGCCGGCCATGGCGCGGCGAGCGAGTGTGGCACCCTTCGCCTCGCGCACGCACTCCCGTCAGTTCGCACGCTCAATAAGAGCCGAACTCCCACGCTAATTTACAATTCCGCGTTTGCACATCCGGAGGCGGTCGTTCCGCTCGACGTCACGCTCCCGTCTACGATGCCTGTGCCGGACAGCGTCACCGTGACGCTCACGATCAACTCCACGGTGCGCGCGACGGGCAAATGGACCGGGGTGGACTGGGGATATGCCTCGACGCGTCGCATCGTTTTCGGCTTCGATGCGCTCAATGATTCGTCAGGGCACTATCCCTGGACGGCGCAAGCGTCGAGCTGGTACGGTTCGACACGCTATAACAGCAGCGCGACGCCGGGAGCGCTGGCGATCGTCAATCGCGCGAGATCAAACTTCGGCGCCGGCTGGTGGCTCGCGGGGCTGGAGAAGCTGTACACGATTGCATCGGACGGAAGCAAGCTATGGATCGGCGGCGACGGGAGCACACGTCACTTCAATAACATATCGGGGGTGAGCAACGTCTGGAGCGTGGGGAAGCTGGATAGTCCGGACAGTCTCATTTTTGACGGCACATATTATCATCACATCCTGCCGCACGGACTTACGGTGCTGTTCGACGCGACGGGCCGGCACGTGAAAACCATCAATCGGCTGAAGGACACGACCACGTTTTTCTATACCGGTCAGCGCCTCGATTCACTCCAAGTACCGCCGACTGCGCTGGGCAAACGGTATCGCTTTACGTATGACGGGGCCTCCCCCAACCGCCTGCTCAGTGTTGCAGCACCGAAACTACCGTCGCGCACTCGCATCACGACCGTCACGACGTTGGGTGGTAACATCACCGCAATCACGGAGCCAGATACGACCGCGGTCCACTTCGGGTATACGCCTGGGGACACGAACCGCATTACCTCACGAACCGATCGCAACGGCGTCGCCGGCACGTTTGCCTACAACGCCGCCAAGATGCTGGTACGCGACAGCATCGGCATGGACACCACCGGCGTGCCGATCGTGACGAACTTCCGCCCGTACGAATCCGTCGGATGGGCACCCGCCTCCGTGGACACGGCGCTCACCTATGGCTTGATCGATGGTCCGCGCACGGACGTCGGCGACACCACACTCTTCTGGCTCGATCAATTCCAGGAGCCTCGCCACATTCGAAACGCGCTTGGGCAAGACACCTACCTCTCACGCGCGAACGCGACGTATCCGGCACTCGTCACTCGTATGCAGGCGCCGAACGGCCGCGTGCTGTTAGCCACCTATGATGGCCACGGCAACATTGCGACGTCTATGGATTCTGCGACGTGTAGCACAGGCGGTTGCGCGACGACGACGTACCTGTGGGACCAGAAGTGGGACTTCGTTCGAAAGGTGACCGCGCCGCTCGGCGAGGTTTCGCTGTCGAGCTACGACCAGAGCTACGGCAACAAGGATTGGCAGTCGATCGATGCCGACTCGGCAAACCATACGCATCGCGTGAGCTTTACGTACGACGCAACGTGGCACCTCGCATCGACGGTACAGGAGCCGCTCATCACCGGGCAGCAGCACATCTGGTACGATGGGGCGGGAAACCTGGATTCGGTCAAGACGCCAACGAACATCCCAACTCGCTTCTATCTCGATTCGCTTGGAAGGGATACGCTCGTCAAGTCAGCGATCGATTACGGCGACACGGCGTGGGTGATGTCCGCCACGACCTACAATGTGTCCGACCAGGACATGCTCAGTAAATCGTATTCGTATCCCCTCCGCGCCGATTCGGGGACCACGATTCACGGCAAGCAATTCGATCTCGAGGGAAACGTGCTCCGCGACTCGGTCAGTGCGTCGCCGGACACCAATCACATCGGATGGGTGAAGCACATCTGGCGGTACGACCGGGCAAACCGCAAGCGGACTGAGTACCCGCAGGGACCGTCGAATGGCTACGAAGTCTTCACCTACGACGCCGCTGGAAACGTCGTTAGTTGGAAGCCGCGATCGGGAGGCGCGAACACTACGACGTATGACGTGCTCAATCGCGCCATTCAGCGCGTCGTCCCCGCCCTCGGCATCGGCGGCATCGATCGGTACACCTACGGCGGAAGCTTTCTCGCCGACACCCTGACGTACACGTACGATATCGCCGGCAACATGCTCACCGCGAACAACGTGTTCGCGAAGATCACTCGCGCGTACAACCTCAACGGGTCGCTCGCGGCCGATACCGAGCGTGTGCGGGAGAGTGATTCCGCCTCCGCCGTATACTCGCACATCTACGGCACGCGCTACGGATATGATCTCGAGGGGCGACGCCTCTGGTTGAAGCACCCGGCCACTGTGGCTGCGCTGAACGCGGATAGCGTCGCCTACGCGTACGATGCGCTGTCGGGGATGCTCAAGTCGGTGCGGGATCCGTACGGCAACCGGTTCGGCTTCTCCTACGATGCGGCGTTGCGGCTGTCGAGCGACACCGCCACGATGACGACGGGCACCGTGCTGCTGCAAACCCGGAGCTACGATTACGAGAGCCGGCTGGTCGGGCACCGCGAGCTGCAGAATGGCACGACGTTCATCCAGGACTCGCTCTTCTACGACGCCCGGAACAAGGAAGTTGCGGCGACCTTCCTCTCCGGAGGCGCGCCGGCGAGCGAGTCCAATGTCTACACGAGCATTGGGGCGCTTGCACGGCACGTGAGTCCTTCGTCGCATGATACCGTCATTACTGACGCGCTCGGACATCAGCGGACGCACGCGAGCGAGCTGCAGGGGTACTAGTCGAGCACGATGTCGTACGACGCGTCCGGCTCGGCCGAGCTCAATACGGTTATCGGGACACGGTCGGCGGGCTATAAGGATACGACCAGTAACACCTATGATTTGGCCGGGTCGCTGTGGACATCCACGGTGCGGCACGAGGTTGCGACGTCAGGTCTGGGCCATCCGCGACCGTATTACACGCGCGTCAGGACCTGGAGCAGATACGGCAGCAATCTGCAGCTCATGGCGACGGAGACGCTCTTCGATACGGTGGACGCGGTCGGCGTTTATCCGCCGGTTACCTACTATGAGCGGGAAGAGTATCGCTACGACGCGCTGGGGCGCCGCATCTGGCGCCGGCTGATTCGACCCAGCCTCTGCAGCAAGATGAATCACTCCTCCGGCTGTCTGAGCGTCGTCGAGCGCACGGTGTGGGACGGTGATCAGGTGCTCTGGGACATTCGTGCCGACGGCGGCGATGGCACGAGCGCAGCCGATATGGAAGTGGATGCAACTGGCGTACGCTCCAAGCCGTCGCTCGAGGGGCGCGTGTTCTATACGCACGGTCCAGGCATCGATCATCCACTGTCGATCGGTCGGCTCGACGCAAATGCGACCGTGATCGTTCCGGAGTACGACTACAAGGGCAACGCCATCTCTGGCTACTGCACCGCCGGGACGCTCTGCACCCAGCTACAATGGCCGGAGCAACTCGCGTCACCGTGGGATCAGGATCCGCCGCCGGTCGATGGGCCCACGGTGTGGGGCGGGGGGCTGATCGATACATATAAGGACGGGTCGGGGTACGTCTACATGCGGAACCGGTATTATGATCCGAGTAGCGGGCGGTTCACGCAGGAGGATCCGATCGGGCTGGCGGGGGGGCTCAACGCGTATGGGTTCGCGGGGGGGGATCCGGTGAACTTTTCAGATCCGTTTGGATTGTGCCCTCCCGAAGATCAAGAAACGGGACCGCAATGCAGAGTATATGCTTTCGGAGTGACTCTAAATGCGATCCTTATTGCTGGGTTCACGGTTGGTGCAGGGCACTACTCGACGGCGCAGGGATCTGGGTGGTATTTTCGGGTCGGGGGTGGTACGGGCTTCGACGCGAGTATTGGCGTTGACGCTACCATGTCGGACAATCTTGCCGCGTTTAGCGGAGACGGTGAAGGAACTTGCGCTGGTATCAATGCAGGCAACGGGTGCCGCTCCACCAACGCGTCCGGAAAAACGTATAGTGCTGGCCTCGCCTTCGGTCCCTCAGAAATGGTCGCAAGTGGTCACGCAGAGAAAGGCACGACCATAATCTCGAAGCCAGAGCCCGACATTCCCGTGAAGCGTTGCGATACGCCGGAGAACGAACGTGCTGCATGCACTCACTAAACACTCGGGTGTGTGGAATTGGGGCGCGGCTACCGCCGCAGCCGCTTTGATTTGGATATCGCTAGTCTTGTGGATCGGCAAGATGCGCATCAATCGCACCAAGTTCGAGCAGCTCACGAACAGAGGAATTTTCAGCGGCTGGCCCTCAAGTAATAGCGATTTGTTCGCTCGCGAGAACTACTCGCCACGTGGAAAACGACTATGGCCTTGGCTAATCATCTCGCTCGTTGTCGCCATTGCGTGTGGAGTGCGCCTTATGGTTGAATTGGCGAGTTAAATTCAGACGGTGAGCGCGCGATCCAGTGAACGCACCGCCATCTCGATCACGTGCGCACGCGCTTCCTCATGCGATCGATCACGTCGCCGGAGCGACGTACGCATTTCCTCAGTGCGCGTGCCCAACGCATCCGGCCCACGAAACTCACCGAGCGGCTCCGGCAGTATATCGTCCACGCCGGCATCGAGAAGCCAGGGAGCGTGCACATCTTTCGGCACACGATGGCCACGCTGATGCACGATGCCGGCGCCGACATCCGGGATCTTCAGGAGATGCTCGGCCATGCGCAGCTCTCGACGACCGAGATCTATACGCATGTCTCGATCGAGCGCTTGAAGGACGTGCACACGCGAACGCATCCAGCGCATCGCACGCACGCCCCGCGCCCGCGCCTTTTCTTTTAGCTGCTGCAGGAGCGGCTACAGTAGCTAAGAAAGAAGCGTAAGCAGCTGCTGCACCGTCACGAAATCGGGACGCGCACAACTTATTCACTGATCACGCGGTGGGCGCTGCGCGCTTGGGTTTGATCTGCCCGCCCACGGCCAGCGCGTAGAGTCCGTCGCGCCGGAGCCCGCAGCCCAGGCGGCGTCGCGCGGGCCGCCCTCCGCGAGCTGTGAGGCGCCGCGGGCAAGGGCCGTACATCATCGCGCACGCGCTCGCGGTCCCGTCGGAGCCCGGCAACGGCGCCGACCAGGGTGTGGCATGTCAGCTTGCGCCGCGCCGCGTCCGGCATGATCTTACCAGTAAGATTCTCACTGGAGCCACCATGCGTGAAGCCGCCACCACCACTCTGTCCTCCAAGGGCCAGGTCGTCATCCCCGAAGAGATCCGGGTGCGCCTCGGGCTCAAAGCCGGCGCGCAATTCGTCGTGCTCGGCGACAAGGACGTCGTGATCTTCAAAGTCCTGCAGCCCCCGGCGACGCGTGACTTCGCCGCGCTCGTCCAGCAGGCGCGGAAGGCTGCGAAGCAGAGCGGGATGCGGCGCAGCGACGTGACGAAGGCGGTCGCCACGGCCCGCCATCGCGCGAGCCGGGCCAAGTAATTCCGAGTCAGCGCGCATGATTGCGTCGGTGTCGCGCTCCACGCCG
>JBDTJH010000070.1:0-10178 GCA_039935955.1 Gemmatimonadaceae bacterium
GGCTGGCGTCATCTCCGATTCTTTTTGCTCTTCAGCCCGCGCTGGCTGTTCCTGATGCCGGGGCTCGCGCTCATTCTCGCCGGCACGGTCGGCTACGCCCTCGCGATGCCGCGCCTCAGCATCGGCAAGATGACCTTCGACGTCCACACTCTGCTGTTCGCGAGTCTTGCGATCATCTGCGGCTACCAGTCGATCGCGTTCGCGCTGATGACGAAGGTCTTTGCGATCGTGGAAGGGTTGCTCCCCGAAGACCCGCGACTCAACAAATTCTTCGCGGTGGTAAACCTCGAGAGCGGGCTCGTGGTCGGTGGGCTCAGCATGATCGTAGGGCTCGGCTTGCTCGGCGCGTCCGTGCATCAGTGGTCGAGCGTCGACTTCGGCGCCCTGAACTACGAGCGGACGATGCGCTGGGTGATCCCGGGTGTCATGCTCACCGCGCTTGGCTTCCAGACGATTCTCTCGAGTTTCTTCGCCAGCCTCATGGGCATGCGGCGCCGGTGAGCGCTGCCGCTATGGAGCCGACTACGAACGCCGAGTTCGATGCGTACGCGGAGAATTACGATGAGGCGCTGGCTCAAGGGTTGTCCTTCACGGGCGAGACGAAGGACTACTACGCATCGGGGCGTGTCGCGTGGCTCGCGAAGCGACTCGCGGCGCGCATGCACGCCGTGCGGAGTGTGATGGACTTCGGCTGCGGCACCGGCTCGGGCGTTCCATTCCTCTTCGACGGACTCGGCGCGCGCATGGTGCACGGCGTCGACGTATCGGGGCCGTCGCTCGACATCGCGCGCGCCACGCACACGCGCGACGGTGCGACGTTCGCGCTGATCGAGGAACGCGTCGGACCCACGTTCGATCTCGCCTTCTGCAACGGCGTCTTCCACCACATTCCCGTGGCGGACCGTCATGGCGCAGCGGCGTACGTGCACGAGTCGCTGGTGCCTGGCGGCTACTTCGCGCTGTGGGAGAACAATCCGTGGAATCCGGGGACGCGCTACATCATGAGCCGCGTGCCGTTCGACCGTGATGCGATCACGCTGACGCCGCCGGAGACGCGCAAGCTGTTGCGCGATGCCGGCTTCGACATCGTGACGACGGACTACCTGTTCGTCTTCCCGCATGCGCTCCGCACGCTGCGGGCGCTCGAGAAATTCCTCGCTCCGCTGCCGCTCGGCGGACAGTATCTCGTGCTCGCGCGAAAGCGGTGAGCTCTCCGCTCGATCGCTGGCGCACGTTGGCAAGCGCACGATGACCGACACCAACGCTCTTCTCGTTCTGCTCCTCGCGGCACTGCTGGGGCGCTTCATCACACCGGTGAAGCTCAGCGACGGCGCGACACGCGTGCTCAATGCGCGGTGGTTCCCCGTCCTCATCGGCGTGATCACGGCCGTATTCATGACGTGGCTGTGGGGCGGGCTCGATCAGGTCGCGGTGATCCACGACGAGGCCGCGTATCTGCTGCAGGCCAGGATCTACGCGAGCGGACACTGGACTGCACCCGGGCTGCCGCTGCCGGAATTCTTCGAGCAATATCACGTGTTCGTCACGCCGATTCTGACGCCGAAGTATCCGCCCGGACACGCGATCCTGCTGATCCCCGGAATCTGGCTGGAGCTGCCCGGATTGATGCCCGTGCTGCTGCTCGGCCTATGCGGCGCGCTCGTGTTCGAGGTGTCGCGACGGCTCACGAACGCGTGGGTCGGTGTGCTCGCGTGGGCGCTGTGGATGACGGCGCCCGGGATCATGGACTTCGAGCCCGGCTACCTCTCCGAGACGTCGACGAGCGCGCTCTGGATGCTCGGCTGGTTCGCGCTCATCCGCTGGCTCGACGACGAGCAGTCGAAGTGGCTCGCGTGGCTCGCACTCGCGATTGGCGTCGGTTTTTTGTGTCGACCAGTGACGATGGTGATCTTCGCCGTGCCTGTTGGGGCAGTGGTGCTCTGGCGGATATGGAAACGGAACGCGTGGAAAGAGCTGCGCGTCCCATTCGGGATCGGCTTCGCCTGCATCGCGCTCTGGATGCTCTGGAGTGAGCGCACGACGGGAAGCGCGCTGCTCGCCCCGTACGGGCTGTATTCGCGCTTCTATTTCCCCGACGACGTGATGGGCTTCGGGCTCACGGGGTTGCAGCCATTGCGTCATCTCAACCCCGACATGGCGTTGTTCAACGAGTACGTGAAGATCCTGCACAAGGACTACACACTCGCAACGCTGCCGGAGAATCTGAAGGAGCGAGTCATCGCGATCGCGGCCAACATGTGGGCGACGCGCGCGATGCTGCTTCCTCTCGCCGCGCTCGCGCTCATCACGACGGCTGCGCCACTCTGGTTCGCGCTTGGCACTGTCGTCCTGCTCGTGCTCGCGTATCTATCCGTCGGTCACGCCCCACAGTGGACCGTGTACTACGTCGAGATCCAGCCCGTACTCGCGTTCGCTACCGCGATGGCTTGGTGGCGCATCGCAAGCCTGTTTGCAAATCGGAAGCTCGCATGGCCGCTGCGCGAGCTCCCCGCAGTGGTGCCCGGAGCGGTGGTCGCGGTGCTCGTGAGCGCCGTGATGCTCTTTCCGTACAATACGCGCATGGTGAACTACATCCGGCTGAACAAGGCCGAAGGCTCGTCGTACCACCGCGACTTCCGCGATCTGCTCAAGCTGGTGCCTGGCGAGCACATCATGGTATTCATCAGATACGCGCCGAACCATAGCCCGCACATGAGTCTCGTGACGAACGAGCCCGATCTCAAAGCGGCGCGCGTATGGACGGTCTACGATCGTGGGCAGGAGAACATCCGGCTCATTCGACTTGCGCCGGATCGGACGCCGTATCTCTTCGACGACGAGCATCGCGTCATGGTCCCGCTGGATTCGACCGGCGCGCCGATTCGAAATCGACTTATCGCGGAGCCTGGGTCACGGTATTAGTACGCCGACTCGCCGAAAGCGCCGCCCGAACGGATTATCTTAGTACTAAGATAGTCTACCCGATCGACCCCATCTTGTTCTCCCCCGCGCCCGACACGCCATCACCTTCGCGCTCCGTCAGCAGCCGCGAGCCGCGCTGATACGTGAGATACGAATACGCCCACTCGATCAGCACGATCACGCGATTGCGGAACGTCGCGAGATACATGAGGTGGATGAGCAGCCAGAACCACCACGCGATCTGCCCGCGCAGCTTCAGCGGCCCGATTTCCGCGATCGCGCGATAGCGGCCGATCGTGGCGAGATTCCCCTTGTCGCGATATTTGAAGTTGAGCGTCGGCTGTTCGGCGAGCAGTCGCTTGATGTTCTTCGCGGCCAGCTTCCCCATCTGATTCGCCGCCGGTGCGACCGCGGGCACTTCTTTGCCATCGTCCTGGTTGATCGCAGCGAGATCGCCCGCGACGAAGATCGTCGGATGTCCCGGCACCGAGAGATCCGGCGCAACGAGCACGCGCCCCGCCCGGTCCAGCGGGGCGTCGAGGGCGCGCGCCAGCGGCGACGCCTGGTTGCCCGCGGCCCAGAGCACCGTGCGCGTGGGGATCCGCTGCTCGCCCACGTACACCGCGTCCTTCTCGATGCGCGTGACGATCGCATTCAGATGGACATCGACGCCGAGCCCCTGTAGATCCTTGAGCGCACGCGCGGCGAGATCGGGCTCGAAGGCCGTGAGCAGCCGCGGCCCGCCCTCGAGCAGCATGATCTTCGTGTCGCGTGGATCGAAGTTGCGGAAGTCATCGAGCATCGAGTGGTGCGCGATGTCCGGCAGGATTCCCGCGAGCTCCACACCCGTCGGGCCGCCGCCGACGACGACGAAGCGCAGCCACGACTCACGATCTTCCGGCGCGGCCTTCTCCGCCTCCTCGAACGCGATCAGGAAACGATGGCGCACCTTGAGCGCATCCTCGAGGCTCTTGAGCCCAGGCGCCAGCGGCTCCCACTCGTCGTGCCCGAAGTAGGCATGGCGCGCGCCCGACGCGATCACGAGATAGTCGTACGGCAGCGACACCTTCCCCTCGTCCGCCAGCACGACCTGCTTCTCGACGTCGATCGAGTCGACCTCAGCCATTAACACGGTCGTATTGGTGTTCTTGCGCAGCAGCCACCGAATCGGCGACGTGATGTCGCTCGGCGCCAGCACCGCCGTCGCCACCTGGTAGAGCAACGGCTGGAAGAGATGATGGTTCGTGCGGTCGACGAGCGTGATCTCCACGTCCGCCTTGCGCAGTCCGCGCGCAGCGGTGAGGCCGGCGAAGCCACCCCCGATGATCACGACGCGAGGCTTTGTCATGCGGTTGGTATCGTCTCCACACGTTCGGGGCGTCCGCCGAGCAGTCGTGCCGCGACGGAGATGAGTAGCACCAGTATGATGAGTAACACACTATAGGCCGCCGCAGTTCCGAACGAGAGGTTGCGCAGCTGCGAGAGAATCTCCATCGAGATCGGGCGGTTCGCATGCGTATAAAGCACGACCGATGCGACGAACTCGCCGACCGCCGTGATTGCCGCGAGCGTCGCACCCGCTGCGAGACCGGGGCGCGCGGCGGGGATCACGACGCGGCGCATCGTGAGCCACCAGCTCGCACCAAGTCCGCGCGCGGCATCCTCGAGCGACGGATCCATCTGGCGCAGTGAGCTCTCGACGGCACTCGTCACGAGCGGAATGCCGCGCACGAAGTATGCGAGCGGCAGAATCCAGAAGGTGCCGACGAGCAGGAACCGCAGCTGCGACGGCGCGTTGCGGTCGAAGGTCGAGGCGAGGCCGATGGCGATCGCGGTGGCCGGGATCGCCCACGGCAGCACGACGAGGAGCTGCAGCGCGCCGCGCGCCGCGAAGCGCCGCCGCACCAGCAGATACGCGGCGACGAAGCAGACGACGATGTTCAGAGCAGTCGCGAGCGCCGCCATCAAGACGCTGTTGCGCACCGGAAGCCAGAGCTGCGGGTCCGTGGCGAGATGCTTGAAGTTGTCGAGCGTGTATTCGGGTGGGAGCACCTGCGTCGTCCACGCGCCGTCGCGCGCGAAGGCGACGAGGATGATCATCGCGTGCGGGAGCACGAGCACGAACACGAATGCCACGGCGATGAGCGGAGCGAGTCGGGCGATCGGCCCGCGCAGCGTGATGCGCGTGTTGCTCCCCTTCCCCGTGAGCGCGTACGAGCGGCGGCGCTCGAACCAGCGCAGCAGGAACAGTGCACCGACGGCGGCGAGCGCCATCACCGTCGTCTCGACGTACACCATCCCCATCGCGCCGTTGAGCTTCGAGGCGACGATCTGCGTCGACAGCACGCGCAGCCCGCCGCCAAAGATGTACGGTGCAGAGAACGATCCGAGCGCGCTCATGAAGACGAGGAGCATCGATCCCGCGAGCGCCGGTGTGACGAGCGGCAGCGTCACCTTGCGCAGACGAAACGACGTCGACGCGCCGAGCCCTGCGGCCGCCTCGTCGAGCGTGCCGTCGAGGCGCTCGAGTCCCGCCGAGACGAAGAGGAAGACGTAGACGTACATCGTGTAGGCATGGACGAAAATGATCGCCCAGACCCCCGTGAGCCGCCACGGCGGCTCGGACAGGTGCAGCACCCGCTGAACGGCCCGTGTGACGACGCCGCTCTCTCCGTACAGAAAGAGAAATGCGATGACGCCGACCAGCGGCGGCAGCGCGGCCGGCAGCGTCGCGACGCCCTGGAGAAATCTCCGCCCCCGAAACTCCACCCGGCTCAGCACGAACGCGAGCGGCAGCCCGACGGCCGCCGCGCCGATCACCGATCCGACCGCGACCACCATCGTCGTCCACAGCGCCTCGCGGTCGCTCGGGCTGTTGGCGAAGTCGCGCCAGTAGTCGAGCCCGTGAGCGAAGGAGCCGACGATGGTCGTGACGTTCGGGTAGACGACGGACCACAGCAGGAGCGCGAGCACGGGGAGCGCGAGCGCCCAGGAGACGCGCTGGTCGGCTTTGATCTTCAGACCGCCACCACCGATACGGGCTCGCGCACCACGCGCACAGAGACCTTGTCCCCCTCGCGAACATCGCGATCAGTGCTCTGCAGCTCGACCTCGGTGCGCTCGTCCACGCGCACGCGATAGACGAGCTGCGTGCCCGCGAAGCGCCGGTCGGTGACGACGCCAGCCCAGCCGGAACCATCCTTCACGAAGGCGAGCGCATCTGGACGCAGCACCGCCAACACCTCACGCACGCCGCTGAGAGAGCTCGATGCATGCGCCGCGAACGTCGTCGCCGCGCCCGCGATGTGCACCGTCACCTTCGCGCCATCGTACTCGCCGGGCACGAACGTCGCGCGGCCGATGAACTCCGCCACCGAGCGCGACACCGGATTGTCGTGCAGCTCCTCCGGCGCGCCCACCTGCAGCAGCCGCCCGTTCTCCATCAAGGCGACGCGATCGGCAACCGCGAACGCATCCTCCTGGTCGTGCGTGACGAAGAGTGCGGTGAGGCCGAGCCGTCGGAGCGTCGCACGAAGCTCGTTGCGCGTGCTGCGGCGGAGATTCGGATCGAGATTCGAGAGCGGCTCATCGAGCAGCAGCACCGGCGGCTCGATCACGAGCGCGCGCGCGAGCGCGACGCGCTGCTGCTCGCCGCCCGAGAGCGACTGGATCGCGCGCGGCGCAGCGCCGGCGAGATCGACGTTGGCGAGAGCAGTCGCCGCGCGCGCGCTGCGCTCCGTTTTCGACACGCCGCGCGCCTCGAGCCCGAAGGCGACATTCTGGCCGACGGTCATGTGCGGGAAGAGTGCGTAATGCTGGAAGACCATCCCGAAGCCGCGCACGCGCGGCGCGCGCGTCGTGATGTCCTTCCCCTCGAGCCACACCTTCCCCGAGTCGGGCGGCTCGTAGCCAGCTACCATCCGAAGGGTGGTCGTCTTCCCCGAGCCGCTCGCGCCCATCAACGCCACGAGCTCGCCGCTCGCGATCTCGAGCGAGAGAGAGTCGACCGCGAGCTTGTCCTGAAAGCGTCGCGTGAGCGTGTCGAGAGACAGCCGCGCGGCGCCGGTCATCAGCTCTTCTTGCTCCGGTTGCGGATGTTCGAGTCCCAGTAGCGCATCCACTCGTCGAGATGCTTCGCGAGCAGCGCGCGGTCGAGCGGCATCGGCTTGATCTTCGTCTTCGCGTCGCGCACCCACTGCGGCAGCGAGTCGAGCGGGATGTCCGTGCGCGCTGGAATGCGGTAGAACTTCCTCGCTGCCTCCTCGAGCGCCGCCGGCGTCGTCACGTACTCGTAGAACTTCTTCGCGAGCTCAGGATGCTTCGTCCCCTTCACGATCGCGATCCCATCGACGAGCACCGGCGTCCCGCTCGACGGAATCACGTACTGCACCGGGATCTTGAATCGCCCGCGCAGCGAGGCGATATCCGGCATGTCGTAGAGCGAGATCAGCCCTTCCTGTCGGCCGAGCTTCTGGTAGAGCACACCGGGGTCGAGCGCGTACTCCTTCGTGCTCGCATCGAGACGGCGGAGCCACGCGTAGCCGGAGTCCGGCGTGCCGCTCGCCCCCATCCCCCGCGCGATCATCGCGCCGAAAATCGCGCGCATGCTCCCGCTCGGCAGCGGATCTCGAATGATGACCTTCCCCTTCCACTTCGGGTCGAGCACGTCGTCCCAATCCTTCGGCGCATCCGCCGCGGAGATCGCGTCGCTGTTGTACGCGATGACCTCAGGAGTGAGATACGTGCCGTACCAGAAGTCGGAGTCGCCCTTCGCCTCCGGCGGAACGACGCCCGCCCACGACGGCTTGTACGCGCTCAGCAATCCCGCTGCAGCCGCGCGATCGAACACCTCGGTCGGCGCGCCGAACCAGACGTCCGCCTGCGGATTGGCAGCCTCACTGCGCAGACGGTCCAGCACATCCTGGGATCCCATGTCGCTCCACTGCACGTCGACGGTGGGATTCGCCTTCTCGAAGCCGGCCTCGTAGTACTCGAGCAGATCCTTCCCATGCGGCGAGTAGACCGTGAGCACGGTGCGACCATCGCCCTTGCACGCGGCGAGTGCCACGAGTGCGATGAGCGCCGCGCGCGTGGCAACCGTCACTCGCATCACGGTGTCACCGCGTGCGCCGCGGGAGTCGCGCTCACGATCGGAGGGCCGAGCAGATTCACGAAGATCCGCGCTGCACCGGGGACTCCGGCAGGGAGCTGCCTGAAGAACGCGAGTGTCGTGTAGATGTAGTTCCCGCGTCCCACCGCCGCGCGCAGAATCCCGCCGGGATTCGCCGGCTCACCCGGATCGTTCGTCGCGATCACCGTTTGATAGTGCGAGTCGATGGTCGACGGCATGTAGAGCGCGCGGTCCTGCACCCAGCCGCGCCAGTCCGCAGCGGTGATGCGGTTCGGGATCGTGAGGAGCGGATCGTTCGGCGCGAGCACCGTGATCGGCGACGCCTCGTCCGTCACGCGCGCCGCCGGACGCGAGAGCGTGATGGGATAGGGCATCATCCCCGGCTGCGCCATCTCGCCCTGACCGTACTGCACGACCATCGTGCCGCCCTGACTCACCCACTCGAAGAGCCGCGGGTTCTGCGCCGCGAGTGCAGGGTCGGACTCGTACGCGCGCGTGCCGATCACCACCGTCGTGAAGCGCGAGAGATCCGCCGCCGCAAGACCGTGCGCATCGAGCAGCGTCACCGGCACTCCGAGCTCCACGAGCATCGGCGCGACGTTGTCGCCGACACCCTGCACGTACGCGACGTTGACGCCGTGCGGCAGCTGCGCATCCACGGCCTCGATTGCCATCGTCGCCGCGCGCACGATCGTCTGCGGACGGATGTGATCGTAGCGAATCGCGATGTATCCCGTCTCGTATTTCTGCCCGCCGCTCTCGGCCACCGCCGTGATCACGTGTCGCCCCGCCGGCAGCGTGCCGCGCACGCGAAAGACCACGGTGCGCGCGACGCCGAGCCCCGCGAGCGTCACGCTCCGGCGCAGCGTGTCCGCCTCGAGCCCCCGTGGAAGCTCGAGCCGCACGTTCACGTCTCGCGGCGATGTGAACGCCGAGCGAAGCGTGACGCGCAGCTCGCGATCGAGCGGCGCGTTGGCGCGCGCATAGCCCACCTCGCGGTCGAGCGTCACCGAGATCGCGGGGACCACCGCGAGCGGACGCTCCTCCTCGCCGCGCGCGGGATTCGCGACGCGCATCACGAGCGGCGCGCGAAAGACGCCCGCAGAGGTGTAGATGTTCGCGAACGATTCGCCCGACTCCGTCGCCTCGGCACTCTCGGTGCTCACCGGCGACGCAAAGAGATCGGTGGTGCGCTGTGGCGTGAGCCACCATGGCGCCGTGAGCGCGGACGCGCGCGCGGTGAGCGACCAGCTTGCGGAGCTGTCACGCGCGATCTTTTTCCTGATCGGCGAAGACGAAGCCGAGATTGCGCTCCCTCCTAGCGTCACCGAGTCGATCACGAGCGCACCGGGCGTGTTTTTCGGCTCCGCACTTCGATCGTACACGGTGACCGTCGCAGGCATCGAGTCGCCGAGAGCGAGCGCTTCGCGCGGCACCGTGGCCTCGATCGCTACGCCACTCGCCATCATCTCCGCTCGCGCGAGCGCGCTCTGAAGCGTGACGAGCGAAGCCTGTACATCGCCCGAGGCACTGCTTGCGAGGGCTCGTGCAAGCCTGCTCGCGCGGCTCAGCTCGGGGATCAACGTATCCGGACGCATGAGATCGTAGCGCAACTCGAGCTTCGCGAGCGTCTTCACCAACGAGTCCACGCGCGACCGCTGCGCCGCACCCACCTCGCCTCGCAGCCTGCGATACGTCGTGTCGACGCCGTCGAAGATCGAGCGCTCCGTGCTCGCATCCTTCGGCGCCCCCGCCGCGCGCGAATCCTCTCGCTTGACGGAGCCCGGGATGTATCCCTTCCGCTGCAACGCACCCTGCCCCTGCGATTGATGCTGCGAGCGGCTCTCGGCCGCGATCTCGGCATAGCTCCTGCCGAGCAGCGGACTGTACTCGCCCGCGTCGTATGTGAACGTCGCGCCCGCGCCCGACCAATAGGACGTGGTGCGATAGAACTTGAGCGGCGTCCATGGTGCGAGCCCCTTCGTCGCGCTCGCCGGGAATTTCGTTCCGTCGCCAGCTACATCGTACGCCTCACGCGCGAGTATGCCCGACACCTGGTGATGTCCGTGCCCGTCGCGCGGCGTTCCCGAAAATACGGCAATGATGATCTGCGGCCTGAATGCGC
>JBDTJH010000071.1:0-4165 GCA_039935955.1 Gemmatimonadaceae bacterium
GTAGAATCGCTCGACGAACACGGCGAGACCGACCAGCGCCACCAAGAGAATGGGGTACATGATCGGACCGCCACTACGGAAATACTCGATCAGATTGCTCATCGACCTGTGTCCTCAGCGAAAGTTCCAGCGGGCGAAATCATTTGCGGCCGCGTGGCGTCGTTGGCACTGCGGCGGTTGAATCCGTAGTCGTCTTCTTCAGTGGAACCGGCCTTCCCCCTCTTCCCATCTTCGCCACTTCCCGTCTCAGCGAATCGAGACGCTGCTTGCGGTATTCGAGCTCCTTGCGAATCGACTCGATCTCCTGCACGCGCGCGAGCGAATCCGCGGCGCTCATGCGCTTCACGGGCTCCGGCGGAGCCTTGCCGAGTCCCACCGGCGACTGCATCTGCAGGTTGAGGATCCGCTGCAGCGAGTCGAGACGCGCTCTCCGCACCGCAAGCTCGTGACGCATCGCTTCGATTTCCGCCGTGCTCGCACCCGCCCGGGTAGCGGCGGTGTCTCGAACGTTGCCTATCGAATCCCGATGCACGGCCAGTGGACCGACCGTCGGAACGCCTCCCTCGTGCGCCATCCCCGCGGGGATGGTGTCGAGCGCCGTCGTGCCCCGCACCTGACTCTCCGGCACCAGCTGCACCGCAGCCTGTGCCGTCGTGCTTCCCGTACCATTGTAGAACGCCGGCGCGAGCAGCTGGCGGTCGTACGTCGGGACTTCGCGTGGACGCACCGTCACCACCTGCGGCGTCGGCACCTGTCCGCGAATCTCGATGGCCTGTCCCTTCTTCGGCGGAGGACCCTTCTGCTGGGCGCCCAGCGTCGATGTCGCAGCGAGCATCGCGACACCCATAAGGACGCCGCATCCCACTCGCACGAAACGACTCACGATGCACCTCCGTTGCTACGTGCATCACGATCGAGCGATGCGGCCGGAGGCGCCGCATCGACCTTGCCGCCCACCGCGTCCTTCGCGCGCTGCACCCACGGATTGTCGAACTTGTCCGTCGCCGCCTTGTCGACGAGCGTTTGCCAGAGTTTGTTGGCCGCCTGGTAGTACTGCTCCGCCTGACGCGCTGAACCCGCCTGCGCCGCCGTGCGCTGCTCGTCCGTCAGATCCTTCGGCAACGTGAGATTCGCCAAATAATTCCCGTATTCCCACTGCGCGAGTCCGACGTAGTATGACGAGGCCGAGAGCCAGGTCGGATCGCCACTCGCGATCGCCTTCGTGAAGTGCACCGACATGTCGGCGAGCAACTTCCGCTTGGGCAGCGACAGGCGATCGACGCCCGCGCGCGTGAGATTCACGCGGAGCGGGATGGCGAGCTTGAGCGCCTGATAACGCGGGAACATCGAGCGTCCGACCGCGAACTCGGCCTCGCCGACGCGCGCCGCGCACTGCGTCCTGATCTCTTCCGTCGGACGCGCGCACAGCTTCGCCAGCTCGACATTCGCCGCCGCGACGTTTCCGCCCGCCTTGATGAGCGCGACGCGCGTTGCCTGCGCGGCGCCGGTGCGCTGATCGCGCGGGTGCGCCGCCGCGAAGATGCCGTAGGCGCGAATCGAGCTCGTGGTATCCGCCGCCTGCAGATAGGTGACCGCCGCGTTGTACTGCGCATCGGCCGCGCGCGGATCCCTTGGATACGCGGCAGCGAAGCGCTCGTACGCCGCCGCTTCGTCCTTCGGCTTGGCGAGCGAGTCGTAGTCCACCGCGAGACGCACCATCGCGTCCGCACGGCCGGGCCACGTCGGGTTCTCGCGGATGAGCGTCTCGAGCGCGACGGCGGATTCGTCGCGCTTGCCGAGGTCGGCGAGCAACTGCGTCTCGAGCGCCTGGTATTGCACACGATACTTGTACGACGGATACGTCGACACGAGGCGCTGCGACAGCTCGAACGCACGCTGCTTCGCGGCAGTCGACGCGTTCTTGTCGCCCTTCACGCGCGCGACGCTGTCGGCGAGCACGTACGTCTCGATCGCGTTGCGCAGAGCGTCAGGGGCGCGCTCCGACGTCGGATTGCGATCGGCGAATGCGACGTACACCGCCTCAGCCGCCTCGCGATAGTTCCCCGCCTTCACGAGCGAATCGCCGTAGGTCACTGCGGCGGCATTGCGAACGAGGTTGATCGTGTCGGAGAGTGCCTTCTTCCCCGACTTGATCGCGATCGCCTGCGCATTCTCCCACTGGCCCTGCGCCTCGGTGTACAGCCCTTGCTTGTAGAGAGCGTCACCGATCAGCTTCTGCGCCGTCGGCGTGTATGGATCGGTCGGATAGTTGTCCGCGTACGTCTTGAACGTCGCGGCCATCACGTCCCAGCGCTTCGCTTCGGACGCGCGCTTGCCCTTCTCGATGAGCGCATGGTGCGCGACGTCGGTGGCCGGGAAGGCCGCGACATAGCGATCGACGACGGCGAACAGCGAATCCTGGCTCGCCTTGTCGTCTTTCGTGCGCACGGTAGCCGAGTCGAAAGCGACGATCGCGTCCTGCCCCGCCTGCTGCGACATCTTCGGATCGTTCTTGTAGCTGTACGCCGCGCGCGAATACTCGGTACCCGCCCGGAAATATTCTCCCTCGGCGAACAACGCTTCTCCATACAGGAGATCGACCGCCTGCGCGCTATCGCTCGTCGAGAACTCGTTCATGTAGCGGCCGTAGAGATTGGCCGCCTCGGCGAACTTCGCCTTGTCCCTCTTGTCCTTCGCATCCTGGGCGCGCGACAGACTGTACTGCGCGCTCTGGCGCAGCGCGTTCTCGCGCGCGGCATGCGCGCTGTCGCGCAGCGGCGCGTTCGCGTTGGACCAGACGGAGTTCGGCCCAAAGCGGTCGACGAGCTCGAGCCGCGCGGCCTGCGCCTTGTCAGGCTCGAGCACGCGGTTCTGATAGATGTCGACAATCTCGCGCTGCACGCCGAGCGCGCCGGTATCCGCCGGGGACTCGGCGAGCACCGCGCGATAGGCGTCGATCGCGCGAACGAAGTCGCCCTGATCACGGAGGCCGGTGGCCACGCGACGAAGCACGGGCAGCTTGAAGCTTGAGGCCGGGTGCGCCCCGAAGTAGCGGCGCGCCGCATCCGCGCCGCCCGTCTGCGTGAGCGCGACCGCCATGTATTCGATCGCTTCGCCGCGCAGCCCGAGGCGCGCCTGCTGCTCGGGCGAGAGCTTGTCGTATTCAGCGACGAGCCGTCCGAATACTTCCACTGCCTGCTGGTACTCCGGCTGATTCGTCTGCGTCGCCTGATTGTAGTACGCCCAGCCGAGCTTGTAGAGCGACAGGAAGTAGATGTCGCCATTCGATGGCGCGATCTTCGTCGCGCTCTCGTAGGCCGACGCCGCCTTCACGAACATCGCCTTGCGCGGCTCGCCGCGAAGCTTGGCCGCGAGCTCGAAGTCCGCGTCACCCAGCCGGAAATATCCTTCCGGACGGAAGTGCGACTGCTCCTTCGACGTGACGAGCTCGAACATCCGCGCCGCATCGGCGTTGCGCTGCTGCGAGAAGTAGAGCGTGCCAAGCGTATAGGCCGCCGCGTCGACGCGCGGGAAGGTCGGGTATTTCTGCGTCAGCTCCTCGTAGCGCGCGATCGCAGGCGCATAGTCCGGGCGGTCGGGCACGTCCCCGCCGGCCCGCTGCGCCGTCGCGAAGCTCTCGTCGGCACGACGCACGAGCAGCTCGCCGAGCTGAAACAGCGCGCCAGGCCGCAGCGTGCTCGAGGGATATTTCGTGAGGAACGACGACAGCTTCTCGATCGCGTCGTCACGCGCATCATCGGAGCCCGCGGGGCGCGCCGAAGCGACGAGCTGCGGCGACGGCGCGTTCTGCGCAGCCACTGAGCTCGCGACGACGCCGAGCGACAGCGCGAAGAGCGGGGTGAGGAAACGGAGCGAGGACATGAGCTATTGCCGCGGAGGTGTGGAAGCGCCGCCGGGCGCCGTGCTCGTTCCCGCAGGCGTCGCGCCGCCGGGAACCGTCGTCGATGCATCCATCGCCTTGAAGAACGCCGCACTCGCGGTTGCGTAGTCCGCAGCCTCGCGGTCCCGCGTCAGTCGCGCGACCAGCCCCGTCGCACGCGCGCGCAGCTCTTCATCCACGAGCGCCACCAGAGCCCCCTCGGCCGCCGCGCGCTGCGCCGTCGCGCCCGCGACCTCCGTGCGCATCGCGATCACCGCGTTCGAT
>JBDTJH010000072.1:0-4986 GCA_039935955.1 Gemmatimonadaceae bacterium
AGACCGGCCATCGAAATAGTGAGCGCCACGACAGCGGTGGCGACGCGTACAGAGGAACGCATGGTAGCTCCGATTAGAAGAGTTGCCCGAGCTTGAAGTGTAACTGCCACTTGGGCTTCTTGTTGCCGAACTGGTCGACGCGATCAAGGCCGTAGGCGTAGTCGAGCCCCAATGGACCGAGTGGCGTCACGATTGCCACACCAAAACCGACACCGCGGAAGAGCCGCGTCGGGTCGAACTCGCTGGGCTTGTTCCATACGTTGCCCGCGTCGTAGAACACATCCGTGTACAGCATCTGGTTGAATCGCAGTCCCAACTCGACCGTCGACGAGAAGAACGCGTTTCCGAACGAGGTGCGCGTCGCGTTGCTGTTCGTCGCATCGACGTAGCCACTCGGGGTGATCGAAAATTCCTGGTAGCCGCGGAGCGATTCGCCGTACTGTGTTCCACCGAGCGCGAAGCTCTGCGAGAAGAAGAAGGGTCCGTCGTTCCCGAACAGCGCGCCAGCACGTGCCGTCAGACCAAGAATCAGCTTCATCGGCTGCGAGCCCGGAGCCGCGCCGCCGAGCGTGCCGAGCGTCGTGTAGTTGCGCAGCTCGGTGGTATAGCGCTGGAAGGTCGCCGTTCCACCAAGCAGACCACCGTTGAATTGCGCGGTGATCGAGCGCTCGGAACCCGCAGACGCGAACGGCAGATCGATCCGGTTGTCGTGCGTCAGCGTGAAGCCGAGCGTCGAACGAAAGTTATACGACTGGTTGATCGTCGTGTCGCGCGAAGCAAGACCGCCGCTGAACTTCACCGCTTCACCCCCGTAGGAGACGAAGAGGCGGGTGAACGGGGACCCGCGCACCGGGAATCCGAACTGCAGCGACGCGCCCGAGCTCGTGCTCTGCCCGAGGTCGGCGATCGTGTAGCGGGATTGTGTGTGGTAGGCGGTGACCGTCGCCGAGATCCGGGTCTGCTTCACCGACGGATCCGTGTAGCTGAGCTGAAAGTCATTGATGAACTGACCAAACTGCCACTGCAGCGACGCGCTCTTGCAGGCTCCGAACAGATTCGGCTGCGTGAGCCCGATAAAGCCACCGACGCCCGTCCCCTGTCCCACCGAAGCGCCGAAGTTGATGCTGCCGGTTCGCTTCTCTTTCATTCGGAAAATGATATCGACATCGCCCTGCTCGTTGGCGGGCTTCGTGTCCGGCGGCGGCAAAGGCGACTCGAAGAAGTTCAGATTCTGAATATTCTGATAGCTTCGAATCAACCGATCCTGATTGAACACGTCGCCCGGAAGGATGATGAGCTGCTCACGTATGCAGGATTCGTTCGTGTAGTCGTTGCCGAGGATTTCGATCTTATTGATCGTCGCCGGCGTCTTCTCCTCGATCTCCCAGCGGAGATTGACGACCGGCGTCGAGCCGCGCATCGAGCGATCCACGACGGGGCGAATCTGCGCGTAGATGTAGCCTTCGTTGCTGTACGCGTTGCGGATCGCGGTAGTCGCGTCATCCCACGCGGTCTGATCGAAGGAGCCGATGTCACGGTCCTTGTGCCCCAGCACGCCGCGGAGCCGCTGCGTGATCGTCTGCTCGTGCGCCTGGAAGGGGTAGTAGCGCATCAACTCGTCGGTCGTGAAGTGATGGTTGCCGACGATCTCCATCGTGCCGACGCGATAGCGCGCGCCCTCGTCCATCGTGACCTGCAGCAACGCCTTGCCATTCTCGTGATCGACGACGAGCGAGTCCTTGACGACCTGCGCGTCGATGAGTCCATGCTGCTCGTAAAGCTTGGGAATGCGCTCGCTCAGATCGCCCTGGAATTTCTCGTCGTCGAATGCGCCCTTGCGCCAGAACCAGAACGCCTCGGGCTTCACCTTCATGGCGGCGACGACCTGCTTGTCCGTCAGTTCCTTGTTCCCCAGAATGTCGACGCCGGAGATCGCGAGGTGACGACCCTCGTCGATGTTGAAAGTCACGTGCGCCTCGCCAGCCGCGGTGTCGGTGACGGGCGTGATCTTCGCGAGGTAGTAGCCCTTTGCCTGATACATCGAGTCGAACTTCTGCACGGTGTTGCGGACCGCCGCCGGATCGAGCGGGCGATTTGTCGGCATTTCGACCTTTCCGCGCAGCGTGCCTTCGGAGATCACGTTCGCGCCCTTGATCGCGAAGCTCTTCAGCAGCGGTCGCTCGACGACGGTGATGGTGAGAACCGCGTGGGTGGCGGTGACCTCGCAGCCCGCCTGCACATCGTCGAAGGCGCCGGTCGCGAACAGATTGCGCAGTGTCCGCTGGAGGACGCGATAGTTCAGCGAGTCGCCGGCGATGAGGCCGGCGTCAGCGCGAATCTTTTCGGTCGTCACGTGCTTGTTGCCACGCACCGCTACCGAATCAGGAAGTACGCAGCCAGAGGTTGTACTCTGCGCGTGCGCCGTCATGCTCGCGAGACCGACCGCGAGTGGAAGGAAAAAAAGTCGAGACATTCCGGGTAATGTACACATGAAACGGCCGAATGGCCCATACGGCGAGCCATTCGGCCGGTAGTGCTACGTGCGATCGCCCAATCAGGTGGTCTTCGCCAACACCCGGAACTCGAGCCTCGCTCCATCGCTGGCGACATCGACTTCGATCTCGTCGCCCTTTGCGAAGTCGCCCGTCAGAATCTTCTCCGACAGCGGATCTTCGATGTACTTCTGAATCGCCCTCTTGAGCGGCCGCGCGCCGAAGCTCTCGTCGTAGCCGTGCGTGCTCAGGAAGTCCGTCGCTGTCTCGGTGAGCCTGAGGAAGATCTCCTCATCGCCAAGCCGCTTCTGCACTTCCTTCATCAGAATCGACACGATCAGCGCGATGTGCTCCTTGCCCAGCGGGTGGAATACGATCACGTCATCGAGCCTGTTCAGGAACTCGGGATTGAAGACGCGCTGAATCTCTTCCTTCACCTTGTCCTGAATCCGTCCGAAGTTTTCCTTCTCGCCCGGAGTGGTGAAGCCCAATCCCTTCCCCTTCGTAATGTCGCGCGCGCCGACGTTCGACGTCATGATGACGACGGTGTTCTTGAAGTCGATGACGCGCCCGTAATTGTCCGTCAGATGTCCTTCGTCGAGCACCTGCAGCAGAATATTGAAGACATCGGGATGTGCCTTCTCGATCTCGTCGAGGAGGACCACACTGTACGGCTTGCGCCGCACGGCTTTGGTCAGCGTTCCCGAATCTTCGTAGCCGACATACCCCGGTGGAGCGCCGATGAGCCGCGACACCGAGAATTTTTCCATATATTCGCTCATGTCGACACGAATCAGCGCCGACGGATCCGCGAACAGGAACTTCGCGAGCGACCGGGCGAGCTCCGTCTTTCCGACGCCCGTGGGCCCCGAGAAAATGAACGAGCCGATCGGACGCGATGGATCCTTGAGCCCCGCGCGACTGCGGCGAATCGACCGTGAGAGCGCCTTGATCGCCTCATCCTGGCCGACCACGGACTCGTGCAACTCCTCCTCCATGCGCAGCAGACGCGAGCTCTCCGCCTCCTGCAGGCGCATCACCGGAATGCCCGTCCAGCGGCTGACGATGAAGGAGATCTCCTCCTCGCCGAGCACGGGACGGAACGACTGCCGGTGCTTCTCCCACTCTTCCTGCTTCTTGCGAATGTCGCCCTGCAGCTCGCGCTCGCGATCGCGCAGCGCTGCCGCCTTCTCGAAGTTCTGGTCGCGGACGGCAGCTTCCTTCTCGCCGTTCACACCTTCGAGCTTCGCCTTGAGCTCCGCGACTTCCGGCGGTGGTGCCTGCGCCGCCAGCCGCGCGCGGGCGCCCGCCTCATCGATGACGTCGATCGCCTTATCCGGGAGGAAGCGGTCGGTAATGTAGCGCTCCGACAGCTTCGACGCGGCCACGAGCGTCGAATCGGGGATCGTCACGTGATGGTGATCCTCGTACTTCTTGCGCAGTCCCTTGAGAATTTCGACGGTCTCGTCGACGGACGGCGGATCGACGACGACGGTCTGGAAGCGGCGCTCGAGCGCGCCGTCCTTCTCGATGTATTTGCGATATTCGTTGAGCGTGGACGCACCGACGCACTGCAGCTCACCACGAGCGAGCGCCGGCTTGAGCATGTTGCTCGCGTCGATCGCGCCCTCGGCTGCGCCTGCGCCGACGAGCGTGTGCAGCTCATCGATGAAGAGAATGACGTTCTTATTTTGCGCGATCTCGTTCATGACCGCCTTGAGGCGCTCTTCGAACTGACCGCGGTACTTGGTGCCGGCGATCACGGCCGCCATGTCGAGCGCGAGCACGCGATTGTCGCGCAGCGAGTCGGGACATTCGCCGTTCGCAATAAGCTGTGCGAGCCCTTCGACGATGGCGGTCTTGCCGACGCCGGGCTCACCGATCAGCACCGGATTGTTTTTCTTGCGGCGCGTCAACACCTCCATGACGCGCTGGATCTCCTTCGCGCGGCCGATGGTCGGGTCGAGCTGTCCCTCCGCAGCGAGCTGCGTGAGGTCGCGGCAGAAGTGATCGAGCGCGGGGGTCTTGGACTTCTTGTCCCCCTTCGTCGCCTGCGGCGGGGCAGCATTGCCCTGCTGCGCGGCGGCGCCGCCCTGCGGCATCTCGGTGCCGAGCAGGCGCAGCGTTTCCGCGCGTGCTGCGTCGAGATTCACACCGGTGTCGGTGAGAACCTGCGCGGCAATGCCCTTCTCCTCGCGAAGCAATCCGAGGAGCAGGTGCTCAGTGCCGACATAGCTGTGATTCAGCTCGCGCGCCTCGCTCATGGCGAGCTCGAGCACCTTCTTCGCGCGCGAGGTATAGGGAAGGTCTGGGCCTGTCGTCTGCGCCGCTTTCCCCTTCTTGACCGTCTCCTCGATTTTCTGCTGAATCTCGTCGAGGTCGACGCTCAAATTCTGGAGAACGGCCGCAGCAACTCCCTCACCCTCACGGATGAGGCCGAGCAGAATGTGCTCTGTCCCCACGTACTCGTGGTGAAGGCGGGCGGCTTCCTCGC
>JBDTJH010000073.1:0-11953 GCA_039935955.1 Gemmatimonadaceae bacterium
TTCCGACAACACCGTGGAGATCGCGCGAAGATTGAAGTCGAGCGTCGCCGTGCCATCGAGCGTCGCCGTCACCGTACGCTGACTCGGCGCATAACCGATGCGCTGGACACGAAGCGAAACGGTGCCCGGTGAGACTCGCAGGGTATACGCACCGGCGGTGTCCGTGAGGGCTCCTCTCGTTGTTCCGACCGCAATGATCTGCGCACCGCCGACCGGCGCATGTGTGGCGGAATCGGTGACCGTACCGCGAACGATCGCCACGTTCGCGGGAGTTCCCTGCGCGTTCGCCTGCGCGAACGGCGCTGCCACGCACACAGCCAGGGTGATCTTCCAGATTGAACTGGGAAAACTCATTGGCATTTCTCCATCGGGGAGGTGCAGATAGAAATCCGCCCAAAGCCCCAGGAGGAGCGAGGGAAGCTTCGCGCGGATCGTGGAACACAACTTTTTGTATACTTCGTAGCTAACTAAATGGGGAGGGGAAGCCCTGTCCGCAAGGTTAGATGTGAGCCCTGACCTACCCCGGGTCCAGCTGGCACAACGAAACACTCACGCCCCGCTTAACGCTACTCGTCCCCCGACCGTTGATGCCGACCCCACTCACCGATGCGAAAATCGCCCGGCGCGCTTTCGCACACCGGGCGATTCTCCCTTCCTTTCCAGCCGCCGCTATCCGCCGATTCGCAGATTCACCACGCGGGACTGCTTTTGCTGCGTGTTGTATACAAGGAGGCTGACCACATCGCCCGTCTTCAGCCTCGAGATCGATGTATCGAGGTCTGCAACCGTCCGGATCGCGTGCGGCATCGGGTTCAACACCCGCACGATCACGTCCGCCTCCGCAAACAGCTTCTGGTACGACGGCCCGAGCGCATCGACGCTCATCACCACCAACCCTCGCTGCGCATCGGTCACCTCCGCGCGGCTCGCGCGATCGGTTGTCATCGGCTCGACCGAGATCCCGAGCTTGTCATAGCTCGCCGGCTTCGCCGCGGCACTGTCAGCCGTGTTGTCGCCTTCGTCGCCGCTCGCCAGCTGCGACTCGTTCGGCGCCTCGGCGAGCTTCACCTTGTACGAGTGTTTCTGACCATAGCGCATCACGTCGACACTCACCGACTCGCCCGGCTTGTGCACCCGGATGATCCGCTGTAGCTGTGCGACGCGATCCACCGGAGTGCCGTCGATACCAACGATCACGTCACCAGCCTCGATCCCCGCCAGCTCCGCCGGGCTCGACTGGCCCGGCGTTCCGCCGCCTACCAGGGCGCCACGGATCTCCTTGAGCCCAGCAGCCTGCGCGTCTTCCGGACGAAGATCGCTGATGGAGACGCCGAGGATGGCGCGGCGCACCCGACCGAACTGAATGAGGTCATTCATGACGGTCTTTGCCAGCGTGATCGGAATCGCGAAGCCGTAACCCGAGTAGTAGCCCGTGCCGCTCGCAATCGCGCTGTTGATGCCGATCACGTCGCCATGGCTGTTGATCAGCGGTCCGCCCGAATTGCCCGGGTTGATCGCGGCATCAGTCTGGAGGTAGTCGACGATTGCGTACTGACTCGCATAGAGTCCGCGGAGCTGGCCGCTGCGCCCCTTCGCGCTGATGATGCCGGCCGTGACCGTGAAGTCGAGGCCGAGCGGATTGCCCACCGCGAGCACCCACTCTCCGACGCGCGACGTTTCGTCGTTGCCGAGATTCAGCGTTGGAAATCCCGTTCCGTCGATCTTGATCACGGCGACATCCGTCGTCGGATCGCGGCCGATCACTCTCGCCTTGAACACGCGCTTGTCGAGCAACGTCACGGTGAGCTTGTCCGCATCCGCGACGACGTGGTTGTTCGTGAGAATGTAGCCGTCGGAGGAGACCAGGAAACCGGAGCCGCTGCCTTCCATCGGCTGCTGCTGCTGTTGCTGCCGCGGGTCGAACTGCTTGAAGAAGTCTTCCATGCCGGGCGGAATCTGCTGCTGCCCATGGGGATTCTTCACCGGGCGCGCCTGCCGCTCCATCTGAATCGAGACGACGGCCGGCGTCACGTGCTCGGCGATCGCGACGAACGCGTTGCTCGCGTCCGTGACCTGCTGTATCGCTGCCTGCGGCGGCTTCGCGCCACCACCGGCCTGCTGTGCGTAACCGAACGGGGTGAGGTTGAAGCCTGCGGCGACAACCAGCCCGCCGATGAACGCGGCGACGGCGACAACGCCGGCCGTCAGCCACGTAGAAGTTCGAGATGCCATTGCGTAACTCAACCGTGTAGAGGGTTAGCCGTACTACACCACCCGCCGCCCGCAGTTTCCTTGCCGGCGACGGGGGTGCCTACTCGCTTACTTCTTCTCTTCGTCCACGATCTCGTAGTCTGCATCGACCACGTTGTCCGATCCCTTTGGATCCGCCTCGGCGCTGGCCGTCGCCGCCTCCTCCGTCGCGGCGGTGCCTGCGTCCTGCTCACCCTGCGCATACAGCGACTGCCCCGCCTCGCTGTAGACCCTGCTCAGCTCTTCCTGGGCGCTTCGGATTTCGGAAAGATCGTCGGCCCGGAGCGCCTTACGCGCCCGCTCCACCGACGTCTCGAGCTTCGTCTTCAGCTCAGCGCTGAGCTTGTCGGACCACTCCTTCGCGTTCTTCTCGACTTCGTACGTGAGGCTGTCGAGACGATTCCTCGTGTCGATCTCCTCGCGCTTGCTCTTGTCGGCATCAGCGTTCTGCTCGGCATCCTTGACCATCTTCTGGATGTCGTTCTCCGACAGCCCGCTCGACGCCTCGATCCGGATCTTCTGCTCCTTCCCGGTCGCCTTGTCCTTCGCGGTCACGTGAAGAATGCCGTTCGCATCGATGTCGAAGGTCACCTCGACCTGCGGCATGCCGCGCTGTGCCGGCGGAATTCCGGTGAGCTGGAACTTGCCGATGGTCTTGTTGCCACTCGCAAGCTCGCGCTCACCCTGCAGCACGTGGATCTCGACGGTCGTCTGATTGTCCTCGGCGGTCGAGAACACCTCCGACTTCTTGGTCGGGATAGTCGTGTTCCGCGGAATGAGTACCGTGGTCACACCACCCAACGTCTCGATGCCGAGCGACAGCGGATTCACGTCGAGGAGCAGAACGTCCTTCTGCTCGCCGGTGAGCACCGCGCCCTGAATGGCCGCGCCGATCGCGACGACCTCATCCGGATTGACGCCCTTGTGCGGCTCCTTCTTGAAGTAGTCCTTCACGACCTGCTGCACCTTCGGAATGCGCGTCGAGCCGCCGACGAGGATGACCTCATCGATCTCCTCGGGCTTCATGCCCGCATCCTTGAGCGCCTGCTGCATGGGCGGGATCGTGCGCTGGATGAGATCGTCCACCAGCTGCTCGAACTTCGCGCGCGTCAGCGAGTAGTTCAGGTGCTTCGGGCCGCTCTGATCCGCCGTGATGAAGGGCAGGTTGATGTCGGTCTGCTGCGTGCCCGAAAGCTCCATCTTCGCCTTTTCGGCGGCTTCCTTCAGGCGCTGAAGCGCCATCGGATCCTTCGAGAGGTCGATCGCCTGATCCTTCTTGAACTCGGCGACGAGCCAGTCGATGACACGCTGATCGAAGTCGTCGCCGCCCAGGTGAGTGTCACCGTTGGTGGACTTCACTTCGAACTGACGCGAGCCGTCGACGTCGTAGAGCTCGAGCACGGAGATGTCGTAGGTACCACCGCCGAGATCGAACACCGCGACCTTCTCGTCCTTCTTTTTATCGAGACCATACGCGAGTGCGGCGGCGGTGGGCTCGTTGATGATGCGCAGCACGTCGAGGCCAGCGACGCGACCGGCGTCCTTGGTGGCCTGGCGCTGCGAATCGTTGAAGTATGCGGGCACGGTGACGACTGCCTTGTCGACCTTGTGGCCGAGGTAGTCCTCAGCGGTCTGCTTCATCTTCTGGAGGATCATCGCGGAGATCTCGGGCGGCGAATAGCGCTTGCCCGCGACCTCGATCATCGCGACTTCGTTCGGACCAGCGACGACCTTGTAGGGGACGCGCTTGGTCTCTTCCTGGACCTCGGACATCTTGCGGCCCATGAAGCGCTTGATCGAGAATATGGTGTTTTGCGGGTTCGTAACGGCCTGGCGCTTCGCGACCTGACCGACGAGCCGTTCGCCATCCTTGGTGAAGGCGACGACGGATGGGGTGACGCGACCGCCTTCCGAGTTCGGAATGACGACCGGATCTCCGCCTTCCATGACGGCAACGACGGAATTCGTCGTGCCCAGATCAATTCCAATTACTTTTTCGGCCATGACAAGCCTCGAATGTGTGTGAAAGCGTGGAGGGCGCGCCTGCGGCGCTTGCCCTGCCACATGCTGAACCCAACCCACGCGGGGTTAGTTCAAGGCAAGTGGGGTGCCTGGGATATGAGCCGTTTTGACAGGTTCGGCGATTGGCTCCCGCCTATCTCTGTTAGTGTGGCGCGTTTAGCGAACTGTGGCGCTGCCGCTGACGGCGCCTTTCCGGCATGGAGGAGCTAGGGTAGATGATTCCGTTGGGCGACGACCTCCGGCCGGTTCGGACACCGGTGATGACGTATCTCCTGTTGCTGGCGACCTGGGCCGTGTGGCTGATCGTCCAGGAGGGTGGTTTTGATCCCAACGTGCTGGCGGCGAGTGTCTGCAACTTCGGGATGGTGCCCGGAGAGCTCACCCATCGCGCGGCGATCGGCTTCGCGGTACCGATCGGGCCGGGGATGGCGTGCGTCGTCGACAACGACCCTGTGAACCGCCTCACGCCGTTGCTCTCGATTTTTCTGCACGGCGGCTGGGGGCACATCATCGGCAACTCGATCTATCTCTGGGTGTTCGGCAAGAACGTTGAGGGGAGCATGGGGCCGGTGCGGTTCCTCGCGTTCTATCTCATCTGCGGTTTGGTCGCGGCCGCGACGCACGTCGCGGTGAACCCGGCGTCGGCGGTACCGACTGTCGGCGCGTCGGGCGCGATCTCCGGAATCCTCGGCGGCTTCCTGCTGCTGTTCCCGCGCGCGCGCATCCGGATGTACTTCCCGCCGATCTTCCTCTTCTGGATACCGGCGGTTCTCGTACTGCTCTTCTGGTTCGGAGAGCAACTGCTAGCGGGGCTGCCGCAACTCTCGTCGGTGAACGCGAATGTCTCGGGAGGGGTGGCGGTATGGGCGCACGTCGGCGGCTTCGTCGCGGGCGTTCTACTCATTCGCCTCTTCGCGAAGCCAACCATTCCGGGGACGCGGTACGGGAACGTGTAGTGCTGGTATTCAAGGGTCACGCCGGAGTACGAGCATCAACCATTTGCCCGTAGCTCGAGAGTTACTACTCGCCTGCGGCTCGAAGGGTGACTCGTCACAGTGGCCGTGCTGACCTGGCATCCGCGCCGATGTCCAGGGGTTGGACGAAGGGGCGGGCGGCGGGTAGCTTCATGTCACGAACGTGTAGCGCACCCACCCCCACGCATCGATTCGCCTTGCGGCTCATTCCACGCGACACCGCGTTCTTCGAGATGTTTTCCGATCTCGCCAAGCACGCCACGACCTCGGCCACACTCCTCCACGATCTCTTTGCCGACCCCGTCCATCTCGAGCGTTTTGCGGCCGAGATCAAGGAGGTCGAGCATCAGGCGGACGACATTACGCGAGACGTCATCGGCCGGATCGACAAGTCGTTCGTCACGCCGATCGACCGGGAGGACATCCACCTCCTCGTCTCGCAGCTGGACAACGTCGTCGATCTGATCGACGGCACGGCTCGGCGGGCGGCGATGTTCCACATCACCGAGGTGAAGGAGCCCGCCAAGCGACTCTGTGACGTGCTGCTCGAGGCGACGCGATCGATCGAGAGCGCGGTGATGAACATGCGCGATTCGAAGCACGTCGTGATGCGAGGACGGGAGATCAAGCTGAAGGAGGAGGAGGGCGACGCGCTATATCACCAGGCGGTGGGGGCGCTGTTCGCGGGGACGCCCGATCCGCTCGAAGTGATCAAGTGGAAGGAGCTCTACGACACGCTCGAGCGGGCACTCGATCAATGCGAGGACGTCGCGAACGTGCTCGAGAGCATCGCGCTGAAGCACGCATAGCTCGTGGTCCACTACATCATCGCGATCGTTGTGATCGCGTTCCTGTTCGACTTCAGCAACGGCTTCCACGACTCGGCGAACTCCATCGCGACGGTCGTGGGCACGCGCGTGCTCAAGCCGCTGCAGGCCGTGGCGTGGGCGGCCTTTTTCAACTTCGCTGCGGCGTTCATCGTCGGCACCGCAGTAGCGAAGGCGGTGTTTACCGGCTTCGTGCCGCCCGCGATCGTCGATCCAAACGTCATTCTCGCCGGGCTGCTCGGCGCGATTGCGTGGAACGTCGTCACCTGGAGCATCGGGCTGCCGTCGAGCTCATCGCACGCGCTCATCGGCGCATACGCTGGCGCCGCCGTAGCCAAGGCGGGACTCGGCGGGCTCGTGCTCGCAAACGGCAAATGGCCGACGACGCTGCTCTTCATCGTACTTTCGCCTGTGATCGGCGCGATACTCGGCTTCTCGCTGATGGTCGCGGTGTACTGGATCTTCCAGAAGATGCCGCCGGCGCGTGTCGACAGATTTTTTCGAGGGGCGCAGCTCGTGAGCTCGGCTCTCTTCTCGCTGTCGCACGGTGCGAACGACGCGCAGAAGACGATGGGGATTATCGTCGGGCTGCTCGTGGCGAGTAAGGCATCGTTCGCGGGGCAGACTGGGTGGATGCACCACATGTATCTCGAGAACGGAAACTCGATTCCGGCGTGGGTCGAGATGGGCGCGTACAGCGCGATCTCGTTCGGCACTCTGCTCGGCGGATGGCGGATCGTCCACACGATGGGGAATCGTATCACGAAGCTCCGCCCGGTGGGTGGCTTTTGCGCGGAAACCGGCGGCGCGCTGAGCATTCTCCTCGCAACCACGCTCGGCATCCCGGTGAGCACGACGCACGCAATCACGGGCGCGATCGTCGGCGTCGGGGCGACGACGCGGTTGAGCGCGGTGCGATGGGGCATCGCGACGAAGATCGTGTGGGCGTGGGTGCTGACGATTCCGGCGGCAGCTGCCGTGGCTGCGCTGTGCTGGCTGTTGCTGAGCGCGGTTCACCCTCTGTAATCGGGGGCGAAGGAACGGCGAATCCGGTGTAACAGATCGCTCGTGACGAATTCGTGACGCGCCCTCCCGGACTATCATCCATATACTGTGAGCTGGTGCTTTTCCTCGCCGTCCGTGCTTTGCGCGCGGACGGTTTGCTTTCGGCAATGACGAATGTCCGACCTGATGCTATCCCCTGCGCCACTGGTGCTGTCTCCGCAGCTCTACATCAACCGTGAGCTGAGCTGGCTGGAGTTCAATTCGAGAGTGCTGCACGAGGCGTTCGACGCGCGGAATCCGCTGCTCGAGCGACTGAAGTTCGCTGCGATCTTCAGCACGAATCTCGACGAGTTCTACATGGTGCGGGTCGCGGGGCTTCGCCGACAGCTCGCGGCGAACGTCACCGTCACCGCGCCCGACGGACTATCGCCGCAGGAGCAGCTCGATGCGATCGCGTTGCGCGTGCGCGAGCTGCTCACGCAGCAGCAGCAGCTGCTGCACGAGCAACTCCTCCCCGCGCTGTCGGAGCGTGGCGTGCGGCTCGTGCCGCTCGAGGAGATCACGGCTGCGGAGTGGCAGCGGCTCGACGAGTACTTCGAGCGGCAGGTGTATCCGGTGCTCACGCCGCTCGCGGTAGATCCCGGACATCCCTTTCCGTACATCTCGAATCTCTCGCTGTCGCTCGCGGTCGAGATTCGCGATCCCGACACGCAGGAGGAGCACTTCGCGCGCGTGAAGGTACCGCGCAGCTTGCCGCGCTGGGTGAAGTTCGGCAGGCCGAACCAGTTCATACCGCTCGAGCAGCTCATCGGGATCAACCTGCGCGCGCTGTTCCCAGGGATGGAGGTGCGGAACTGGTACGCGTTCCGTATCACGCGCAACTCGGACATCGAGCTCGAAACGTCGGAAGAGCCGGACGATCTGCTGGCGACCATCGAGGAGCAGGTTTTCCTCCGTCGCTTCGGCGAGGTCGTGCGTCTCGAAGTGCAGACCGGAACGCCGCCCGAGATGCGCACGCTATTGCTCGACGAGCTGCGCGACGATCGCCTGCCGCCGCATGCGACGCTCACCGAGGCCGACGTGCACGAGATGGGCTCGCTGCTCGAGCTCGGAGATCTGCGCGAGCTTGCGTCGCTCGAGATTCCCGAGCTGCGCGATCCGCCGCTCGTGCCGAGCACGCCGCCGAGGCTGCGCGGCGTGAACGGCGGAATGTTCGACGTCATCCGACAGGGCGACGTGCTCGTGCACCATCCCTTCGACTCTTTCCAGACGACGGTGGAGCAGTTCATCGAGCGCGCGGCGGAAGACGACGACGTGCTCGCGATCAAGCTCACGCTCTACCGAACGTCAGGTGACACGCCGATTGTCCGCGCGCTCACCGAGGCGGCCGAGAGCGGGAAGCAGGTGGTGGTGCTCGTCGAGCTCAAGGCGCGTTTCGACGAGGCGAACAACATCACATGGGCGCGGCAGCTCGAAAGCGCGGGTGTGCACGTGGTGTACGGGATGATGGATCTCAAGACGCACACGAAGACCTGTCTCGTCGTGCGGCGAGAGGCGGATGGGATCCGTCGCTACGTGCATGTCGGCACGGGGAACTACAACTCGAAGACGGCGCGGCAGTATACGGACCTCGGGCTGTTCACCTGCAATCCCGAGATCGGCGCTGACCTGAGTGACCTGTTCAACTTCCTCACGGGCTTCTCACGCCAGCGGCACTACCGGAAGCTCATCATCGCGCCGGGGGACATGCGCGACCGCTTCCGCGCGCTCATCGCGCGCGAGATGGAGCACGCGCGCGCAGGTCGACCCGCGCGAGTCATCGCGAAGATGAATGCGCTCGCGGATCCCGCGACGATCGTCTCACTATATGAAGCCGCGCAGGCCGGCGTGATCATCGATCTGATCGTGCGTGGCATCTGCTGCCTGCGGCCCGGGATCCAGGGAGTCAGCGAGAATATACGCGTCACCAGCATCGTCGGGCGCTTTCTCGAGCACTCGCGGCTGCTTTACGTTCTCAACGACGGCGACGAGGAGTACTATCTCGGCTCCGCCGACTGGATGCCGCGCAACTTCGAGCGGCGGGTCGAAGCGGTCACGCCGGTGGAGGACAAGACGCTCCACGAGTCGCTGCGCACGCTGCTCGCGACGTATCTGCGCGACAATCGGAACGCGTGGACGCTGCAGCCGGACGGGTGCTATCTGCAGCGGCAGGCAGAGGGCGAGCCTGAATGTCAGGCTCAGCTCGTGATGGTGAGCTCTACGTGGGGGAGCGCGCCGCTCGATCCGTAAACGCGGCGACGGTGTGCGCGACGCGCGAGCCGACGATCTCCACCGGCACGCCGGCGATCTTTTCCAGGAGCTGCGACTTGCGGCTCGCGCCCCAGATCTCGAGGCGCATCGGCTGATGGATGTTGCGCGCGATCGGCGTGATGCGGATGCGCCCCTTCATCCAGCGCACCTTGACGCGATCCACGGCCGAGATGTGTCCGCGATCGAGGCCATCCGCGAGCCGCAGGATGGCCGAGAGGCGACGTACCTGCTCGCGCAGCGGCTTCGCGAGCGACGCGTAGCTCGGATGCTCCTTCGACGGCACCGCGCCGCGATGATAGCGCGCGACGTTCGCCACCACGATCTGCTCCATCGGTGACATCCCCAGCAGCTCGGCGTTCGTGATCAGGTAGTACGAGTGCTTGTGGTGCTTGTCGTAGCTGATGTGGTAGCCGATGTCGTGGAGCGTCGCGGCGGCCGCCAGAATGTCTCGCTCGCCGGGCTTGGCACCCAGGCGGGCGCCGAGCGCGTCGAAGAGCTGGAGGGCGAGCCGCTGGACGTGCATCGAATGCCTTTCCTCGAAGTGACACGCTTCGGCCAGCCTCCGTACGGAGCGCTCGCGCGCCTCGCCGGGGCTCGCGACAGTCGGAACCACGTGCGCGGTCTCGAGAAGGAGCCCTTCGCGGATTCCGTAGGCGGACACCACGAGGCTCGGGGAGTCGAGGCGCGCCATCACTTCCGCGATGACCGCGAGCCCCGCCACGATGATGTCAGCGCGGCCGGCGTTGAGCCCAGCGACGGTGAGGCGCTCGGTCGGCGTCATGTCCTGCAGGCTGTCGAGGATGTGCTCGAGATCGACGCGGGGGACGCGCGTGCCGTGCACGCTCTGCGGCGGGCGAATTCCCTGACGCGCGAGCGACATCCCCGCGAGGTTCGTGAACGTGCCGCCTGAGCCGATCACCTGCGCATTGCGCCACTCGCGCGCCGGGAGATGGCGCAGGAGCTCGTGGCGAACCTCCTTGCGCAACTGCTTCACCGCGGAGCGCGTGATCTTCTTCGAGAAGTAGCGCTCCGTCATGCGAAGCGCGCCGAAGGGGAGGGAGACGAGGCGGTCGACGAGTCCTGCGGCGCTGAGCGCGAGCTCGAGCGAGCCTCCGCCGATGTCGACCACCGCGGCGCGTCCCGAGGCGAGATCGAAGTGGGCGAGCGCGCTGCGAAAGCCGAGGAGTGCCTCGTCGCTTCCTTCGAGTACGCGCATCTGGAGCTTCGCCGCCTTGCGTACCATATCGGCGAACTGCCGCGCGTTGGATGCGTCGCGCACGGCGCTGGTGGCGACCGCCTCGATGCGGGTGGCGCCGAGCTGCCGCGCGAGCGTGGCCATGCGCACCACCGCCTCGGTCGCGCGCTGCATCGCGCCCTGCTCGAGCTCGCCCCGCGCATCCATTCCCGCGCCGAGTCGCGGCGCGGACTTCATCTCATCGACGACGCGTATGTGGCCGTCGGCCGACACGTCGGCCACGATCGCGCGGATCGAGTTCGATCCGATATCGATGGCGGCGACGCGGTCCAGATTGCTCGCGGGATCAGGCCGTTGCGGCGACAGTGCGATCCTCCCGGTCCTCCAGGCGATGCTTGATGGTCTTTCCTTCCGCCAAGTATACCGCGTCTTCGGCGATATTGGTGGCGAGGTCGGCGACGCGTTCGAGGTTGCGGCTCACGAGGAAGAGCTCGAGGGCAGCGGAGATGGTCGTCGGATCCTCGAGCATGTGCGTGAGGAGGATGCGGAAGAGCGAGTCGTGCAGCGCGTCGACCTGGTCGTCGCGGCGGATGACATCGCGGCCGAGCACGCCGTCGCCGCGAACGAAGGCGTCGAGGGCGTCGCCGAGCATGTGGCGCGCGCGGCGGGCCATGTCCTCGACTTCAGGATCCGGTGTGATGTTGGACCGCATCGCGACGAGGCGCTGCGTCGACTGCGCGATGTTCACCGCGTGGTCGCCGACGCGCTCGAGATCGCTCGAGATCTTGATCGCGCTGATGATGAAGCGGAGGTCGCGCGCCATCGGCTGCTGCAGCGCCAGCAGGGAGACCGCGAGCCCTTCCACCTCGACCTCGAGGGAATCGAGCTCGCTGTCGCCTTCGATGACGGCATCGGCTTTTCCTGCGTCGCGATGGAGCAGGGCTTCCACGGAGAGATCGACGAGCGCTTCGGCGCGCTCGGACATGTCGAGCAGCCGCTGCTTCAGCTGATCGAGCTGCTCGTGGAAGTGTCGAAAACCAGCGGTGTCGGCGGGGCTCATCCGAATCTCCCTGTCACGTAGGCTTCGGTCCGCGGCTCGCGTGGACTGGTGAAGAGACGATCAGTTGCATTTACCTCTACCAGGCGGCCCAGGTAGAAGAAGGCGGTGAATTCGGAGACGCGAGCCGCTTGCTGCATGTTGTGAGTAACGATGACGATCGTCAACTCCCGTTTCAGCTCGTAGAGCAGCTCTTCGACCTTCTGGGTGGCGATCGGATCGAGCGCGCTTGCGGGCTCGTCGAGGAGCAGCACCTCGGGATCGTTGGCGAGCGCGCGGGCGATGCAGAGACGCTGCTGCTGCCCGCCGGAGA
>JBDTJH010000074.1:0-9115 GCA_039935955.1 Gemmatimonadaceae bacterium
AAAGTTGCGTATGTGGCTGTTAATTCCTAACTTGCGCATCCTTTTGGGGCGTAGCTGAGCTGGCAAAGCGCCGGACTGTTAATCCGGAGATCGGTGGTTCGACCCCACCCGCCCCAGTACGAAAGTCTCTTCAAGAAACGTTCAGCTAACGGCTGAGAAACGGCTCCGCGCGAAGATAGGCGAGTTCATCGCTGCCAATCTTTCGCCCGGAGCTTTTTCGTGTCCTCAAAGGATCTACTGCGTACAACCGTCGCAGCGATCGCGACCGTCGTCGCCGCGCTGACGCTCGCGCCAACCTCGCTGCGCGCCCAGCAGCTCGAGAAGAACGAAACCGGACTACCCGCATATCCGCATTTCAAAACCGGCAGCCAGTATCAGGCGACTGCGGGAGACGGGCGTCCGGCCCCCCCGCCGATCAATGGCAAACGATATCAGATCTACGTCGCCTCGACTCCGGATACGATGCCGACGGTGATCGCCTGGTACAAGAAGGAGCTCCCGGGCGCGAAGGCTTCGGTCGAGCCCGCAAGCGGGGTTTCGGGACCGACCACGGTGCTCGCGACGGGCAGCAACCGCGTGCTGATCTACATCGTCGGCAAGCGTGGCACCATCGTCGAGCTGCAGAAATACGTGCCCGGCGCGTGAGGTCGCAAGAGTGGCGCGTTGCGTCGTGCGTCCGCGCGAGCTGCAGCGTAATCACCAATAACTGGAGACGGCCATGTTCAGAGAGAAGCTGGCATTGATCGGCGCGCTCTGCGCACTCAGCGTGGTAGCCGCATGCTCGAAGTCGCAGGCGGCGTCTGCTGCCTCGAAGGATCCCGCTGCGACTCCCGCAGCCGACGCTTCGAGCAGCGACGACGATTCGAAGGCCGACGACCCGCCGCTCGACTGCCAAAAGATTTTCACGCCGGCCGACGCCGCGGGGATTCTCATTAAGCCGGCGACGGTGGGATCCTACGACCCGTTTCCGCGCTCCTGTATTTTCGACGTTCCTGGCGCCGAATTTCGCGTCCATACCGGAACCGATTTCACGTCGGAGATGGGGTGGAACGAGATGTCGAACAGTGCAAATAGCAGCAAGTACACGCCACTTCCGAATGTGGGCGATCGGGCCTTCTACAGGATTGACAACAGCTTGGAGTTCATGAGTAAGAAGGGAAAGATGTATTGCTCGGTGCAAGGTAGCGCTTTCAGCACGGGTGACTTTACGTCGGACCGTGGCGCAGCGTTGGCGACGAAGGTCGGAGCGCTGTGCACAAAAATGTTCGCGGCGGGTTAGGCCGCGTTGGTGACGGACGCCTCGGCGGTCGAGCTCGCCGAGGCGGCGGCGCGCGGATTGCTTTACTCTGCCCCAGAGAGCGCATCCCGCTCTCCGTTACCGTCATTGGGGAGAGTCAAATGCCAAGCGTCAAATCGAAGAGTGCGACGACGAAGACCGCAAGGAAGGCGAAGAGCAAGGACAGCAAGATGGCGTCAGAGAAAATAATGAACGACAACGTCTCGCCCGCAAAGAAAATCGAGGAGCTCTATTCCCTCGTCGAAGGCATAGACATCGCGATGCTCACGAGCCGCAACTTCGATGGCACGCTCGTCTCGCGTCCGATGTCCACGCAGGAGAAGCGGCCGCGCGTCGACTTCTGGTTCGTCACCAGCACGGAGACGCACAAGGTGGACGAGATCGCGGCACAGCCCGAAGTGAATCTCGCGTACTACAACAACAAGTCGCGCGAATGGGTGTCGGTGAGCGGAACCGCACGCATCGTCAGCGACCGCGATCTGATTCGCACGCTCTACAAGCCGGACTGGAAGGCGTGGTTCGGCGACGAGGGCGGCGATCGCAACGGCGGGCCGAATGACCCGCGGCTCGTGCTCATCGAGGTCGAGGCGCACGAGGCCACCTTCCTCAAGTCGAATCAGCCGCGCGCCGTGCAGCTCTTCAAGGTCGCGAAGGCACTGCTCACCGGCGAGCCGCCGAAGATCGGCGACATGCGCCACGTCGGGAAGAAGGAGCTCGAGGCGCGACGCTAGGTCACGCCGGTCGCGCTAGCGGCTCGGCTTCTCGAGCCGCTGCGCGAAGAGCCACTTCCATAACTCCTCGTCGCCGTACGCGCGGTCCCATGCGCCGTGACCGAGGTCTTCGTATTCGGTGTACTTCGGCGAAGATCCCACAGCCTTCATCGCGGCGATGAGATCGCGCGACTGCACCGCCGGCACGAGATCGTCCTTCGCGCCCGAGAAGATCCATGTCGGCACATCCTTCGCGGCCGCAGCGACGAATGCATTCGGCTCCTTCCCTTTGACGTCGACGTAGAGCTCCGGCATGTCGGACGACGACGTGAGCCCCGCGTTCACCGCGACCGCAGCGGCGAACACGCCCGGATGATCGATGATCTCCTGAAAGACGCCGTAGCCGCCCATCGACAGCCCGGTCACATACAGTCGCGCGCGATCGCCGCGAAACTCCTTCACGCTCTTCTCCATCGCGGCGAACGATGCATCGGCCACCACACCGCGGAAGACGCTGTCGTCCGGACACTGTGGCATCACGACGATCGCATTGATCCAGTCACGATGCCAGCGAATTTGCGCCGGCATTCCGACCTGCGTCTGCTTGAGCCCATCGCTGCCGCGTTCTCCCGATCCATGAAGAAAGAGAATCACCGGCAATGTCTGCTTGCCGTCGTACGTCGGTGGCACGTAGACCTGATACTTCAGTGTGAGCGCGCCCGACTTCACCGTGCGATCGAGAAAGCCGGTCTGCTTCTGCGCCGGGAGGGACGCTGCGAAGCCGATGACGAGTGCCAGCGACGGCAGTGCGTGCGACAACATCAGATGGTGTCCCCCTGCGCCAGCTTCGCGCTGATGACCGGATACGAGATCAGGAGCTGCGCGAGTCCGAGCGCGTTGCTGTGTCGCTGCGTGCCGTTGTTCATGAACTGGCCCGTGCGACGCTGCAGAATGTTCTGAAGCTCCGGCCGCTGCCGCATCAGCGCGATCTCCGCCTGCGCCGTCTCGGCGTCCGAGATTCTCCCGTCGATCTCGAGCACGGCGCCGGCGCCCTGGCGGCGCAGGATGAGTCTCGAGACCGCCAGCGGCGACTGCTCGAGCACTTCACGCAGCGCGGGGTGCCGCTCCGCGGTTCGCATCGCGACCGTCGCGTGCAGCTTGGTGTCATCGATCGCGCGCGGCCCCGGGCGGAAGCGCACCACCATGTCCGCATGGTCGCGCTGCGGGCGGATGTACGTCGCCGATACCTCCTCCCTTCGCTCGAGGAGTTCGGATACCTGGCTCTCCGAGTAGCCGCGCTTCGCGGTGTCTCGCGACATCTTCCATCGATGGCGCAGCGGCTCCGGCGTGTCGAGATACACACTCACATCGTAGTGTTCGCGAAGCGCCGCCGAGTGCAGGCCGAGGAGCCCCTCGACGATCAGGAACTCCGACGGCACGATCTCGCGCGGCGCATCGAAGTCCCCGCTCGCGTGATTGTACGGAGCCTTCTGCACCGACTTCCCGCTCGCGAGCTGCTCGAGATGCTCGCCCAGCAGGTCGAGGTCGTTGCAGTCGGGATGCAGCGCGCTGATCCGCAGCGTGCGCCGGGCCTGGCGGTTGTGTTTGTGGTAGTCGTCCGTCGTGACGACGGTGACGCGCTCGTCGCCCAGCAGGGCGGCGATGCCGTCGCCGAGCGTGGACTTGCCTGCTGCGCTGTCGCCGACGATGGCGAGCAGGATCGGACGGAGCGACATCGGGAAACCTTGTACGCTACTGTGCCAGTGGGCAAGGCCACGCGACCAGAGCGCCTACAGCTTGAGCTGCTGCAGCGACGAGTGCACCACCAGCGCGGGGAGAAAGCCGAGGTTGTACGAGCGCAGCGGAGGAGCTCCTCGCTCGCGAGACTATGCCGGTGCAGACATGCGCGAGATATAACGCATGCAAAAGCGGCGCGCACTCGATGGTGCGCGCCGCTCGTTACACGACTTTCATTGTACGTCGATCATACCGGCACTACATCCCCGGCATCAACACCTTGTCGATCACGTGGATGACGCCGTTCGACTGCTTCACGTCCGCAATCGTGACCTTCGCGACGTTGCCCTTCTCGTCCTTCACGACGATGTCCTTGCCCTTCATCATGACCCACAGCTTGCCGCCCTGCACGGTCTTGAGCTCGGCCTTGCCGTTGCCGGCCTTGATCGCCGCGGCAAGCGTCATCGCGTCCATGTCACCGGCGACGACGTGGTAGGTGAGGATGCTCGTGAGCTTCGCCTTGTTCTCGGGCTTGAGGAGATTGTCGACCGTCCCGGCGGGGAGCGCGGCGAATGCTTCGTTGGTCGGCGCGAACACGGTGAACGGCCCGGGGCCCTTCAGCGTCTCGACGAGCCCCGCGGCCTTGACGGCGGCGACGAGCGTCGTGTGATCCTTCGAGTTGACGGCGTTCTCGATGATGTCCTTCGTCGGATACATCGCGGCGCCACCGACCATCTTCATGTCGGCCTGGGCGTGCGACACCGCGGGAAGCGCGACAAGTGCGGCGAAGGCTGCAGCGATCAGATTCAAGCGCATGAGGTTCATACTCCAAAATAGGTAAGGGACGAAGCCATTCATCGGCCTCGTCCCTCATCTACGACGGCATCACACGATCGGATTTGTTTTTCACCCACGATTCGACAATAATCGCGAATCGGCCGTTGTTCATGTTCTGTCCATGCGACGATCGGTGACCAACGGTTTCGCCTACTTACGGAAAGAGCGCAGCGATCCGATCCGCAATGTCCCACGGCGCGCCGCCCGTGCGATTCGTGAGCACGATGATCGTCAGCTTGCGCGCCGGATACTTGAGAATCGCGTTCGTGAATCCCGTGCTCTCGCCATGATGGCGCAGCTGCAGCTCGCCATTCACCGTCGCTACGAACCATCCATATCCGTAGCCGCTCTCCTTCCCCGTGGTGAGCATCGTCGGCGACCACGCGCGATGCATCGTCACGCTGTCGACGAGTGTCGCGTCGTCGAGCGCATCGCTCCACTTCGCCATGTCGGTCACCGATGTGTAGATGCCGCCATCGCCAAGTGTTGCGCTCGTCGAGCTCTGATCAGTGCGCGTAAAGTGCCCCGACGAGTCCGCGGTGTAGCCGTACGCGCGCTGCGGCACCGTCGACGATCCCTTCACGTACGCGACGGTCGAGTCCATGTGAAGCGGCGCGAAGATGCGGTCGTGCAGAAACTTTGGGAACGGCATCCCGGACACGTGCTGCACGATGAGTCCGAGCAACACGTAGGCGGAGTTGCTGTAATGATAGGCCGAGCCGGGCGCGAAGTTCAGCGTGTCTGTGCGATGCACGAGCCGCAGCACATCGTCGTCGTTCAGCTGCGTCGTCTGCGAATCCGGTACGAAGTCCTCGTAGTCGACGATCCCCGAGGTGTGCGTCAACAGATTGCGAATGCGGATCTCTCGCGCGTACGCGGGAAATCCGGGGAGCACATCGACGACGCGATCGTCGTAGTGGAGCTTCCCGTCCTTCACGAGCAGCATGATCGACATCGCGGTGAACGCCTTCGTGAGCGATGCGAGACGATAGTCGGTGTGGACGGTCGCCGCCGTGTGCGCTTCGAGGTCCGAGCTGCCAAACGCCTTTTCATACACGGGCGCGCCGTCGCGCAGCACGAGCACACTCGCACCGGGCACGTCCGGCAGGTTGTATTGGGCGAGAATCGCGTCGATCCGGGATGGCATGGCTGTCACGCGCGTGCTGGAGGGCTGCCCGCCGCCGCAGCCGGCGAGGGCAAAAACGATGAATCCGGCGAGGCCGCGGAGGCGTATCCTTTGAGGGTTCACTGCTCTCGGCTTGGAGGGTGTTAACTCGGGTATCCTGCGCCGTAGTATGGCGCCAGGACGAACCGTTGGGTACGCTCTCGAGGCCCCTTTCTCCGCGGGAACCCCCTGTGCGGACGCGGTATTAGTATGATGTACACATCCCTAGCATGGCAGGGAACATGAACGGACTAGGAATAGCAGTCGGGGTCGCCGCAGCCGGGTTCGTCGCACTCGCGATCAACGGCCGGTCTGCCGCAGGCTCTGCGACCTTAGAGCGACAGCCGGTTGTTCTGACGGCCGAGCAGCTGGATACCACATACACTCAAGCCACAGCAGTGAAAAAGATGGACTACAAGAAGCCAAGCGACAGCGAGATCAAGAAGAAGCTCACTGCAGAGCAGTACTACGTCACGCAGAAAAGCGGCACCGAATCCCCGTTCCACAACGAGTACTGGGACAACCACGCGGCCGGTATCTACGTCGACATCGTCTCCGGCGAGCCGCTGTTCAGCTCCCTCGACAAGTTCGAGTCCGGCACTGGTTGGCCGAGCTTTACCAAGCCGCTCGAGCCGTCGAACATCAAGAAGCAGTCGGATCGCACGCTGGGCATGGAGCGCGACGAGATTCGCTCGGAGCACGCCAATTCGCACCTCGGTCACGTCTTCGATGACGGACCGGCGCCCACCGGTCTGCGCTACTGCATGAACTCGGCGTCACTCAAGTTCATTCCGGCAAGCCAGCTCGATAAGGCCGGCTACGGACAGTACGACACGCTCTTCGCGAAGGCGGACGCGAAGGCGACGCACAAGTCGTGAGAAGCCGCCACCATTGGATTGTCCGGGTGACGCATTGGGTCAATGCGATCGCCCTGACGCTGATGGTCGGCAGCGGTCTTCGCATCTTCAACGCATATCCGGCGTTCGCTCGACGCGGGGAGCAGTTCTGCTGCTATCCGTTCGAGCATAAGGCGATCCCGGATCTCCTTACGTTCGGCGGGTGGCTTGGCGGTGGGCGCCACTGGCACTTTGCGATGATGTGGGTGCTCGTCGTGAACGGGCTCGTGTATCTGACGTTCATCTATCTGCACGGCGAGTGGCGCGACCTGGTTCCGCGTAAGGGCGATGTGCGCGATGCGATCGCCATGATCAAGTTCTATCTCTTCGTCTCCAAGACGCATCCGCATCACGGCAAGCACAACGCGATGCAGAAGGCGACGTATTTCGCGCTGCCGATCCTCGCGATCCTGCAGGTGCTCACCGGGCTCGCGATCTGGAAGCCCGTGCAGCTCGGATGGATCACCGCGATCTTCGGCGGCTACGTCTGGGCGCGGTACTGGCACTTCATGACGATGATGGGGCTCATCGTGTTGTCGTTCGCGCACATTTTCATGGTCTTCGCCGTCGACCCGTATTCGATTCAGTCGATGGTGACGGGCGGCTATCGCGAGGATCTTTCGCCCGAGGCACGCAACGCGCGCCCCTTCTATCATCTGCTGCCGCGCTGGAGCCGTCGCGCGTCGCAGGAGAAATAACGTGGATCGCAGACGCTTCCTGAGCGCGGGCGGTTTCTCGCTCACCACCGCCTTCCTCGCCGCGTGTAATATCGATCGTTCCCCGCGCGCGCAGCGGCTGCTCGATCTCGCCGAGCACAGGAACGAGGGCGTGGAACGCTCGCTCTTTCAGCACTCGTCGATGAACAACGCGAAGGACGGCGCGAAGATCGCCGGCTCCGCGTTCCCATCGTACTTCATCTCGAAGACCGTACCAGTGTGGGACGAGGGCAGCCGCGGCCCGTGGGCGCTCGAAGTCAGCGGCGCCGTGAACAATCCGGTCAAGCTCTCGCTCGATGACCTTCGCAGGCTTCCCTTCCGCAGCCAGCGCGTCGATCACTTCTGCGTCGAAGGGTGGAACGCCATCGCAGTGTGGGGAGGCGTGCGGCTCAGCGACCTTGCCCGGCTCGTCGATGTAAAGCCGGACGCCGCGTACGTCGACTTTCAGTCGTTCGACGATGGCTACCACGAGAGCTGGGATCTCGACAGCGCGATGCATCCGCAGACGCTCGTCGCGATAGCGATGGATGGTCATATGCTCGGTATGGCCCACGGCGCGCCGGCGCGCATTCACTCGCCCGTGAAGCTCGGCTACAAGAACACGAAATACCTGACGAAGATCGTGTTCCTGCCAGAGCGGAATGGTGGATACTGGAGCGACCAGGGCTACGAGTGGTACGGCGGGACCTGAGAAGTTCTTCCGATCTAGCGTAGCGGAGCGCTTCCCGGTCAACCGGTAGACCGAGGCGTCGCTCGCGCCGGCGGCGACACCCATGCAGATGAAGACGCGAACGGCATGTCCGCTTTTTCTGTCCCGCAGCGCCATTGATGACATGGGGATCACAGAGAACGGTGCGTCTGCCCGGCGCGCCCTTTCCCGGACACAGCCATGATTGCGCTCGTCGTTCCATTGGCCTTGCTCTTCGTCGCGATTCGCCGGAACAGCGGAGTCTTTGCGGCGTTTTTGTTGCTCGTGCTCTTCGCCGTCGCGAGGATCTGACTAATACCTCTAGTACGACGGCGGCAACGAGCTAGCGACGTGGCCGCGGCGTGACCGCTGCGGCGACACCGCGCACGAATTGCATGTAGTCGGACGGAGAGGGCTCGCCGCCGGCACCGCGGACGATCAGCGCAACCTGCCCGCGGTGATAGCTGCCGTGAAGAAATACCTGAAGCAGCATGTCCTCGAGCCTCGACTCGAACGCGAGTCCCGCGCTGTTGGTGTAGGCGACCTTCCGCTGCAACTGCTCCGTATCGTTCGAAGCAAGCAGCTCCCGCAGCCCCTTTGCATTGTCGGCGGCCAGCGCTGCAGCCTCGTCGAGCGAAATGTCCGGCCAAATTCGTTGCCGCGGCGGCTGCTGGAGCATGCGGAAGAGCCAGTTGTGCTCGGCGCCGAGCACGTGCGCGTAGAGCTCGAGCGCCCGCTGGTCGGGATGCGGCATCGCGCGAAGGGAATCGAGCACGCGCCGGTCAGCCCATTCGAGATGGTCGAGCAGCTTGCCCAGCTGCCGGTCGGGTGAGACCGAAGCGTCAGTCGGCATAGGGGTAGTCGGGATCCGCGAGACGCGATGCGCGCGCGGACGCTTCCGGTCCCGCGATCTCTCGCGCGAGCTGCAGCAGCATCGGGCTCAGATGCTCTCCGTATCGTAGCAGGCTAGCGGCGCGCGCCCGGCGCGCGAGCAGAAAGGCGAGGAACGGCTGGTCGGCCTTCTGCGCGTTGCAGGCGGGGCAGCACAACACGAGGTTGTCGCGCCGGT
>JBDTJH010000075.1:0-12629 GCA_039935955.1 Gemmatimonadaceae bacterium
CGCGACGGCACCGACACGCGATCGCTTGAGAAAGGACATGTGCGAAATGTTACCCCGAAAAGGGCGGCGGGTTCAGCCGCGCGCGGCCGTAGTGGCTGACGCAGCGCCGATGCCGCTCTCGCGGAACCAAGCCACGAACCGTGGAATGCCATCGCTCACCTGGACCGATGGATCGTAGCCGAGATATTTGCGCGCCCTGGAGATGTCCGCGAGCGTGCGTCGGACGTCGCCGGGCTGCGCGGGAAGTCGCTCGAGCTTCGCGGTCATGCCGAGCGCCTGCTCGATGAGCGTGACGAGGCTGGAGAGCGTCGTCACGGCCGACTCGCCGAGATTGTAGATCTCGTGACCGGGTGCGGATGTGCGGCTTCGGTCGATCGCGCCGAGCACCCCCTGCACGGTATCCGTGATGTAGGTGTAGTCCCGCTCCGCGGTGCCATCGCCGAAGAACGGGATCGATTCTCCCACCGAGATCTTTCGCGTGAAAGAGTGAATCGCGAGATCGGGACGTTGGCGCGGGCCATACACCGTGAAGAAGCGGAGCGAGATGATGCGCATCCAATCGCAAAGGCTCGCGTACGTCTCGCACATCAGCTCCGCCGCACGCTTCGTCGCGGCGTAGGGGCTGATCGGCGTGATCGCAGGCTCGTCCTCGCGGAACGGCGGCGTCGCGTCGTTGCCGTAGACACTCGAGCTGGAGGCGACGATGATACGCGAGATCTTCGCGGCGCGCGCGGCGTCGAGGAGGACCGTGGTGCCGAGCACGTTCACCGCGGTGTAGAGCGCTGGATCAGCGATCGACGGACGCACTCCCGCTCGCGCCGCGAGATGCACGATCACATCCGGATGGAAGGCGTCGACGATGCGCCGCATCGCGGCCGCGTCACGCACATCCGCCTCGACGAGCTCGAACGACGGATGCAGCATCGCGTCGGCGAGATTGGCGCGCTTGAGATCGGGATCGTAGAAGGAATCGAAGTTGTCGATGCCGACCACGATGTCACCGCGCGCGAGTAGCGCATCGACCACGTGCGAGCCGATGAACCCCGCCGCGCCGGTGACGATGACCTTCTCAGCCACGCGGCTTCATCCGCTCGGCGGGCAGACTTGCGAAGTAGTCGATGGTCTTCTGCAGTCCCTCGCGAATACCGACCTTCGCTTCCCAGCCGAGCATCGTACGCGCGCGGGTAATGTCCGGCTTGCGGATCTTGGGATCGTCCTCCGGAAGCGGACGCTCGACGAGTGGCGCGGTGGTCTTCGTCAGCTCGCGCACCATCTCGGCCAGCTGGCGCACCGTGTACTCGTCCGGGTTGCCGATGTTGCACGGGTCGGAGTCGCCCTTCATGAAGAGCTGGTAGATACCCTCGACCTCGTCCGACGCGTAGCAAAAGCTGCGCGTCTGCGAGCCATCGCCATAGATCGTGATCGGCTCGTTACGGAGCGCCTGCACGATGAAGTTCGACACCACACGCCCGTCGCGGGGACGCATGCGCGGGCCGTAGGTGTTGAAGATCCGCACGATGCGCGTGTCGAGCCCGTGGAAGCGATGGTACGCCATCGTCAGCGCCTCGGCGAATCGCTTCGCCTCGTCGTAGACGCCGCGCGGACCGACGGGATTCACGTTCCCCCAGTATGACTCGGGCTGCGGATGCACGAGTGGATCGCCGTACACCTCGCTCGTCGAGGCGAGAAAGAAGCGCGCGCCCTTCTCCTTCGCGAGGCCGAGCGCGTTGTGCGTGCCGAGCGCCCCCACCTTGAGCGTCGGAATCGGCAGTTCGAGATAGTCGATCGGGCTCGCGGGGCTCGCGAAATGGAGCACGCCGTCGAGCTTCCCCTTCACATACGTGTACGTCGAGATGTTGTGCTGGACGAACTCGTATTTCTGATTGCTCGCGAGATGCGCGATGTTATCGGGGTGCCCGGTAATGAAGTTGTCGAGCCCGACGACTTCGTGTCCATCTGCGAGAAAGCGATCGGTGAGGTGCGAGCCGAGGAAGCCTGCGCCGCCCGTGATGAGCACTCTCATGACTGCTCTCCGCGCCCGATCGAGCGGTAGGTGAAACCGAGGCTCTTCATCTTCGCCGGATCGTACAAATTGCGACCGTCGATCACGATCGGCTTCGAGAGCGCGCTCTTGATGCGCGAGAAGTCGGGATGCCGATACTCGTTCCAGTCGGTGACGACGACGAGCGCCGCCGCGCCATCGAGCGCGTCGTAGTTGGTCGCCGCAAAGGTGACCGTGTCGCCGAGGCGACGCTTCGCTTCATGCATCGCGACGGGGTCGTGCGCAACGACGGTCGCGCCGGCGGCGAGCAGCTGATCGATCAGCGTAAGCGCGGGCGACTCGCGCATGTCGTCGGTCTGGGGCTTGAAGGCGAGTCCCCAGACCGCGATGCGCGCTCCCTCGAGCGAGGCACCGACGACGCTTTTGAGCTTCGCGAACAGAAGGTGCTTCTGCCGGTCATTCGCTTCTTCGACGGCGTGGAGCACGGAAAGCTGCGCGCCCTTCTCCACCGAGGTGCGCAACAACGCCTTCACGTCCTTCGGAAAGCAGGAGCCGCCGTAGCCCGGGCCCGGAAAGAGAAACGACGGCCCGATGCGATCGTCGCTGCCGATTCCCTTCCGCACCATGTCGACGTCTGCGCCAACGCGCTCGCAGAGATTCGCGACCTCGTTCATGAACGAGATGCGCGTCGCGAGCATCGCGTTCGCCGCGTACTTCGTCATCTCGGCGCTCGGGATATCCATGAAGATGATCGGCTTTCCCGTGCGCACGAACGGCGCGTACAGCTCGCCCATCACAAAGCGCGCATGATCGGTCGCGACCCCGAGGACGACACGATCCGGCTTGAGGAAGTCATCGACGGCCGCGCCCTCCTTCAGAAACTCCGGATTGCTGCAGAGATGGAAGGGGAGCTTGGCGTGCTTGCTCACTGCCAGCTCGACCTTGTTCGCCGTGCCAACGGGAACCGTCGACTTGGTGACGACCACCACTTCGCGCGTCATGTGTTGACCGACGAGCTCCGCGACCGTGAGGACGTGACGAAGATCGGCCGAGCCATCTTCGTCCGGCGGCGTGCCCACGGCGATGAACACCACCTCGGCACCCTGAATCGCCGCGGGCACGTCCGTGGTGAACGAAAGCCGTCCCTGCGACTGATTGCGCTCCACCAGCTCGTCGAGCCCCGGCTCGTAGATCGGAAGGATGTTCTTCTTCAATCCCTCGATCTTGGCGACATCCAGATCGGCGCAGTGAACGTCATTGCCGGTCTCCGCGAGGCAGGCGCCAACGACCAGGCCGACGTAGCCGGTTCCGACGACGGTAATGCGCATTCAGTGGGCGTAGGGACGTAGGGAGTGGAGAGAAAGTGATACAGCCGTTGAAGTTAGCTGGCGTTAGGGAGGGGGGCAATGTGAGCGGGTAGGAACTGCGCACTACGAGCACGAATGACACGAAAACTGCACGAATCGAATCTTGGGAAGGATGGGTGCATCTCGCGGTTGGACGATGATGCTTGAAGGAACAGCGATAACCAAAATCGCGAAATGCAAAGTGCGATCTTGGAGGCTGAGCGCTGCCACTGTATCGTTGGGGCGTTTCTGACAGTGTACAACTATTTCGGATATGGGCTCAATGAACGAACCTATGCTGGGGCTCTCGCGTTCGAGCTCAGCGAGCGGGGTCACCTTGTTGCACGAGAGTTATTGGTCGACATCCGTTATAAGAACAGACATGTGGCGACGCAACGACTCGACATGGTGATCGACGACAAAGTCATCGTCGAAATCAAAGCAACGGAGAAGCTCTCGCCAGCGGATGGCCCTCAGCTGATCAGCTACCTTCGTGCGACAAAGTTCGAAGTCGGCCTGCTCCTACACTGCGGTCCCAAGCCTCGTTTCGACCGCTTCATAGATCATCCCAAAAGAGGCTTCCCAACCCGCACCCTCAGCCCTTCGCGCGTATGATTCGATTCGTGCAGTTTTCGTGTCATCCGTGCTCGTAGTTCGCAGTTACTATTCCCCCACTCACGGATACCGAAACCGATAGCTCGCGGTCACCTGGAAGCGCGCAAAATTCTTCGCCGGCGTCGGCACATTGTTCACATCCGTGATGCGCGCGACCTCGAGCTTCGCCGTGATGGGAATGATCCCGTCGAGCCACTCGGCCGACACGTCGCCGATGTACGCGTCCTGCACGTTGGGGCGATCGTCCGTGACGTCCGGATACGGATCGTTGGCGTGGCCGAAGCGGTTGAGTGTCGGGCGATCGGTGATGCGGTAGGCGCCGTGCCGCCACTTCGCGATGCCGCCAACCAGGCGCAGCTTCCCCGATGCCCACACCTCGCCGTATCCGCGTATCATGTCGGCGTCGGGGCCGAGCTCGGAGCCGAGCGGCTGGTCGAAGCTCTGATAGACCTTCGAGTAGTCGACCTGGCCGATGTAGGTGAAGCTGTCGATGCGCTTGTACTGCACGCCGACCGACGTCGGGACGATGATCGGCAGCGCGTATGCGGCCTCGAGATTCCAGCCGAGCTGGTTCGGATAGTTCGCGCGGTCCTTCGAGTCGATCTGGATGTCGTCGATGAGGAACTCGCCGGAAAGCGTCGCCCTTCCCACCGTCGCGCGCGCGGCCAAGAAGCTCGTGAGGTTCGCGTCCCCTGCTCCGTTCTGACTCGTGTCGTGCTGCGTGACCTGATAGATCATCAGCGGATTCAGGTATCCGAGATCGACGGTAAAGCCCTGTCGCTGGACGACCGCGGTCTCGCCGATCGTGAGCTCGATCTTCTTCGTCGGGTGATACGTGAGCCCGTGTCCGAAGGCGAAGCGATGCCAGCGCTGCTGCGACACGCCTGCCGGCAGCACGTCGGTGGTCGAGTCGAGGAGCACGTCGTTGATCGTCGCCGCGAATGCACGGAGCTCGAACTTGTTGAAGCGCATCGAGAGCAACAGTCGATCGTAGGCGGGGCCATTGGCGGACAGCACGAGCGACTCCGTTCCGTCGTCGAGCCACGCCTCACGCGCGCGTCCAAGCGAGATGACCAGCTTGCTCACCTGCGCAGTGATGTACGCGTCCTGGAATCCGAGCACACCGTGCGTGTTGCGGAAGGAGGACTCGCGAATCGTAGGATCGTTGCGGACATCCGTCTCGCCGAAGGCCTCGGTGACCAACAGCAGATGCGGGCCGCCGTCGAGCGTGATGCGCACCCGACCGATGCCGACGACGGCGGGCTCACCTTGATCGGTGGGGCGCACATCCTGCCACAGGGGGCGGAAGGTGCCGTTCTTGAGCCCCGTCCCCTGTAGCGTCGCCGCGGCGCCGAAGGACAGCCGGCTGCGCGATGTGTCGCGCGGCGCCGTGTCCTCTGGAAAGCGAAGGCGCAGTGCGGAGAGCAGTGTGCCGGTGCACGACGAATCGCTCTCCGCCGACTTGATCGCATTCCTGATGTCGCCGACGAAGAAGGGGCGGAACTGCGACACGCGCGCCTCGGCGCATCCTTGCCGCATGAGGCCGTCGAGCTGAACGTAGGCCGGATCGGTGAGGGGGAGACCGACGAGCGCGTGCTGCGCGTACGCGGTGGCCGGCGCGGCGAGCGCGATTCCCATTGCAACGACGGGCGCGATCACACGCGCGAATGTATGTCGCATCAGCGTCCGAAGAATGAGCGGACCGCCTCGATGGTCTCGTCCTGCTGCGCCTGTGTGAGCTCTGGATAGACGGGAAGCGAAAGGACCTCCTTGGATGCGCGCTCTGATTCCGGAAAGGCACCCTGCTTGTAGCCGAGATACGCGAAGCACTGCTGCAGATGAAGCGGGATGGGATAATAGATTGCGGTCCCGATTTCCCTCGCCTTCAGATGCGCCTGCAGCGCGTCGCGGCGCTCCGTGCGAATCGTGTACTGATTATAGATGGACTCGTTCGCGGAGTCGATGGCCGGCGTGCAAATGTCTGCAAGATCCGCGAAGGCCGCATCGTAATACGCGGCGTGCGCGCGACGCGCGGCGCTCCACTCTGCGAGGTGAGGCAACTTGGCGGAGAGCACCGCGGCCTGCAGCGTGTCCAGGCGGCTGTTGTAGCCGACGACTTCGTGCACGTACGTCTTGATCGCGCCGTGCGTGCGGAGCCGGCGCAACTTCATCGCGAGGTCATCGCTCTGCGTCACGAGCATGCCGCCATCGCCATAGCCGCCGAGATTCTTGGATGGAAAAAAGCTATAGGTGCCGATCGCTGCCATCTCGCCGGCCATACGCCACTCGCCATCGAAGCTGCGACGCGCGCCGATGGACTGCGCGGCGTCCTCGATGATTGGGAGCTTCGTCGCGGCGGCATAGCGCTCGACCGGCGACATCTGGCCGAAGAGGTCAACGGGTATGATCGCCCTGGTGCGACTCGTCACCGCGGCGGCGGCAGCCTCGGGATTCAGACTGAAGGTGTCCGCATCGATGTCCGCGAACACCGGTTTCGCACCGGAGTTGTGGACGGCGCCGGCCGTAGCGAAGAAGGTGAATGGCGTCGTGACGACCTCGTGCCCCGTCCCAACATCGAGCGCTCGCAACGAGAGAAGCAGCGCATCGGAGCCGTTTGCGCATCCGACGGCGAACTTCGTGTGCGAGAGCTCCGCGATCTCTCGCTCGAAGTCTTCGACGGGCTTGCCGAGGATGAAGCTCTGATCGTCGACGACTCTCATCATCGCGGCGACGACCTTCTCGCGAATGCGCGCGTGCTGAGCCTTCAGGTCGAGCAGCGGGACGGGCATCAGGTTCCGATGGGTGCCGGGGTGTGTCGCGAGATTAACGAATCGTGGCGGCTTGGGCTAGCTCGTGCCACTCCTGAAGCGAGCGGACCTGAGGCGGCCGGAAGCGGAGCGACAGAATTGCATCGCACGCGGCGTTCGCCGCCGACATCGTGGTCGTGTACGGAATGCGGTGGGCGACGGCGGCCTGCCGCATCGTGTAATCGTCGGTCTGCGAATGTTTGCCGAGCGGCGTGTTGATGAGCAGTTGCACCTGGCCGTTGACGATGAGGTCGACTCCGTTGGGCCGTCCCTCGTGTACCTTGAACACCGTCTCGGCCGCAATGCCGCGATCGCGCAGGAACTTCGCGGTGCCCGGCGTCGCAAGCACGCGAAAGCCCATGTCCGCGAAACGGCGCACGATCGGCGCGACGTGCGCCTTGTCCGAATCGTTCACGGTCACGAGCACCGCCCCGCTCAACGGCAGCCCGTTGTCAGCCGCGAGCTGCGCCTTCGCGAACGCACTTCCGAAGCTCTCCGAGATGCCCATGACCTCACCGGTCGACCGCATCTCGGGGCCGAGCACGGGATCGGCGCCCTTGAACTTGTTGAACGGGAAGACCGCCTCCTTCACCGACACGTACGGCGGACTGATCTCCTCCGTGAAGCCCGTGTCGGCGAGACTCTCTCCCATCATCAGCCGCGCGGCGAGCGACGCCAGCGGCACGCCGATCGCCTTCGAGATGAACGGGATCGTCCGGCTCGCCCGCGGATTGACCTCGAGCACGTACACCACACGATCGCGAATCGCGAATTGGACATTGATCAGCCCGACGACGCCGAGCGCCTTCGCGAGCGCCAGTGTGTGCGTGCGCATCGTCGCGAGATCCTCCTCGCGAATGATGTACGGCGGGAGCACGCACGCAGAGTCCCCCGAGTGAATACCCGCATCTTCGATGTGCTGCATCACGCCGCCGATCACGTAGTGCTCACCATCGCCGATCGCGTCGACGTCGACCTCGTACGCATCTTCGAGGAAACGGTCGATGAGCACCGGTCGATTCTCGGAGACGCGCGCCGCCGTCTCGAAGTAGCCGCGCAGCGAGCCCTGGTCGTACACGATCTGCATCGCGCGTCCGCCGAGTACGTACGACGGACGCACGAGCACCGGATATCCTACCTCGAGCGCCACCGCCTCCGCCTCGGCGAGCGTCGTCGCCGTGCCGTTGGGCGGCTGCCGAATCCCGAGCTCGCGGGCGACCTTGTCGAAGCGGCGGCGGTCCTCCGCGATGTCGATCGCGTCGGGCGACGTGCCGAGGATCGTGACTCCAGCCGCCTCGAGCGCGCGCGTGAGCTTGATGGGCGTCTGCCCGCCGAGCTGCACGATGACGCCGAGCGGCTGCTCGCGCTGCACGATCTCGAGAACGTCCTCGAGCGTGAGGGGCTCGAAGTAGAGCTTGTCCGAGATGTCGAAGTCCGTCGAAACCGTTTCCGGATTCGAGTTGACCATGATCGTCTCGTAGCCCGCTTCCCTGAGCGCGAGCACCGCGCGCACGCAGCAATAGTCGAACTCGACTCCCTGCCCGATGCGATTCGGTCCGCTGCCGAGGATCACGACCGACGGCTTCCCGGAGCGAGGCGCCTCGCTTTCCTCGTCGTAGGAGCCGTAGAGATATGGCGTCGACGATGGGAATTCGCCCGCGCACGTGTCGACCATCTTGTAGACTGGGCGTACGCCGAGCGCCCAGCGACGCTCACGCGCCCTCTGCTCGCTCTCGCCGCGGAGCGCACCGAGCTGCGCGTCGGAGAAGCCCATGCGTTTCATGCTGCGCATCTCGAGCTCGGTGATCTCTCCCAGCTTCGCATAGCGGCGTTCGGCCTCGAGCAGATCGTGCATCTGGTCGAGGAACCAGCGGTCGATGCGCGTGAGCTCGTACACCTCGTCGATCGACAGCCCGCGCTCGAACGCGTACTTCACCTGGAAGATTCGCTCGGGAGTGGGTTGGCGCAGCTGTCCACGCAGCGTCTCGAGCGTGTCGTCCTCGAGGCGATCGTCGATCATCCGCGCGCCGACGTGCCAACCCGAGCGTCCGATCTCGAGCGCGCGCAATCCCTTCTGGAAGGCTTCCTTGAACGTGCGCCCGATCGCCATCGACTCGCCGACGGACTTCATCTGCGTGGTGAGACGCGGGTCGGCGGCGGCGAACTTCTCGAAGGCGAAGCGCGGGCACTTCACCACCACGTAGTCGAGCACCGGCTCGAAGGATGCGGGCGTCGTCTTCGTGATGTCGTTGGTGATCTCATCGAGACTATAGCCGACGGCGAGCTTGGTGCCGATGCGGGCGATCGGGAAGCCCGTCGCCTTGGACGCGAGCGCCGATGATCGCGAGACGCGAGGGTTCATCTCGATGACGAGCAACTCACCATCGTCGGGATTCACCGCGAACTGGATGTTGCACCCGCCCGCCTCGACGCCGATCTCGCGAATGATCGCGACGGCCGCGTCGCGCATCGTCTGGTACTCGCGGTCGGTGAGCGTGAGCGCGGGCGCCACGGTGATCGAGTCGCCCGTGTGCACGCCCATCGGATCGATGTTCTCGATCGAGCAGACGATCACGACGTTGTCGGCGTGATCACGCATCACCTCGAGCTCGTACTCCTTCCAGCCGAGGAGGCTGCGCTCGATGAGCACCTGGCTCGTGGGCGAAAGATCGAGTCCGTGGCGCACGATCTCCTCGTACTCCTCGAGATTGTACGCAACGCCGCCGCCCGTACCGCCGAGCGTGAACGACGGGCGGATGATCGCGGGAAAGCTCACGATCGGGATGAGTGCGATCGCATCGTCCCACGTGCGCGCGATGCCACCGGTCGCGACGCGCTGCCCGATGCGCCGCATGGCGTCGGCGAAGAGCTCGCGATCCTCCGCCAAGCGGATCGCGCGCGCATCGGCGCCGATCAGCTCGACGCCGTACTTCTCGAGCACGCCGCTGTCCGCGAGCGCGAGCGCGACGTTGAGCGCGGTCTGGCCGCCCATCGTGGGCAGCAGCGCATCGGGGCGCTCGCGCTCGATCACCTGCTCGACCACGCTCGCCGTCACCGGCTCGACGTACGTGCGATCCGCGAACTCAGGGTCCGTCATGATCGTCGCCGGATTCGAGTTCACCAGCACGACCGTGTAGCCCTCTTCGCGAAGCGCCTTCGCCGCCTGCGTGCCGGAATAGTCGAACTCGGCGCCCTGCCCGATGACGATCGGGCCGGAGCCGATCAGCAGAATTTTGTGTATGTCAGTGCGACGCGGCACGTATGAGCTCTTCGAGTATGGAGTCGAGCGAGTGGCGTGGAGTCCAGCCGGTTGCCGCGCGCAGCTTGGCGGCGCTGCCGACGAGCGCCGGGACATCCGCGGGGCGAACGAGCGCCGGGTCCGTCTGCAATTTCGCCTCTACTCCGGCGAGGGCAAGGATGCGGAGCGCCAGCGTTTCCATGTCGGTACCGACGCCGCTCGCAATGTTGTACGCCTCGCCGGGCGCCCCGCGCTCGGCCAGCGCCACATACGCGCGCGCGACGTCTTCGACGTGCGAGAAATCGCGAATCGTATCGGTGTTCCCCATCACGAGTGGCTTCGACGTGCCGCGCAGCGCGATCGCACGCCGCGCGAGCGCGGGGATCACGAAGTTGGGCGACTGCCCCGGCCCGGTGTGATTGAAGGGGCGCACCGCGATCACGCGGACGCCTCCCGTACGGTGCGCCTCGAGCGCGAGCACTTCCTGCGCGGCCTTCGACGCGGCGTACACGCCCATCGGTTGCTGTGCGGCCCCTTCGCCGAGGGGCATCTCGCGCGCATCATGGCGGCCGTACTGCTCGCCGCTGCCGACGATCACGATGACCGGATCGAGGGTGCCCGCCGCGCGTCGAGTGCGGAGGTCGCCGAGGATGCGCGCGGCGACGACGACGTTCACGTCGAGCGTGCCCGCGGGATCCGCGTTGGCGGAGGGAACGTGCGCGATGCCCGCGAGATGAAAGATCGCGTCGGGCTTCGTGGCGTCGATCAGCTCGTGCGCAGAGTCCGGCGCGCGCAGGTCGCCGTTCCACCATCGCATCGACATTGCCGCGGCGGCATCGAGCGCACCCACGGGCATCGCGTCATCGAGCCGCGCGCCCCATACCTCATGACCGGAATGCAGCAGCTCCCGACAGAGCCATTGGCCGGCGAATCCGGCCGCGCCGGTCACCAGCGCGCGCACGTCAGCCCCGCGTCCGGTGTCGCGCCAGGTCGGCCTCGACCATCATCTCGATCAGCTGCTGAAACGACATCTTCGGCTCCCATCCCATCACGCGCTTCGCCTTCGCTGGATCGGCGACGAGCAGGTCGACCTCGGCGGGACGCATGAACTTCGGATCCTGCTTTACATAGTCGCGATAGTCGAGACCCACGGCGTTGAACGCCGTCTCGCAAAGATGCTGCACCGTCCACGTGTGCCCAGTACCGATCACGAAGTCCTGCGGCTCGTCGAGCTGGAGCATGCGCCACATCGCATCGACGTAGTCGCCCGCGAAGCCCCAGTCGCGGCGTGCGTCGAGAGTGCCGAGTCGCACCTCGGTCGCGAGGCCGAGCTTGATGCGTGCGGCAGCGTCGGAGATCTTGCGCGTCACGAACTCGAGTCCGCGGCGCGGGCTCTCGTGGTTGAAGAGAATTCCGGACACCGCGTACAGACCGTAGCTCTCGCGATAATTGACGGTGATCCAGTGTCCGTAGACCTTCGCGACGCCGTACGGGCTGCGCGGATAGAACGGCGTCGTCTCCGTCTGCGGCGTCTCGACGACGCGGCCGAACATCTCGCTCGAGCTGGCCTGGTAGAAGCGCGCCTTCGGTGCGGCCTTGCGGAACGCCTCGAGCGCGCGCGTCACGCCCATCGCGGTGAACTCGCCGGTGAGCACCGGCTGCGTCCACGACGTCTGCACGAAGCTCTGCGCCGCGAGGTTGTAGATCTCGTCGGGCTGCGATGCGGCAATCGCGTCGACGAGCGAGTGCTGGTCGAGGAGATCGGCGGAGAGCAGCTCGACGCGATCGACGAGATGCGCGATACGCTCGTAGGGCGTCGTCGAGCTGCGGCGCACGACGCCGTACACCTTGTACCCCTTCTCGAGGAGCAGCTCGGCGAGATAGGAGCCGTCCTGCCCGGTGATGCCGGTGATGAGCGCGGTCTTCATCGCATTGGGAGATTGGCGGACATGAAAACAGGGAGCCCGCCGAAGCGCTCCCTGTCGTCAATGCTGAACGGGCGGACGATCATGCGACGCGGGTCCCTCGCGGAGCGCGCTGGATCTTGCCTGCGCTGAGACAGCGCGTGCAGACCTTGATCTTCGTGATTTTGTCGTCGATCAGAATGCGCGCGACTTGGAGATTCGGCTTCCAGACGCGGCGCAGCTTGTTGTTCGCGTGCGAGACGTTGTTCCCGAAGGACACGCCTTTCTTGCACACGTAGCACTCTTTCCCGGACATGCTCTAACCCTCGATCAGCTCGATACGCGCCATCTCGGCTCCATCACCCTTGCGGTGACCGACCTTGAGAATGCGCGTATAGCCGCCATTGCGCGTCGCGAACTTGACACCGACTTCCTGGAAGAGCTTGTCGGCGGTCTCGCGATGCTGGACGTGACGACCCGCGAGACGCCGCGCATGCAGCGTTCCGGTCTTCGCCTTGGTAATCAACTTCTCGATGAACGGCCGCAGCTCCTTCGCCTTGGCCTCCGTCGTCTCGATGGCGCCACGCTCAATCAGTGCCTTCGCGAGGCTGCGCATGAGCGCGAGCTTCTGCTCACTGGTGCGACGGAGCTGCCGTCCGGCCTTTCTGTGACGCATTGCAGTCTACTCCTCGTCGTCTGGCGCGGCAGCGGCGGCGC
>JBDTJH010000076.1:0-5300 GCA_039935955.1 Gemmatimonadaceae bacterium
GATTTCAATCATTATCGCGTCCTTCGGGAGGAATCAGGCGACCTGGCGCAGCGCCAGTCCGATCGGGAGCATGAGCAGGGGTGCGACATCGTCGATGACGAGCGAATCGAAAGCACCGTCACGTACACTCAAGCGCTGCAGCGGGTTGGCTTGCTCGACCGGCAGACGAAGCCGCGCAGAAAGCGCTTCGTTCAGGCCGGGAACGCGCGAGCCGCCGCCGCAGGTATATGCAGCTTTCAGCTTGCTGGCCGAGCGTGACGACGACGCGAGAAACGCGGCGGCGCGCTCGATGCCGACGGCGATCTCTTCGCCGCGGCTTTCGGTGATCGCCTGAAGGTGCGGCGAGCGATCGTAACCCTGGAGAAGCGCATCGGCTTCCTCGACACTGAGGCCGCGCTCGCGCTGGAGATCTTCGCGGAAGCGGCGCGTGCCGACCGCGATATCACGCGTGAGGAGCGGAACGCCGTCGTCGAGAATGTTGATGTTCGTGACTTCGTGTCCGATGTTGACGAGGCAGACGACGCCGTTCATTGCATCGGGGTAGTTGAGCTCGAAGGCGTTGTGAAGCGCGAAGGCGTCCACGTCGACGATCGATGGTGCGACTTCGGCGTCCGTGAGGAGACGCAGCTTGCCCTCGATCAGATCGCGCTTGGCGGCGACGAGCAACACGCTCATCTCGAGACCATCGGCGTTCGGATCGAGAATCTGAAAGTCGAGCTCGACCGACTCCATGTCGAAGGGAACGTGCTGCTCCGCTTCCCAGCGAATGAGCTCACGTGCCTGCGCTTCCTTCACACGATCGATCTGAATTTTCTTGATGATCACGTCGCGGCCGCCAACGGCGGTGACGACGCCCTTCCCCTTGATGCCGGCAGCGGCGAGCGCGGTGCGAATCGCATCGGCGACGATGCCTGGATCCATCACTTCACCTTCGACGATCGCGTCTGCGAGCAAGGGCGCGATAGCGACCTTGACCAGCTGCGGATCACCGCGGCCGTGATCGACGACCGCGACCTTGATGAGACCGGAGCCGATATCGAGTCCGATCGTCGTCTTCTTGCGACCGAAGAGCGCCATGTTGGAAGCCGGTGGGAAGCGGGGATTACTACGTAATTGGACGTGGACGTGATGCGGTGGGGCAGTTGTGGCACGGTACGATACCCAAAGGCCTACCGGGCTGTACCAAAGCTTTGCTACTGTGACACGAGCGGGGGCGGTGAACGTAACACCCTATTTCGGGGACTTGAGGCGCGCGACGTGACAGCAAGCAACTACGGCGCGACTCTGTCAGCGCGTGAGCTCCAGCCATGCGTGCGTACGCGCTGGAGCGGGGTGTTGGGCGCTGTCAAGTACGACGATCATGGAGACGCGACGTCTCGCGAAGGCCAGCGAGGAGAGCCCGACGCGCGCGTCCGAGATGACGAGAAAGCGCAGCGCGGAGAGCTTGGCGACCGTCACGGTGTCGGCAGCATCCGCGGCGGCGAGCGCGTAGGAGCGCTGCGCGATGATGCCCCTCGCAGGAGTAAGGCTCCACGAGGAATCCCACATCGTGGGCGCGATGACGGCGGCGAGCGCGAGCTCCGCTGCGTCGAGCGCACGTGCACGGAGGAGCTGCTGCATCGCCTCACGGCGCTCGAGCACGGCGGAGAAGACGACGCCGATCACGAGCGCACCGATGACGGCGATGGCGCCGAGTGTCATCACGAGGGCGACGCCTTTTCTGCGAGTGGGACTCAATTGCGCAGCGCGATCGTCGTCGCGAGGGAGTCGAGGGTGTCGGGCGCGGAACGTCGCGAGGCGATCGCCAGCAGATCGATGCGGGCGACGCGATAGGGATCAGCGGTGGCCGCGCCGCCGAGATCGAGATAGGAGAGCTGTATGCCGGCAAGAGCGTATGGGCCGCTCACCGGCTGGATGGTGTTGCAGGGAATCGCGCGCGACGCCAGACAATCCAGGTAGCCGAGATACCACTTCGAGTCCGACGCGCGATACAGCTCGTAGCGCGCCCGGCGCACGACCCGCACGAGGGCGCCCGTCTCGATGGTGGTATCGAGCGGAGGGTCGAGCGCGAGGGTGATCGCCGCCGACGCCTCGGCCGCCGTGGTCGTGAAGCCCGTGGAAGTCGGACATGATCCCGTGCTCGAGGGAGCGGCGGTGAGCACGTGTCGTTGCCAGACGTCGCCCAGGGTCGAGTCGGTGGCGAGCACCAGCAGCGTATCTCCCGCCTCGGCCTGGGTCCCGATCCACGTGAGGGGCGCGCCCGCGTCGAGATGCTCGGGGGGAATCGTGACGCGCCGTCGTGACGCGGCGATGGTGCAGATGACACTCTGCGCGAGCGTGGCGCGGTATTCGACGGCGCTCGCACCCACCGCGTAGAGATCGCCGTCCTCAGGGGTGAGTGCGCGGAGCTCGGTCTGGAGGAGCGATGCCGCGTCGCGAACGGTGGCGCGGGAATCGATGGCGCTCGCCTGTGTGCGATAGAAGCGCTCCTGGTGAACGACGACGCCGAGCGTGGCGCTGCCGAGTATCGCCAGGAGGGCGATCACAACGATCAGCTCGATGAGCGTGGCGCCTTTGCGGTAAGTGTGCGTCATGGGCACCAAGCGCCGCTCGAGAGCCCATCCGTGCGGAAGTCGTGGCGCGCGCCCTCGGAGTAGCGAACGCTGTCGCTGAGTGCCTGCCCCTCGGGCGCGAGCGTGGCGCTCCACCATTCGGTGATGCCGCCCGCGCTGATGGTTCCCGAGCGCGGAACGCACGCGCCCGCGCGCATCGCCTCCATACGCGCCTGCCCCCGCTCTGCCGCGGCGCTCGCGCGCGCCGCGTCTCCGGTGAGACGCGCGACGGCGACCGATGTGGAGGCGAGGGCGAGCACGCCGGTGCCGAAGACGAAGCACGCGACGAGGAGCTCGATCAGTGTGAAGGCGGCGCGGCAGCGGGGAAGATTTCGCATGGGCCGATTGTAGCGGCGGCACGCGGAATCATCGTCAGCGATCCGACGCGCGGCGCATGGAAGCGCCGCGCATCAGCGGTCAGCGGTCAGCTGCCGAGGTCATAGTCACGGATCTTGTAGAGCAGCGCGCGGTGCGAGAGGTCGAGCAGCTGCGCGGCGCGCGTGCGGTTGCCGTTGGTTCGCTCCAGGGCGCGCCGGATGAGCGTGCGCTCCAGCGCCTCTGTCTGCCGCTTCACGGAGAAATCGTCCACAGCCGGTTGCGCAGCGGAGACGGGAGCGATGATGTCGGAGAGATGCTCGCGCTCGATCGTGGGGCCCGCGGAGAGCACCAGCGCGCGCTCGATGACGTTCTCGAGCTCGCGCACGTTGCCCGGCCACGCGTAGTCCATGAGCGTGCGCATTGCCGGGGGCGAGATCGATTCGACCTTGAGCCCGAGTCGCGCGTTGTACAGACGCAGAAAGTGCAGCGCCAGCTCCGGCACATCCTGCGCGCGCTCGCGCAGGGGCGGAAGACGGATCGTCACGACGTTGACGCGATAATAGAGATCGCCGCGAAAGCGCCCGCTCGCGACGTCGACGCCGAGGTCGCGATTGGTAGCAGCGACGACGCGTGCGTCGATGCGCTGCGACGTCGTCGCGCCCACGCGACGAACCTCGCCCTCCTGCAGCGCGCGCAGGAGCTTCACCTGCAGCGCCGCGGGAAGCTCACCGATCTCGTCGAGGAAGAGGGTGCCGCCGTTGGCCTCCTCGAAAAGTCCGATCTTGTCGCGGTCAGCGCTCGTGAATGCGCCCTTCACGTGACCGAAAAGCTCACTCTCGAGCAGCGGCTCCGGGATCGCGCCACAGTTCACCGCGACGAACGCCTTGTCCGCTCGCGGGCTGCTGTTGTGCACGAGCCGGGCGACGAGCTCCTTGCCCGTGCCGCTCTCTCCGGTGATCAGCACGGTACTCGGATGCCTTGCCACCTTCCGCGCCATGTCGAGCGCCGCCTTGATCGATGCGCTGTGTCCGATGATCTCGTCCGCGCCGCGAATGGTGTTGAGCTGATCTTCGAGCTCTTCGACCTTGGCGCGCAGCTTCTCGCGCTCCGCAGCCTTGCGCACCGCGAGCACGACTTCCTCCGCACGGAAGGGCTTCTGGACGTAGTCGTAGGCGCCCTTCTGCATCGCCGCGATGGCCGTGTCGGAGTCGCCGTAGGCACTCATCGCGATCACGAGCGCGTGTCCGCCACCCTGGGTGTAGCGCTCAATGAACTCGAGGCCGTCCATCTTGGGCATGCGGAGATCGCAGAGCACGAGGTCGACGTCTTCCGCGGACAGCTTGGTCAACGCCTCTTCGCCCTCGCCAGCCGTGCCGACGGTGTGCCCTTCCGCGCCCAGAATCCGGGACACCGTTTGACGGAGTCCCGGCTCGTCGTCAACGACGAGGATCTTCACGGCTTAACAGCGGCGGCGCTGGCGGGGCGATCGTCCGGGCTGGCTGATTCTTCGGGCACGGGGAAATACATCATGAACGCCGCGCCGCCCTCGCGTGCAGGACGAACCCAGATCGTGCCACCGAGCCCCTCGACGATGCGCGAGACGACGGCGAGACCGAGTCCCGTGCCGCGTCCCGGCTCCTTCGTGGTGTAGAACGGATCGAAGATCTTCTCGCTCTCGGTGATCGGCACGCCGGGACCGGAGTCCGCGACTATCAGCTTGAGGATCTGCGTCGGCTCGCCCACGCTGTTGATCCATGCGCGCACGCGGGCGCTCTGCTCGCGAGCGACATCGAAGCCGTCGGGATCGTTGTTGCGCTTCCCATTGCGACCAGTGACGTCGTCGAAGGCGACCGACTGGGTGACGATCCAGACCTTGCCATGCCCCTGCATCGCGTCGACCGCGTTGAGCATCAGGTTGACGAGCACCTGCTCGAGCTCGTGCGCGTCGCCGATCAACTTCGGCAGCCCGTTCTGCAGCGCCACCTCCGGCGCGACCTCGCGCAGCGTCCCCTGATCTCGCAGGAGCTGAACGACCTCGTTCACCGTGACGTTCAGGTCGATGCGCGACGTGATGCGTTTGCGCGGGCGCGCATACTCGAGCATGCCGCGCATGATGCGGTCGATGCGCGCCGTCTCGCGCTCGATGCCGGCGACGGCGTCGATCGCGTCGCTGTCGAGCGCCGTGTTTCTACGCAGGATGTGCGCGTAGCCGCCGATGGCGCCGAGCGGGTTGCCGATCTCGTGGGCGACGCCGGCAGCGAGACGCCCGACGCTGGCGACCTTCTCGAGATGTGTGCGCTGCGCCTGCTCCTCGAGGATGCGCGCGGTCATGCGATTGATGCTGCGGGCGAGCCGCGAGAACTCGGTGGG
>JBDTJH010000077.1:0-3206 GCA_039935955.1 Gemmatimonadaceae bacterium
GTGCTGGGCTGGCGCGAGGACGCCGCGACACTAATGCGCGCGGCCGATCTGTTCATCTTCCCGCGTGCGGAGGAAGTCGTCGACGGCGCGGCGCGCGAGGGGCTCGGGCTGGTGGTCGTCGAGGCGCAGGCGGCAGGTCTGCCTGCGCTACTCTCACGCGGAATCCCCGACGACGCGATCGTGAATTCGGCGATATGTGAGGTACTCTCGCTCGCCGATGGCGCGGACTCGTGGGCGGATGCTGCGCGCTCAATACTCTCTCGTGAGAGACCGGATGCGCGCGCAAGCCTCGCGATGATCGAGCGCTCGCCATTCGCGCTCGCTGCCGGATTTCAGAATCTCATCGCGCTACACGGGCTGTAGAGATCGATGTCCCGCATCGAGCGCGTCTACATCGCGACCCATCGAGGAGATCTGCGTCTCACGCGCATCTGCGTCACGAGCGTACGGCGTTGGTATCCGGAGATGCCGATCTTCCTGCTCAAGGACCATGAGCACGGCGATTTCTCCACGCGGGAGCTCGAAGAGACATGGAATGTGAAGGTCTGGCCGACGAAGGAGCGATCGTTTGGATGGGGCTTCATTAAGCTCGAGCCGCTCTTTGCCTCCGGACGAACGAGATATCTCGTTCTCGACTCCGACATCGTCTTCGTTGGCCGCGTGATCGATGAGCTCGAGCGCTTCGACGAGGATTTCGTCGTACAAAGGGAGCTGCAACCGCCGAGCGATGTTCCCGCGCTCTATTTCGATGCGGAGGCCATTCGGAGGTCATTCGCGCCCGGATTCAGTGGCCCCGCCTTCACCTTCAACACGGGCCAGTACGTCGCGACATCGGGCGTGCTCTCACGCGGTGACTTCGACGATCTCGTCCAATGGTCCGAGCCCCGACGCGTGAAGCATCCGGAGCTGTTCAATCCGAGCGATCAGGGAGTGCTGAACTACGTCATCCTCGCGAAGCTCGAAGCTCATGAGCTCACCGTGGCGCGGACGCCCTTCATGAAGTGGGGCGAGGCGGAGATGAGTGAGTTCGAGCTCGCCCGGCTGAACGATGCGTCGCCCTACCCGAACCTCATCCACTGGGCGGGGCTCAAGAAGCGCAGGCACGGGCAGATGCTGCGCGCCGACATCCTGCGCCACTTCGAGCGCGCCTACTACGCGCAGATCGCGGTTGGTCGCGCGAAACTTCTCGCGAGGCACCTGCACGCCGAGGCTGAGTACTGGCTTCGCAGAGCGCTGCGAGTCACGTCGAAAGTCAGGCTCGCGCTCGGCGGCTTGCGGTGACGGATCGCGAGCTCAAGGTTTCGCCGATTCCGCGCGCGAACTACATCTCGAATCTCTCGCTCGATGAGGTGAGTGGCGGGTGGAGCGGTTTCAATGCTGCGATCTACAAGAGCCTGTCGCGCCACTTTCAGCTCGACTACGTCGGCCCGATCTCGCCTCCGGCGGATGGTATTGCCAAGGTGCTGTCGAAGTTTCATCGGACGATGGGGAATCGCGGGAGTTTTCCGTTCTTCTCGCAGCGCCGCCTCGAGAATGTGAGCGCCGAGGTTCGAAAGCTCGCCGGCGCATCCGCGCAGTTCGATTTCTTTCACGGCGCCACGCCGTGGGTCGCGTACGAGCCATCGGTACCGTACGCCTGCTATCTCGACGTCTGCTTTGCGACGTACATCGACATCTATCACGATCGTTCGGCGTTCGAGGAGTCTGACCTCGAGCGCATTATACACGAGGAGACTCGCTGGCTCGAGCGCGCCGATCGCGTCTTCTTCTCATCCCGCTGGGCGCTCGAGCGGTGCGCGACCGAGTATAAGCTCGAGCCAGACACGTTTCGTGTCGCCGGTATGGGCGCGTATCTGCCGATTCCGGATCGCGATGCGTTCGAGGGCGGTCACGACTTCCTCTTCATCGCGCTCGACTTCGATGGAAAGGGCGGGCGCGTATGTGCAGACGCATTTCGAATCGTGCACGACGAGTGTCCGGATGCGACGCTGCGCGTGGTTGGCGCGAAACCACCGGCCGAGGTGCTCGAGATCCCTGGCGTGATCTACGAGGGAATGCTCGATAAGGCGGTGCCCGCGGATCTCGAACGACTCCAGAAGATCCTCTCGAACTCCTTCGCTCTCGTGCATCCGACCACTCGCGACGCGACCCCGCAAGTCGTGATCGAAGCGCAGTATCACGGCTGTCCCGTCGTCGCACCGCGCAGTTTCGGCATCCCCGAGATGGTCGTCGATACCGTCACCGGGTGCCTGGTGGAAGCGCCGCCGAACGCGCTCTCGTTCGCCGAGCGGATGTTGTGGTTGGTGAGAAATCCTGCGCCGTACAAGCGCATGCGCATGGCGGCGCGTGCAAACTCGATCGAGCACTTCACGTGGGCCGCCGTCGGTGATCGCATCGCGACGGAGTTGATGCCGGTCGTCGCATGACGCGCGTGCTATTCGTCGGATATATGGGGCGCGGACAGACGTCGGGAATGCGGAGTGCCGCGTTCACGCGACTCGGCTACGATGTCGCTTCGGTGGACGCGGGGACGCTGTGGAGAGGCGCCGGCTACCTCACGCGGCAGCTTGCGCAGCGCATGCCGCATGGTGAGCGCATCGAGCGCCTGAACGCTGCCGTGCTGACTGCTGCGAAGAATCATGACCCGCAGATCGTGTGGGCGGAGAAGCAGGAGTATCTCTACCCCGAGACCATCGAGCAGCTGCGCTCGCGTGGCGCGCTGACCATGCACTACAACCCCGATCCATACTTCACGCTGGCATGGAAGCGCACGCCGCTCGCCGATGCCTGCGTGAAGAAGTACGACGTGCTGGTGGTGACGAAGCGCTACGAGCTCGATGCGTACCGGCGCGAGGCGCGCGGTGAGGTGATCTACTCGCAGCTCGGCTACGACAAGGTGGGGCACGCTCCGCCCGCCAATCCGATCGAGAACCCGGCGGAGAGGATTGTCTTCGTGGGAGGGTGGGAGCCGCGGCGCGAGCGGCTGCTCGCGTCGGCGATCGCGGTGACACCCGATGTGGCCGTGTGGGGATACGGGTGGCGCATCGCGCAGCGCTCGCGCGTCGATCCGCTACGTGCGCTTCGACTGGGGCGTCTGACACCGGGGCGCACAGTATATCTTGGAACATCGGTGCCGGCGCTTCGGCATTCGATCAAGGAAGGGGAATCGTCGGTAGGCGAGATCTACGAGGAAGGATATTCGCGCG
>JBDTJH010000078.1:0-14759 GCA_039935955.1 Gemmatimonadaceae bacterium
GCGCGTTCGGTCGTTCCTGCCGCCCTCGCTTCGATTGCGGCTCCCCGTTGAGACGAACGATGTCGGCCGTGAAGTCGAATCGACCGGAAAATAGCGAGGAGCCAATGCCGTACGAATCGACCGGCACACCGGCCTCCTCGAAGGCGCGAATCTTCTCGACGGTAAACCCGCCAGACACCATGATCTGGACGGAGTCGAACCCTTCCGCATCGAGTGCGCGACGCACGTTCCAGACCAGCTGCGGGTTCACACCCGTGGGTTTGAATGCACCCATCTGCGGGATGATCGAGCAGTCGACGAGATTCTCGGACGTGTCGAGACGCACCGCCCACAACCGCCCGTCCATCGCGCGCGCGACTTCGAGGCTGGTGCGCACGCAATCGTTCTCGTAATCGACCAACGTGATGATCTGCACCGTCGGATCGATGTACTCGGCGAACTTCTCCGTGGCGAGCACGGTGTCGCCATCGTACGCGGCGATGAGGGCGTGCGGGACGGTGCCGATCCCCGTCGAGCCCCACCAGCTCGCCTGCGCATCCGTCGAGACCCCGATCGCGCCCGCGATGTGCGCCGCGTAGCCGTCGCCCGTCTGCACGAGCCAGTGGTCGTGTCGCGCGGGAAAGAACATCACGGTTTTTGGATGCGCGGCGTCGACGACGGCGCGGGTGTTGGTGCCGACGCGCGTGCGGCGGGAGAGCACCCCCAGATAGAGAGTCTCGAGGTGCGCGAACATCTCGTACGGACCCTCGATCGTCATCACGGTCTCCCACGGCTCGATGTGCTCACCATCGTAGAGCGCGCGCACGGTGAGAGCGCTCCAGTCGTCGGCGCAGAGCCTGAGGATCGCGATGGCCTCGTCCATGCCGCCGAGGTACGCCTGCGCCTTGCCGAAGACCTGCATGGTGACGCGGGAGAAGTGATTGTCGGCGAGCAGGATCTCGCGCGCGCGGACGAAGTACTTGTCGGAGTAGTAACCCTCCCGCATCCGCTCCACGGGGAGGTGAAAGACGGAGGGGTCGAGGCGGGTTCGGCGAGGAGTGGCCATCGGTCAAGCAAATTATCCGAACCCGCTCACTGGCGGCAACCGGCGCGAGAGGGGTATTCTCACATCGATGTCCCTCCTCGAAGCGCACCTCATCTGTTCTCTCCTGGTCGTGATCGATCTGGTCACTCGGGCGCTGCGCTTCCAGTGGATTCTCGCCGGGCTGCGCACGCCGGTGTCCTTCCGCGATGCGTTCGTGATGACGACGGTGGGCGACGCCGCAGCGGCGATCACGCCGAACCGGATCGGCGCGGAGCCCGCGCGGCTGGCGGCGGCGGCGGCAGCGGGGGTGCCGGTGACGGCGGCGTTCGTGGGGGTCACCTTCGAACTGCTGGTGACGGCACCGGTGACCGGAGCGGCGGCGGGGTGGCTCGCGCTGATCTATGCGCCGCGGTGGTGGCACAGCGCATCGCCGATGCTCGCGGCGACGGCGCGTCGGACGTGGCCGGTGATCGTGGTGCTCGTGGTCGTGGGAATCATCGGCTTGATCGTGCTGAGGCGCGCGATGCCGAAGATGTCGCATACGGTGCGGCGCAACACGCGGCGCGCCTGGGCGTATGCCCGCCGGATGCCGGCGTGGCCGCTGCTGGCGAGTGTGCCGCTCACCTTGCTCGGTCTCGCTGCGCGCGTGGCAATTCTCCCCGTGCTGGCGCTGACGCTGCCGTTCCCGCCGCCGATGGGGCCCCTCACCTTCGGGTCGTTCGCACTCCTCTACGCGCAGATCCTCGTGCCGACGCCGTCGGGCGCCGGCCTCATCGACATCGGCTTCGTCGGCGGCGCGGTCGGCAATCTGGGCGACCACCATAAGCAGCTGCTGCTCATCTGGCGCTTCTACACGCTCTGGGCGGTAGTGGGGATCGGCGCGATCGTCGCGGTGCGGGCGTACGGCACGGCGGCAGTGGCGGCGCTGGCGAAATGGCGAGACAAGAAGCAGGACATTAGCCAGGTTTAATAGCAAATGGAAACTAATATGCGAAATAGTGCCGGATTCGGTCACGAACTGTGTATCGTCGCATACATCCTGCGCGTCTAGAAGATAGCGACGGGTGCATCCACCGGTCGCCGCTGCACGCCCGTGCGTGCATCTCCCAACGACGACGAGGTTGTATGCGCAGTATCATGTTCGCCGGGGCCATCCTGGCGCTCGTATCCGCACCGCTGGCCGCCCAGGGCTCCACCGATTCCACAGGGCACTGGGAACTCGGCATCTATCCGACCGGCCGTAAGCTCACGTACGACATTGCCGCGAAGCACGAGTGGGGCGGCGGTGGAACGGTGGGCGTTGGCTATCGCTTCTCGAACGTGATCTCGTTGAATGCGGAATTCGTCGGGGCGTGGATCCCGCAGCTCAACACCGTGACGCAGGGGCAGGCGAACGAGTTGCTGCCGACGCTCGCCCTGCAGTTGCAGATCCCCGGCAATCGCTTCAGCCCGTACGTCGTCCTCGGCGGCGGCCACGAGAGCTTCCATTTCGCGGCGCCGGTCGTTCCAGGCACGCACAATCTCAAGTACTGGACGGGACACACGGGCGTCGGCTTTCGGCTGAAGCTGGCGAACTGGGCCGCAATGCGCACGGAGGCGAACGCGCAGATCAGCAAACATCGCCCGTCGTGGGGGGCGTTCAGCGGTGTGTCATTCTATCCATGGGCGCGGAAGGCGGCGCCGATGGTGACTGTGGCGCCTCCGGTCGTCAAGCACGACACGGTCACCGTTCGCATGGTCGATACGCTGGTACGGGTCGACACCATGCAGGTGAACACGCACACGCAAACCACCACGAGCGACACGGTCACGAAAGTCGTGAAGGGACGCGACGTGATCCTCGTGCTGCGCGACGCGAATTTCGACGTCGGCAAGTCGGTGCTTCGTCCTCGTGCCCGTGCGACGCTCGACTCGCTGGCGCGTGAGCTCAACCGTCCCGCCGCACGCTCGGTGAACATCGCGATCACGGGATACACCGACAGCGTGGGAACCGACGCGTACAACATGAAGCTGGGCATGGCGAGAGCGCAGAGCGTGCAGACGTATCTGGCCGCGCACGGTGTCGATGCCTCGCGGATGGCTGCGGACAGCAAGGGTAAGGAGGATCCCGTCGCACCGAATTCGACTGCCGCCGGCCGCGCGCTGAACCGGCGTGTGGAGATCGGCAAGCAGCCGTAGGGAATTCCGGGCGCCTCGGCGCCCGCGTACAGAGCACCAAAGAACGGCGCGGACAGTCCATCGTCCGCGCCGTTCTGCGTGCTGACGCCCCACGCGGACCGTAGCTAGCTTTGCGCTGTCATCCACCGCGTGCCCGGAGTGATTCGTGCTCGACCGTTCGCGATCTGTCCGCCGCGCCATGCGCGGCGCTTGCTGCGCCGCCGGAGTTGCGCTGCTCGGCGCCTTCCCTGCGCCGAAGCCGCTCGGCCTCGCGTACCACATCGCGATGCCGGATCCCGCAAGTCACTACTTCGAGGTCGAGCTGCGGATCTCCGGCATTCATTCGGAGTCGCTCGCTCTCCAGCTTCCCGTGTGGTCGCCCGGCCGCTACGCGCGCATGGACTTCGCGCGCAATCTGCAGCATCTGGTCGCGACGAGCGCCGAGGGGAAGCCGATCGCGACGGAGGAGGTGAACGGCTCCCTCTGGCGGCTGCGCACGCATGGAATCATGGATGCGCGCATCAGCTATCGCGTGTTCGCGAACACGCTCTCCGGGACGTTCAGCGTGCTCGACACCGCGCACGCGAATTGGAATGGCGCGTCGCTCTTCGTCTACGTCGTGGGGCACAAGCCGGATCCGGTGCATCTCACGATCGCCGCCCCGACCGGCTGGAAGGTCATGAACGGTGCGGCGGCGAACTTCGAGCAGCGCGACTTCGACTTTCCGAACTACGACCAGCTCATCGACACGCCCACCGAGGTCGCGCCGGAAATCTTGCTCGACAGCTTCACGGTGGACGGGCGCCTCTACCGTGTCATGCTGCATCACAACGGCGTGCTCGACTCGACGCTGCGCATGCGCTTCGTGCACGGCGTCGAGCGTATCGTGCAGCAGGAGAACAAGGTGCTCGGGCCGCCGCCGCTCGCGATGTACACCTTCGTCGGGAACGCGGGCTACAAGGGAAGCGACGGGATGGAGCATCTGTACTCCACGCAGATCATCACGCCGCACGCGCTCATCGACACGGCCGCCGTCGACGCCTATCTCGGCGCCGCGTCGCACGAGTACTTCCATGTATGGAACGTGAAGCGCATTCGGCCATTGCTGCTTGGACCCTTCGACTACACATCGGAGCGGTATGAGCCGAGCCTGTGGGTGGCGGAGGGATGGACGGAGTATTACGGGATCATCTCGCTCGAGCGCGCGGGCATCACGCGACCCGAGCAGCTCTACGAGACCCTCGGCGAGGATCTCACGTACGACCTGACGCAGCCCGCGCGCACGTGGATGTCGGCGCGCGAGGCGTCGATGCATGCGCCGTTCTTCGATGGCGGCGCTCAGCCGATGGCGGTGGATCGGGCGCGCGACTTCATCAGCTACTACACGAAGGGTGAGGGGCTCGCGCTGCTGCTCGACCTGGAGATCCGCGCGCGCACGAACGACAGGCGCACGCTCGATGATGCGCTTCGCGCGCTGAAGAAGCGAAGCTGGGACGCGCCGAAGGCGAGCTACTACCTGCAGGGCCGCGGCTACACCGAGCTCGACGTGGAGCGCGCGGCGTCCGAGGCGGCGGGGGCGGACCTTCACGACTGGTTCAGGCGTTATGTCGGTGGAACCGATGACCCGCCTTTCGCGGCCTCGCTCGCGACCGTGGGGCTGACGCTGACCGCGAGTGGCGACAGCGCGAGCCGGAGGTACACCGTGGCTCCGGCGCCCGATGCGACGAAGGAGCAGCTCGCGCGGCGGGAGCTTTGGCTCGCGCACGATGCGACTACGGCGGAGCAGTGAGATGAAGCGACCGGTGATCTTTTGGGATGTCGATACGCAGCACGATTTCATGGATCGGGATGGCAAGCTCTACGTGCAGGGTGCGGAGCTCATCAAGTCGAAGCTCGCGCAGCTGACGCAGTATGCGCACGCGCACGGGATCCAGATCGTCGCGTCGTCCGACGACCATCAGTTGGAGCACGCCGAGCTCTCGGCCGCGCCGGACTTCGTAGAGACCTTTCCTCCGCATTGCATGCGCGGAACGACGGGGGCTGAGAAGATTCCGGAGACGGCGCTGGTGTCGCCGCTCATCGTCGAGCCCGAACCGATTGCGCACGAGGCGCTCGTGCGGCAGCTGTCGTCGCACGAGGGCGATGTGCTGATCCGGAAGCATCGCTTCGACGTCTTCTCGAATCCCAACACGCGCGGCGTGATCGAGGCGTGGGATCCGACGGAGATCGTGATCTACGGCGTGACGCTCGACTACTGCGTGAAGTACGCGATCGACGGACTGATCGACATCGGAATTCCCAGCATCGCTCTCGTGCTCGATGCGACGAAGCCGATCGTGGAAAGCGCGGTCGAGGGGCTGGTGGGTGGATGGGTGAAGCAGGATGTGCGCATTGTCAGCGCCGACGACGTGGTGTCCGGACGGATCGTCTAGGGGCGCGCTTCTTCGTCCCCGGGCCCACGGCGGTACGCCCGGCGATTCTCCGCTCGATGGCGCGGCCGATGGTTGCGCATCGCAGCCCGGAGATGCGCGAGCTGTTGGCGCGTGTGTACGCGGCGCTCCCGCCGCTGTTCGGGACGAGCCGGCCCGTCTACGTGTCGTCCGGAGCGGCCACGGGGATGATGGAGTCGGCGATTCGGTGCGGGTCGCGCGCGCGAGTGTTGGCGCTCGTGTCTGGCGCTTTCGGCGAGCGGTTCGCGCGGATTGCGGAGTCGTGCGAGCGGAGCGTGACGCGGCTCGTCGCGCCGCCGGGAGAGATGGTCAGCGCGGAGGCGGTGGCGGATGCGCTGGAGCACGACGCGTACGACACGGTGACGGCGGTGCACGTCGAGACGACGACGGGGGTTGTGGCGGACCTCGCGGCGTATGGGCGCGCGGTTGCAGCGCACGACGACGTGATGCTGCTGGTCGATGCGGTGTCATCGGTAGGCGGGATGGAGGTCGCGATGGATGCGGCGGGGATGGACGTCGTGCTCTCGGCTTCGCAGAAGGCGCTCGCGCTGCCGCCGGGGCTCTCGTTCCTCGCGTGCTCGGCGCGCGCGATGGAGCGTGCGGCGTCGCTCATCGATCGCGGCGTGTATCTCGATGTCGTGCGCATGGACGAGTACTGGCGGCGGGGCGAGACGGCGGGGACGCCGGCGATCCCGCAGCTCTTCGCGCTGGACGCGCAGCTCGAGGCGATCGGGCGCGAGGGGCTCGTGGCGCGATACGCGCGACATTCAGCGATGGCGGGCGAGGTGCACGCGTGGGTGGGCGATTGCTCTGCGCGCGCCGGCCGCCGGAGCGTCGGCATCCTCGCGAGCGAGGAGCTTCGCGCGCCGACGGTTACCTGTCTCACCATCGACGGCGATACCGCGCGCCTCGCGCACTTGCTGCGCGCACGCGGCTTCGAGGTCGGTGCGGGGTACGGCGCGCTGGCGGCGAGCACGATTCGAATCGGGCACATGGGGGATCACACGGTGCGCGAGGTGCGGGCGCTGCTCGGCGCGACGGATGACGCGCTGGGGGAGCTCGACACTTGAGGAGTTGCATCGAGAACGCGTAGCTTCGCTCACCTCTCAATTCCGGATTCCGAATGCTGCGTCGTCCGTGCTGTGCCATCGTCCTCGCTCATTTCGTCGCCGCGTCACTGCTCGCGCAGTCTCAGCCACGCGCCCGTGACCTCGGCGTCCCGTTCGACGGCACCCCCGGCACCCTCAACGCGATCACCGATGTCGCCGGCGTCGAAGTCGGCGAGGTGACACTCATCAGCGGCAGCGGGAAGCGCATCGTCGGCAAGGGGCCTGTGCGCACCGGCGTGACGGCGATCCTGCCGCGCGGACATCTGCGCGGCGACACAGTCTTCGCCGGCTGGTTCACGCTCAACGGCAATGGCGAGATGACCGGCACCACCTGGGTCGAGGAATCCGGGATGCTCGAAGGGCCCGTGATGATCACCAACACCTTCAGCGTCGGTACCGTGCGCGACGCGACGCTCGAGTGGTCGATCACGCACGGTCGCAACTACGACTACGAGCTTCCCGTCGTCGGCGAGACGCTCGACAACTCGCTCAACGATGTGGCGGGTTTTCACGTCACGAAGGAGCACGTCTTCGCGGCGCTCGATGGCGCGCGCGGTGGGCCGGTGCCCGAGGGAAACGTCGGTGGCGGCACGGGGATGATTTGCGGCGAGTTCAAGGGCGGCACCGGTACCGCGTCGCGGAAGCTCACCGCCGCAGACGGCGGCTACACCGTGGGCGTGCTGGTGCAGTGTAACTACGGCATGCGGCGTCTCCTCCACATTGCCGGCATGCCGGTGGGGCAGGAGATCCCGGATTTGCTGCCGTGCTACGACACGCGCGACTCGCTCCCGGCCGGCGAGCGCTGGGGACGCTGCGCCAAGCCGCACGGCGCCACGAGGGACCAGGGCTCGATCATCATCGTCGTCGCCACCGATGCACCGCTCCTGCCGCATCAGCTCAAGCGCATCGCCAAGCGCGCATCGCTCGGCATCGGGCGCGACGGCGGCATAGGCGCGAACACCTCGGGAGACATCTTCATCGCCTTCTCCACCGCGAACGCGACGTTCCGCCCGGACTCCGTCTCGGCCGTCTCGATGCTCTCGAACGATCTCATCTCCCCGCTCTTCGAGGCGACCGCACAGTGCGTGGAAGAGGCGATCGTCAACGCACTGGTCGCCGCGCGAACGATGGATGGCGCGGACAACCTGCACGTCACCGCGCTGCCGCACGATCGCCTGCGCGCGATTCTCGCGAAGTACAACCGGCTGACGAAGCCTTAGAACCGAACTATCGTACGTCCGCGCGGTCGCCGATGTACTCGACCAGCACGTCGCGGATTCCTTCGAGCCGCTCGGGCCACTGTATCGCGCGCTTCGGCAGGTAGTACGCCGACTTTCGCGTGAAAAACAGCAGGAATTCGTTCGTTTCGCGGACGACGATCAGCTGCGCCCAGTTCAGCTCCACGTGGAAGCTCTCACCGTCGATGCGGAAGCCGGCCGAGTCCAGCGTGTACACGCGCTCCTGCTGCGTGCTTGGATCGTCGGCGAGCTGGCGCTTGACTGCTTTTTTCATCGCCATCGGCCGCGTCGCCGCGAAGATCCCTACCGCCAGCAGCGGCACACCGAACACCCAGAGATACGCGATCGGCACGTGATGCAGCTCGCGCCATTGCCGCACGATGATCGCGATCGCGATGCACACGAAGCTACCGAGCGCGACGAAGCGCAGCTCGCGCCAGATACGACGCTCCTGCCGCGCATGTTCGCGTCGCAGCGTGCGAATCGCGCGATAGTGCTCGTCCGCCTGCACACGCCAGCGGATGATCGATGATGGGCGCGCCATCAGCCCGCAGCCACGCGAAAGGCCGACACGCGCGCCTGAAGGCTCTGCGATGCGCCCGCGAGCGCCGCCGATGCCGCAGCGATCTCCTGCGCGCCCGCGCTCTGCTGCTCCGACCCCGCCGCGACCTCCTGCATCGCCGACGCGAACGACTCGGTGCCGTGCGCCAGCTCCGCCAGCCGAGCGTTGTTGCTCGCGAGCAGCGTCCCCGACTCCGTGGCCGCATCGCTTATCGACTTCAGCCACACCACGCTCTCGACGAGCGCGCGCTCGATGCCGCCGAAGCTCCCGTGCGCCTCGCGCTGCGCATGCTGCACCACGCCGAGCGTGGTGACGGTCTCGCGGCTACTCTCGCGCGCGTCCTCGACGCGCTCCAGCACCAGCGACACGGCCACCTCCGTGCGCTCGGCCGCCTCCCCCGCGGTGATCGCGAGCGCGCGCAGCTCCGACGCGACGACGCCGAATCCCGTCCCGTGCTCGCCGGCGCGCGCGGCCTCCATCGAGGCGTTGAGCGAGAGCAGCTTCGCCCGCCGCGCGATGCGACGGACGAGTGTGACGAACGATCCGATCTCCCGAGCGGCCTGGCTCACCGCCTCGGCCGATGTCGCGCTCGACTCGGCCACCGCCGCGAGCGTCGCCACGGCGCTTGCGCTGTCGTCGAGGCGCGCGCGGCTGTGCCGCGCGAGCGCCGCGAGCGAGTCGTTGCGCTCGACGCCGTCGCGCGCGCCCGCATCGAGCCGCGCGGACATGCGCATGAGGCGGTCGGAGTCCGCGGCGGTGAGCGTTATCGCCGACGACATCCGCGACGCCTCCTGGCTCAGCGAGCCTGCGGTGCGCGCGAACTCGGATGCGGTGGCCGACATCTGCTCGGTGCCGGCGGTGATCTGCGCGGACATCGTCGCCGTCTCGTCTGACGCGTCGCGCATCGCGTGCACGAGTCGGCGGAGTGCGCCGATCATCGTATCGAGCGCGTGGTGGAGGCGGCGGAGCTGCTCGTCGCCCGCAGCCGCGTCGAAGTCGACAGTGAGATCGCCTGCCGCCACGCGCTCCGCCGCGTGCGCGAGGCTGGCCACGGGATCGGCCGCGCGCCGAGCGACGGCGGTCGCGACGACGAGCATCGAGAGAACGACGATGGCGCCGAGCCCCACGGATGCGACGGCGACGTCGCGCAGCGCGGCGGCGTGCTGCGCGGGCATCTCGTACAGCAGGGCGTCGAGCCATCCGCGGCCGGCCACTGCGAGGAGCGTGATGGCGAGGAGCGCGGGCACGCTCGCCGCGAGCGCGATGCGCCACGGCGCGTTGCGCAGAGCCGTTCTCGCGTGCTTGTCCGGCTGTTGGGGAAGGCTAGATTTCACTGTTGCCCCGCCGCTCCGTGGGGAGCGCGCATCCAATTCAACAATACCGTGTCCATTTCGCATCCGGTCCCCGATGAGGGACCCAGCTACGATCCGACCGCACTCGAGCTCAAGTGGCAGCGCCGCTGGCAGGAGCGTCGCACCAACGAGCCCAACCTGAAGGCGGCGACGTCCCCGTTCTACCAGCTGATGATGTTTCCGTACCCGTCGGCCGAAGGGCTGCACGTCGGGAACGTGTTCGCGTTCACGGGGGCCGACATCCATGGACGATTTCAGCGGCTGCAGGGGAACAGTGTCTTCGAGCCCATGGGCTTCGACGCCTTCGGCATCCACTCGGAGAACTACGCGCTGAAGGTCGGCGGGCACCCGATGAAGCTGATTCCCCAGAACATCGAGAACTTCCGCCGCCAGCTCCGGCGCGTGGGGCTCATGATCGACTGGAAGCACGAGCTGTCCACAACGGACGCGAGATACTACAAGTGGACGCAGTGGATCTTCCTGCAGCTCTTCAAGCAGGGGCTCGCGTACAAAAAGAAGGCGGCGGTCAACTGGTGCCCGAACGACAAGACCGTTCTGGCGAACGAACAGGTCGAAAACGGGCTGTGCGAGCGCTGCGGCGCGCGCGTCGAGCAGCGGCTGCTCGAGCAGTGGTTCTTCCGCATCACGGACTACGCCGAGCGGCTGCTGCACAACCTGGAGTGGATCGACTGGTCCGAGTCCACCAAGAGCGCACAGCGCAACTGGCTCGGCCGCTCCGAGGGTGCCGAGATTTCATTTCTGATCGCGGACACCGATGCGCCGCCGGTGGTCGTTTTCACGACGCGCCCCGACACGATCTTCGGCGCGACGTATCTCGTACTTGCGCCGGAGCATCCGCAGGTCGCCGTGATTACGACGGCGAACCAGCGCGAGGTGGTCGAGTCATACCGCGCGCGTACGGCGAAGCAGGATGTCGTCGCGCGGAAGATGGGTGAGAGCGGCGAGAAGACCGGTGCGTTCACCGGCTCGTACGCCGTGAATCCCGCGACGGGGGAGCGCATACCGATCTGGATCGCCGACTACGTGCTGATGGAGTACGGCACCGGCGCGATCATGGCCGTGCCCGGACACGACGAGCGCGACTTCGCGTTCGCGCAGGCGTACCAGCTGCCGATCATCCGCGTCGTTGCGCCGGACGATGCGGATGCGAACGCACCGCTCGCCGAGGCGTACACGGGGCCGGGACGCATCGTGAACTCGGGGATGTTCGATGGTGTGATCGCGGCCGATGCGAAGGCGCGCGTCACCGAGTGGCTGGTGGGGCTCGGCGCGGCGAAGCCCGTCGTCAACTTCCGGCTGCACGACTGGACGATCTCGCGGCAGCGCTACTGGGGCCCGCCGATCCCGATCATCTACTGCGATGATTGCGGCGCGGTGCCGGTGCCGGAGGACCAGCTGCCGGTGATTCTGCCCGAGATTCAGGATTTCCGTCCGGATGACTCGGGAGTCTCGCCGCTCGCGCGCCACGAGGAGTGGTATCGCGTGCCGTGCCCCACGTGCGGCAAGCTCGCGCGTCGCGAGACGGATGTGTCGGACACCTTCCTCGACAGCGCGTGGTACTTCCTGCGCTATCCGAGCGCGGACTTCGACGATGTGCCGTTCGATCCGGCGATCACGCGCAAGTGGCTGCCCGTCAGCTCGTACATCGGCGGCAACGAGCATGCAGTGCTGCATCTGCTGTACTCGCGCTTCATCACGATGGTGCTGCACGACATGGGGCATCTGACGTTCGAGGAGCCGTACACACGCTTTCGCGCGCACGGGCTGATCATCCGTGACGGCTCGAAGATGTCGAAGACGAAGGGGAATGTCGTCAACCCCGACGAATATCTGGAGCGCTGGGGTGCCGACACCTTCCGCACCTATCTCATGTTCCTCGGCCCCTTCGAGGAGGGCGGCGATTTCCGCGACGCGGGAATCTCCGGCGTGAAGCGATTCCTCGATCGACTGTGGAAGTCGGCGCACGATGCGCATGCGACGGGCGAGCAGGATGTCGCCGTCATGCGCAAGCTGCACCAGACGATCCGCAAGGTCGGCGAGGACACCGCGAGGCTGAGCTACAACACGGCGATCGCCGCGATGATGGAGTACATGAACGTGCTTCGCGCATCGGAGCGCGACGCGCATCGCGCGGAGGTCGAGCCGCTGGTGCAGCTCGTCGCGCCGTATGCGCCGCATATCGCGGAGGAGCTGTGGGAGCTGTTCGGCCACGAGGGCGGCGTCTTCGAGTCGCGGTGGCCGACGTACGATCCCGCGCTCGCGACCGTCGAGCAGATCGAGCTCGTCGTGCAGGTGAACGGCAAGGTGCGCGGCAAGATTCGCACGGCCCGCGACATCTCGCAGGAGCATGCGATGTCGGCCGCGCAGGCCGATGACGGGATTGCGCGATTTCTCACCGGCGCGCCGAAGAAGATCATCTTCGTCCCTGGACGGCTGCTCAACATCGTGGTGTAACGGGGCAGCGCCGAACCGGCGTTAGCTCTCGGCGATCGCAGCGATCGAGATCTTCATCCCCTTCGGGCGCACCGGGAGCTTCGCGCCCTGGCGCGCGGGCGGGTTGGTCGGAAACCACTTCACCCACTCCTCGTTCATCCCCGCGAAGTCGCCTTCTTCCGCGACGATGACCCCTGGCTGAATGCCGGCGGCGGCGCAGGCGCGCTCGGCGTGAGGATGATCTCGCGCGACAACTACTTCGCCGCCGTCACAACGCGCCTGATCACGCGGCCTGGATGCGCGCCCGTCGTATGCTCGTCCTCGTACACCGATGCGCCGTTCACCCACACGCGGCGCACCCCCGTGCTCACGAGGTGCGGCTCCGTCGGCGTCGCGCGATCGATGATCGTCTCGGGGTCGAAAAGCACGAGATCGGCGTACGCACCGACCGCGATGCGTCCGCGGTCGACGATGCCGACGTTCGACGCCGCGAGTGAGGTCGCCTTTCTGATCGCCTCCTCGAGCGGCATGATGTGCTGGTCGCGCACGTAGCGGCCCATGATGCGGGTGAAGGTGCCGTACCCGCGCGGATGGCTGCCATCGAGGTCGCCATCGGTACAGAACGAGGCCCACGGCCACGTCATCAGCTTCGCAACGTCCTGCTCGTCCATGCTCGTCGCCATGATCGAGTTGTCCGAGTGCGCCGTGTCACCGCGCGCCTCGGCCGCCTCCGACTCGTGCAGCAGCTGCATGAGTGCTGTCGTGTCGTCGACGCTCATGAGCTTCGCGACCTCGTGGACAGTCTTCCCGTCGTATTCCGGCTTCGGGCCGTAATTCGCGAGCAGCAGCCCCTCCGACGGCGCGACCTCGGACAGGGCGAAGGCGGCTGCCTTGCGATTGTCGAAGTCACGATGCGGGAAGAGCACCGACATCCCCGAATGCCAGTACGTATACGGATAGATGTCCGCCGTCACCTGCACGCCGCTCGCACGCGCGCGATCGAGCACGTGAATGAGCGAGTCGCCGAGTCCCCACGATGCCTTCATCGCGAGCTTGATGTGTGAGACCTGCACCGGCATGTGATTCTCGCGGCCGATCGTGATCAGCTCGTCGAGCGCCTTCCAGAACGCGAAGTCCTCGCTCCGCACGTGGCTGATGTACCGGCCGCCCATCGAGCCCGCCGTCTTCGCGAGCGCGAGCACTTCGCTCGGGTCGGAATAAATTCCCGGATCGTATTCGAGCCCGCTCGAGAGCCCGAGCGCGCCGGCGCGCATCTCCTGCTCGACGAGCGCCTGCATCTTCACGACTTCCGCCGGCGTCGCGACGCGCTTGTAGTCCTTCCCGAGCACGAGGTCGCGGACGGTGCCGTGCCCGACATACGACGCCACGTTGAGTGCCGACGGCTCGCGCTGCACGTGCGCGAAGAAGTCGGCGAGCGGGTACTCCGAGCCGCCATCCTGTCCGACGACGACCGTCGTGATCCCCTGGCTCACATCCGCGAGCGCATCACGGAGTCTGAAGAGCGCGCCGTCAGCGTGGCTGTGATCGTCGATGAATCCCGGTGCGAGCACCAGCCCAGCTCCGCTCACCACCGTCTCGCCCGTTCGCTGGTGCAGGTCGCCGATGTCCGCAATACGATCGCCGATCACGCGCACGCTCGTCACCCGGCTCGGCGCGCCAGTGCCATCGATCACGCGCGCATTGACGATCAGAATCCCCTTGGCGGACGCTTCGGGTGCTGGCGCCGCGGCGGGCCTCGCGCACGCTGAGGTGAGCGCGAGCGCGAGGAGCGTGACGGTTCGGACAGTCGGATTCATGACGGTTGCGTGGGTTCGAGATGTGCGACAAGGACGGAGAACGTAGCACACGGGACGGCGTTACAGGAGACTCGCCACCCACTGTCCCACGTAGTAGCCGATCACGGCCACACCGAGCCCGACCACGAACATGTCGATTCCCGAGCGGAAGACGCCTCGCCCAGTGAACACAGAGCGCGCCGCGCCGACGAGGAAGTGCGACGCCATCGCGAGCCCGAACGACACGAACATCGCGGTCTCGCCGGTGAGGAAGAAGAACGGGAACACCGGAATCAGCGCGCCCACCGCCGTCGCCAGCCCAGTGAGCCACGCCTCGCGCATCGGCGACGTGTGTGCATCGCCGATCTTGAGCTCCTCCTGTACCTGCTCCTCGAGCATGCGCTGCGGATCCGCCATCACCTCGGTTGCGAGCGCGTACGCGGCGTCGCGCTGCATCCCCTTTGCCTCGTAGATGAGCGCGAGCTCGTCGCGCTCGACCTCGGGCATGAGCTCGATCTCGGTACGCTCCATCGAGATCTCGTTGTCGTACACTTCCTGCTCGCTCTTCGCGGCGAGATAGCCGCTCGATCCCATCGAGAGCGCGTCGGCGATCAATC
>JBDTJH010000079.1:0-5811 GCA_039935955.1 Gemmatimonadaceae bacterium
CGGCTCGGCGACCATGAACACTTCCTTCGCGCCGGCGCCGAGTGCGGAGTCGCGCACGGCGCGCTTCTCGACTTCGGTGATGCCGGAGGGGACGCAGACGATGACGCGCGGCTTCACTTTGAAGACGTGGTTGTCGATGATCAGCGTGAGGAAGTAGCGGAGCATCTTTTCGGTGACGTCGAAGTCGGCGATGACGCCGTCCTTCATCGGTCGGACCGCGATGACCCCTTCGGGAGTTCGGCCGAGCATGCGTTTGGCTTCGAGACCTACCCCTTTGATCTTGCCGGTGGCGCGATCGATGGCGACGACGGACGGCTCATTGAGCACGATTCCTTCGCCTTTGACGTAGATCAGGGTATTCGCGGTGCCGAGGTCTACGGCAATCGCGTTCGCGGGAAACAGCGAACCCGGTTTGAAGGGCCAGCGCATTCTAGGAGCTCAATCTCGCATTCCTGGCGGAACGCAGTAGGCGGCAGGTAGGAAAGTGCACGGTCGGGGGTTAAGCTAGCCGCACACCTGAGTTGCGGCAAGACGTTGGCTGGACATAACCTAGGGCGTGTCGGACATCACAATCCCAGCGTGCGAGGACGGATGCGGGAGTCGCTCGAGATTGCGGTCGTGGAGCTGAATGTCTGTGATTCCTGCGGGCTTTGTTTGCCCCTCTGTCCGCCCGGCGCGATCGGGATGAGACGGGAGGGTCTGTTGATAGACGATTCAATTTGCACAGGGTGTCGGAAGTGCGTGGCGCCGTGTCCGGTGGGTGCGCTGGCGATGATTCCACGGGTCGCGAATCCGCTCGGGGTGTCGTCGTGAGCGGCGTGAGGGAGAGCGGTTTATTGCCGCGCGTCGCGTGGCCGGAGGCGAGCAGGCGCTGCGACGTGCTGGTGGTCGGAGGTGGCCCCGGCGGATTGATCGCTGCGCGCGAATTCATGGCGCGCGATCGCGGGCTCTCGGTGCTTTTGCTGGAGCGTGACCGCGCGATCGGGGCGCCGGTGCGGTGCGGCGAGGGTGTGGGGAGCGGTGGACTCTTGGAGTTCATCGATCCCGCAGGTGCGGAGTGGGTGTCGCGGACGATCACAAAGGTGATTTTCTGGGCGCCAGATGGCACCGAGGTGCGCGTGGCGGAGGGCGACGTGGGCTACGTGCTCGATCGCACGCGCTTCGAGCCCGCGCTGGCGACAGAGGCGGGACGTGCGGGTGCCGAGATCCTGATTGGCACCGAGGCGACGGGGCTCCGCCGCGACGGCGACGGGTGGCTCGTGGCGGTGCGAGGGGCTGATCGCGAGTACGTCGTGCGCACAAGGCTCATCGTCGCGGCGGATGGCATCGACGGGATGGTCGCGCGGTGGGCGGGTCTCGACACGCGCGTCCCCGCGCGGGATATGGAGAGCTGCGCGCAGTATCTGATGACGAACGTCAACGTCGATCAGAACGCGATTTATTTGCACTTTGGAGATAATGTCGCGCCGGGCGGTTATGCGTGGGTGTTCCCGAAGGGCGGCGATAGCGCGAACATCGGCCTCGGCACCGTCGCGCTGCACGCGGGTGGACGAAGTGCGCGCCAGTGGCTCGACGAGTACACGCAGAATTATTTCCCGACGGGCATTCGCGTGAGCTATACGGTGGGTGGCGTGATCGTGCATCCGACGATCAAGCGAACCGTGACGGATGCGTTGATCACCGTAGGAGATGCGGCGCATATGATCAACCCGCTCTCGGGCGGCGGCATCGTGAACGCGATGAAGGCGGGGCGGCTCGCCGCGGAGGTCGGCGCGGGGGCAATGGCAGCTGGCGATACGAGCGCCGCACGACTACAGCGGTACCACGACGCGTGGATGACGATGCTCGGCGACGATCACATTCGCTTCCACAAGCTCAAGGATGCGCTTTCGAAGTTTGATGATTCGTTCTTCGACAGCCTCGCGAAGACGGTAAACGGGATCGCGTACGAGAAGCGGACGCTCAGGCGGATTTTCGGAAGCGCGCTGATGCATCATCCGACGTTGCTGCCGGTGGTCGCGAAGTATTTCGTGTGAGTCGAAGGATGCGCGACACGTGGGCCTGCTCGCGCCGCTCCGGAATAACTTCGAAGTGACTCGCGCAGGGCGGCCGTCGTGCCGGCAGGAGCAGTCGAGCGAAACTCGTGCGCCTTACTGAGGCGCCGGCGATCCGGACTTCGCGTTATGCTCGCCCGCGGGACCCGCGTGGGGAATCTTGCTCGGGCCGCTCTTGCCGACCAGGAACCACAGCGCGGCGGCCGCCACGACGAATATGAATACGCCGAACAGAATCGTGCGTCCGCGCGTGCGCCCAATCTCGATTTCTTCCACAGACAACCTCATCGTTTGTAACGGGGCCAGCGCGTCGCAATGCACGAATCGAGGGCATCCCATGCGTCGGAAGAGCAAGGATAGGGCCTTTAACCGGGATAAGCGCGTTCGGGAACGTCGAACGCCTTCATGTCGCTCCCCGAAGCAGCGTCGTCCCAATCGCGCACCGATTCGCCACGAGCCCCGCAACTCTCTCCGGCACGCGCAACGCACCCACAACGGGCATCATCGGCGCCCAGAGATATACCGGCATCCTCGCGATGCTCATCACGCTCCCACTCCACCCTCGCGCGATCCCAAAGCCCGCCCCATAACCCGCCTCGCGCGCGAGTCGCTCTTCCCTCTCGCCGAACGCGCCAAACGGGTAGCTCACCGCCGGCGTCTCCACGCCCAACGCCTCCCTGATCCCGGCGCGTGATCGCTCGAGCTCCCTACTAACCGCCAGCGACGACAGCCGCGTCAGCCGCGGATGCGTCGCCGTATGCGATGCGAACTCTACTCCTCGTCCCTGCCACGCGCGCATATCCCGCCACGCGAGATGCGCGAACCTCCTCCCGCCGTACGCCACATCCCACCGGTTCAACCGCCCCGCATAGTCGGTGATCACGAAGCACGTCGCCCGAAACCCGACCGCCTCGAGCACCGGAAACGCGTCCTCGCGCAGCCCGCGATACCCGTCGTCAAAAGTGATCGCGAGCTCGTTCGGAGCCGGAATACGCTCGCCGATCGCGCACGCGATGACTTCACTCAATCCTAGCGCCTTCCACCCCGCCTTCGCCAACCGCTCCATTTGCCGAGCGAACCGCCGAGGCGAAATCCGCGTGACGCCCAGCTCGTGCCGCCGCTCCACCTTGTGGTAGCAGAGCACCGGCGGGAGCATCACGCGCATCGTGTCAATCCTTCAGGTACGTTGCCGGCTCCACGAACGGCATCCCGAACGCGTCGGCCACCGCCTTGTAGACCACCTTCTTATCGACGACGTTCAGCCCCTTCGCCAGCGCGTCGTTCTCGCGCAGCGCCTTCTTCCACCCCTTCTTCGCGAGCTGCATCACGTACGGGAACGTCGCGTTCGTGAGCGCCAGCGTCGACGTGCGCGGCACGCCGCCCGGCATGTTCGCGACGCCATAGTGGATGATCCCGTCGATCGTGTACACCGGGTTGTCGTGCGTCGTGGCGTGAATCGTCTCGATGCATCCGCCCTGGTCGATCGCCACGTCTACGATTACCGCGCCCGGCTGCATCGTCTTCAGATCTTCACGCCGCACCAGCCTCGGCGCCTTCGCCCCTGCCACCAGCACCGCGCCGACAACGAGATCCGCCGTCGCAATCTGGTCGAGGATCGCATGGCGATTCGAGTAGACGAGCGTCACGTTTGCCGGCATCACATCCGACAGATAGCGCAACCGCTCGAGCGACAGATCGAGTATCGTGACGTGCGCGCCGAGCCCCGCCGCCATCTTCGCGGCGTTCGTGCCAACGACACCGCCGCCGAGGATCACGACCTTCCCCGGGAGCACGCCGGGCACGCCGCCGAGCAGCACGCCGCGTCCCCCATGCAGCTTCTCCAGATACTTCGCGCCGGCCTGCACCGCCATCCGTCCCGCGACCTCCGACATCGGCGTCAGCAGCGGAAGCTCGCCATTCGGTAGCTGCACGGTCTCGTACGCGATGCACGTGGCGCCGCTCTCGAGATGCGCCTTCGTCAGCTCCTCGTCTGCCGCGAAGTGGAAGTACGTGAAGATCGTCTGCCCCTTCTTCATGCGCGGCCACTCGACCTTGATCGGCTCTTTCACCTTCAGGATCATGTCGGCGTCGGCCCACGTCGCGTCGGCCGTCGGCGCGATCTTGCCACCCGCCTTCAAATAGAGGTCATCGCTGAAGCCGCTCCCCTCGCCCGCGCCCTTCTCGACGAGCACCAAGTGGCCGTCGGCGACGAGCGCCTCGCATCCGGCGGGGACGAGTGCCACACGATTCTCATTCGTCTTGATCTCCTTCGGGACCCCGATACGCATGAACGACTCCGCCTGGTAAAGTGGTTACGCGCCGTGGGCGCGGCAGTTACGATGTTGGGCCGAGACTCAGAACGGTTTGACGGCTTGAAGGATAAAATTGGGCGCAGACCTCCGCGACGGTCTCGGCCGTGATCGCGTCGATGAGGGCGAGAACCTCCTCCAGCGATCGATATGGCTCATGGTACAGCGCCACGCCAGCCGCCCGGTACATCCGCGAGGTCACGCTCTCCAGCGAAAGCGTCACCTGCCCCTTCAGCTGGCTCTTCCCGGCCCGAATCTCCTCATCCGTGAGCGAGTGCGCCGCCAGCTTGTCGAGCTCCTCATCGATGGCGTCGGACGCCTGCTTCGCCGTCTCCGGAGACGTTCCGACGTACACCCCGGCCACGCCCGTGTCGGGATGGAAGCTCTGAAACGTGTGCACCGAGTACGCGAGGCCCAGCTCCTCCCGAATCCGCTGGAAGAGCCGCGAGCTCATTCCGCCACCGAAGATCGTGTCCACCAGTGCCACGGCATATCGACGCGGATCGTGATGCGCGACGGTCGTCGCACCGAAAACGATGTGCGTCTGCGCGCTCTCACGCTCCACGTGCGTGCGCGAAGGCGCCGCAGGGCTCGCGGGCGGGATCACCAGCGGCGCAGCATCTCCGCGTGCGACCTCCCCCCATCCCGTGCGCGCGAGCGACTCGAGCAGCTGCTCGTGCACCACGTTCCCCGAGCACGCCACGACGATCTGACTCGGATGGTACGCGCGCGAGTGCAGCTCCTTGAGTTCCTTCACGCCGAGGGCGGACACTGTTTCTCTCGTCCCGAGAATCGAATGACCATAGGGATGTTTCCCCCATAGCTGCTCGTTGTGCAGCTCGAAGACGAGATCATCCGGCGTGTCGTCGACCATCCCAATCTCCTCGAGCACGACCTTCCGCTCGAGCAGCAGATCTTCGCGCCGCAGCAGCGGGCGGAACATCAAGTCGCCGATGACGTCGACGGCTTCGATGAGATGCTCATCGAGTACGCGCGCCTGATACGACGTGTGCTCGCGCGCGGTATACGCGTCGAGCGAGCCGCCCAGAATCTCGAGCGACAGGGCTATTTCCCGCGCGCTGCGGTTCTTCGTTCCCTTGAACACCATGTGCTCGAGCAGATGCGAGACACCCATCCGCTCAGGCGTTTCATGGACCGATGCGGCCCGCACCCAGGCACCGAAAGCAACCGACCGCACTCCCGGCATGTGCTCCGAGAGTACGGTCAGTCCGTTCGACAACTCTGTAGTGCGCAGCCCGGAATCGGGCGGCGACGAGACGGCGGTCACCGGCGCGAACGACCTCCGCCGCGCGAACCGGAACCACCACGACGGCCGCGATCCTCGCTGCCGGACGACGGCGCATCCATGCTCTCGCCCGATGCATCTCCGCCTTCTGCCGCTACACCGGCGCCTTCCTCGCGACGCGGTCCGCGTGACGAGCCATTCG
>JBDTJH010000080.1:0-25163 GCA_039935955.1 Gemmatimonadaceae bacterium
TCGGAATCCGTCGACTCCCAAGGGAGACGCGCCGGTTCGTCCGATCACCGATCGTGAAGTGCCGCTCACGGGCCAGCAGACGCCCACGGCGATCCATTCCTGGCTGGACGGCGAGCTCTCGGAGAGCGCTGTTCGTCAGAGCGATGCGTCGCGCGATGTGGATTTCTGGCTGCGACTCGATCGTGAAGTACAGGTTCGTCGTCAGATGACGACGCCCGCGCACCTCCACGAGCGTATCATGGAAGCGCTTCCCACCGCCGCCCCGGCCGTAGCCGAGCCGTGGTACAATCGCTCCTTCACGTTGACGCCTGCTGTCGCGATCGCCGCAGCTGCCGGTGCCCTCGCGATCGGAGTCGCCGTTGGCGCGACGGTCCTGCACGCTCGATAGTCTGTAACCTCCAGTTGCACACAGCTGCCGGCTTCCTCGCGAAGCCGGCAGCTTTTTTGTGCGCGCGTCCGGCAACGCGGTTGCCTCAGACGGTTGGGATCAGCGTTTGCATTCCGCCGAGATCGGTTACCGCCGCTCGAATCGCGAATGCGCGAGTGCCAATCCCGCCTATAAGAGGTTTCATGCTTCTCAAGATCATCGCGATCACGGCTGTCGCCGTGACCCCATACATGGCGCTCGCGCAGGGCACGGCGCAGACGCAGGACACGACCGCAATGGGACACACGCAATCGCACATGGACTCTACGCACATGAAATCGAAGAAGATGAAGCCAAAGGTGAAAGTGACCGACAGCACGTCCATGCATGCGAGCAGACATACGGGCATGATGAAGGACAGCTCATCGATGAACGTTTCGCCTGCCGATAGCGCGCGCATGGGAATGCCGAACACGAAGCGGTCGAAAACCCCGCCGCGCTCGCGCTGAAGTCGTTCGACGGGAGAATGGAACGACAGACGCCGCGACTGTGATTCATCGCACGATAGCGTGAGCATCGAAGTCACGTTCGACGTGCGGCGGATCTTTTCTGGGCAATTTCTTTTCTCGACGGCACGCACGGGCCCAAGCATTGCCATAGGGTGTGATGAGTTCTTCGTGCACTTTCTTCGGCGCGGAGTTGCCTGATGGATGAACCGATAAGCAGGAGGAAGGAACCATGTTCATGAAAATCGTCGCCGCCGCCGCCGTCATGGCCGCTCCGGCTGTAGTACATGCACAGGGGACGACCAAGCTCCCCCAGGATTCGACGCACAGCATGACGCACATTCGCACGGACTCGGCGAAGACGGACACGGCCAACGGCAGCGTCGTCACGAAGACGAAGACGACCGTCAGCGATACCTCGCGCGCGACGCGCACGCACACGGATTCCACGATGAACGTGTCGCCGATCGACAGCACGCGCATGGGAATTCCGGCCACGCATTCGAAGACGCCTCCGCGCTAACGCGGGCGTAGCGATTTCGTCGTAGAAAGACGGGGAGGGCCAAGTGGTCCTCCCCGCTTTGCATCCGCTAGCTCGGCGTGATGTCCCTGCGCATGAAGAGCTGCGCGATCCCGTCGCGGTAGAAATTCTCGACGCGGCTCTCCTCGCGGAACGACATCGACTCGAGAAACTCTCGCGCGCCCGGCAGCGCGTGCGAATCGTCGGGAAGCTCCGCGAGAACGAAGCGCGCGCCATGGATCCCCAGGTACGAGACGGCATCCTCGACGAGCAGCCACCCCAGACGCACGCGGCGGACTTCCGGCTCAACCACCGCGAGCTGCAGTCGTCCAGCGCCACTCGCTCCGCCGAAGAATCCGCACACGATCACGCTCTCGAGACGACCGTCGATCGACGTCCCCACCGCTCGTCCCTTGGGGTCCGACGATTCCACGGCGGAGCGAAGCGCCTCGAGCGCGCCATCGAGATACGGTGTTCCGCGCAGCCCCCGCTCGACGACGAGCGCCGCTTGCGGCAGGAGATCAGGTGAGACGGGAAGGATCGTGCGCCAGTCGCTCATCCTCGCGCATCGATCAGAAGTGGATCGCTCGCCCAAGCACCGCGAGCGCCGCCTCGCGTGTCGTCTCGCTCAGCGTCGGATGCGGGTGAATCGTGAGCGCGATATCTTCGCTCGAGCCGCCGAACTCCATGGTGAGTGTGAGCTCCCCGAGCAGCTCCGACGCCGTCGGCCCGATGATGTGTGCGCCGAGCAGCTGATCGGTCTCCGCATCGGCGATCAGCTTCACAAAGCCGGTCGCGTCGCCCGCCGTGCGCGCGCGCGCGTTCGCCGAGTACGGGAAGGAGCCGAGCTTGTAGGCGCGCCCGCTCGCCTTCACCTGCTCCTCGGTGAGCCCGACCGACGCGACCTCCGGCGTCGTGTAGACGATCGCGGGCATCGCGTCGTAGTGCATGTGCGACTTCTGCCCCGCGATGACCTCCACCGCGATGATCCCTTCATCCTCGGCCTTGTGCGCCAGAAGCTGTCCGCCCACCACGTCGCCGATCGCATACACGCCGGGAAGATTGGTGCGCAGCTGATCGTCGACCACGATCTCGCCGCGAGCGCCGAGTGCGAGACCGAGCGCCTTCGCATCGATGCCGGAGAGCGACGGCTTGCGACCGACGGAGACGAGCACGCGATCCGCTTCGAGCGTCTCCTTCGCGCCGTCCTTCTCGATGTCGACGAGCATGCGATCTCCGTCGCGGCGTGCGCCGATGACCTTCGTGCCGGTGCGGATGTCGAGCCCCTGCTTCCGGAACGTCTTCTCGGCTTCGCGCGCGAGCTCGCCGTCGTAGCCGGCGAGGATCGACGGGAGGAGCTCGAGGACGGTGACCGTGGCGCCGAGCCGGCGCCACACGGATCCGAGCTCGACACCAATGACGCCGCCGCCGATGACGATCAATCGATTCGGGACTTCGGTGAGGGTGAGCGCGCCGACGTTGGAGAGGACGCGCTCCTCGTCGAAGGGAAGGAAGGGGAGGGCGATCGGTACGGAGCCCGTCGCGATGATGACGGACTTGGGCTTGTAGACGACGATATTGCTTTCGGGGGGCGCCCCCCGCACCTCGACCACATTCCCCGCCTTCAGCGTCGCGCTCCCCTTCGCCCACGTGATCCCGTTCTTCCTGAACAGGAACTCGATCCCGCGCGTGTTCTGCGCCACCACCGCCGTCTTCCGCTTCTGCATCACGCCGAGGTCGAGCCCCACCTCCCCCACCATCACGCCGTGCGTCGCCGCGCGCTCGCGAGCGAACTCATAGTGGTGCGAGCTCTCGAGCAGCGCCTTGCTCGGAATGCAGCCGACGTTCACGCACGTGCCGCCCAGCGTCGTGTCGCGCTCCACGCAGACGGTGGAGAGTCCGAGTTGCGCGGCGCGGATCGCGGCGACGTAGCCGCCCGGGCCGCCGCCGATGATCAGGACATCGGGTTCGAGAGTATCGGTCATGAGAGTCGCGCGCTGCCCGCGATGCGTCTGGTCACTCGACGAGCATCGCCGCCGGATCCTCGATCAGCTCCTTGATCCGCACGAGAAAGAGCACAGCCTGCTGCCCATCGACGAGCCGGTGATCGTACGAGAGCGCGAGATACATCATCGGCCTGATCTCCACCTTCTTGTCGATCGCGACCGGACGATCCTGAATCTTGTGCAGCCCCAGAATCGCCACCTGCGGATAGTTCAGGATCGGCGTCGAGACCAGCGATCCGAAGACGCCGCCATTCGTGATCGTGAAGCTGCCGCCGGTGAGATCATCCATCGTGAGCGCGCCATCGCGCGCGCGCTTCGCTACCGCCGTGAGCGCGCGGCTGAAGTCGAGCATCGACATCCGGTCGGCGTCTTTCACCACCGGCACCACGAGCCCGTTCTCCGCTGCGACGGCGATGCCGAGATTCACATAATGCTTGTAGACGACGGAGTCGCCGTCGATCTGCGCGTTCACCGATGGGTACGCCTTGAGCGCGAGCGCCGCGGCTTTCGCGAAGAAGGGCATGTACGTGAGCTTGACGCCGTGCTCCTTTTCGATGCGGTCGCGCAGCCGCTCGCGCACCGCGGAGACGGCGGACATGTCGACTTCGTTGAACGTCGTCAGATGCGCCGTCGCGTGCTGCGACTCGAGCAGATGCTCGGCGATGCGTCGCCGGCGCGTCGTCATCTTCTCGCGCGTCTCGCGTCCGTTCTGCGAAGCGGGCGCGCTCGGGGCGCGTGACGGCGCCGGCGTCACCTTCGGTGCCGCAACGGCCGCGAGCATATCGCCCTTCGTCACGCGTCCACCGGGTCCGCTCGCGGCGACCTTCGCGGGATCGATCCCCTCCTCAACCGAGATGCGACGCACCGCCGGCGACGTCTTCGGCGCGCCGGTCTGCGGCTCGGACTCGGGCGCCTCCGCCTCGGTCTGCACAGGCGCGCGCGCGGGCGCCGTAGGCGCGGGTGGGGCTTTCGCTGCCGGCGCACTCGCCGCCGGCGTCGCTGCGGCAACCCCCGCCGTCGCACCTTCTTCGATCGCGCCGATCTCCTCACCCACCTGCACGACGTCCCCTTCCTTCTTCATCTGCTTCGACAGCACACCCGCTTTGAACGCCGGCACCTCGACCGTGATCTTGTCGGTCTCGAGCTCCACCAGCGATTCATTCTGGGCGACCGAGTCGCCCTCCTTCTTCAGCCACCGCGCGATCGTCGCTTCCACGATCGACTCGCCGAGCGGCGGCACCTTGATCGAGATCATTCCACCTTCATGTGAGTGTCGAAAACTCGCGTCTGCTCACGCGCTGATCGCGTTGCTCGCCGCGCCGCCGACTCTTAGCATTCGCCTTAAAATATAACGGGAGCCCCCCCGCGTGCGAGCGCTCACGGTCTCCGCCTACGGCGGGCTGGAGCAACTGCAAGTCGTTGCCGATCTTCCGATTCCAGCGATGACATCGCCAACGAGCGTCCGTGTGCGCATGCACGCGGTCGCGCTCAATCATCTCGACCTCTTCGTGCTCGGCGGCCTCCCCGGAATGACGCCGAAGCCCAACTGGATCGTCTGCGCGGATGGTGCCGGCGTCGTCGACGCCGTGGGTGATGCGGTCACCGCGCTCGCGCCCGGCGACCGCGTCATGATCAACCCTGGCGTGAGCGATCGCAGCTGCGACTTCTGCCTCGCCGGCGAGCAGTCGCTCTGCGAGCACTATAAGATGCTCGGCGAGCATCTCCCCGGCACCGCTGCCGAATACGTCGTCATCGACGCCGCGAATCTTCGCCGTGTGCCCGCGGGCATCTCCTGGGAGCAGGCGGCCGCCTTCACGCTCGCGACGCTCACGGCGTGGCGTCTCGTCGTGACTCGTGCGCGGCTGCAGCCCGGCGAGACGATGCTCATCTGGGGGATCGGTGGCGGCGTCGCGATCGCCGCCCTGCAGATCGCGAAGGGGATAGGCGCGCGTGTGTGGGTGACATCGGGGAGCGATGGGAAGCTCGCGCGCGCGCGGGAGCTCGGCGCAGACGAGACGTTCAACCATCGCACCGGCGATGTCGTGAAGGAGATCCGCGAGCGCAACGGCAAGCGCGGCGTACACGTCGTGCTCGACGACGTGGGCGAGGCGACGTGGGAACACTCGCTCCGCGTGCTCGGCCGCGGCGGACGGCTCGTCACCTGCGGCGCGACGTCGGGCCCGATGGTGCAGACCGATGTGCGCAAGCTATTCTGGCATCAGTGGACAATCATGGGATCGACGATGGGCAATGATCGCGAGCTCGACGCGATCGTGCAGCAGCTCGGCGACGGCGCCCTTCTTCCGCCGATCGACGCGGTCTTTCCGCTCGATGACGCGCGAGCGGCGTACGCGCGACTCTCGCACGGGGACCAGTTCGGGAAGATCGTGATTCGTCTGCGCGATGACTGATCACGCGCAGTACACGCCGGAGGAGCAGCAGCGCATCCGTGCGACGATCCTCGCCGGCGACGCACCCGAGTGCCCGCGATGCGAAGTGACGCTCACCACGCGGCCGATCGGCGGCGGGTCGTTCGGACTCGGCTACGCGCGACGGCGGGAGTGGCTCATCTGTCCGCAGTGCAAGCGGAGCGCCATATTCGATGTGAAGAAGGGAACGCGAAACTGATTTCTTCAACAGATGGGTCACCGTGAAGCGATGGACGCCGCTCGCCATCCTGCCGCTCGTGCTCGCGTGCTCGACGGACGCGACGCCAAAGACGAAGCCCGTCGTCGCTGCCGTCGTAGAGCAGAAGGCGCCGGTGCGCGAGGCGCCGCCCGAGGAGCCGTTGCCGCCGATGACGGCGTCGCCGTCGTTCAGCATGGTCGACGCGGGGGACGGGCACTCGTGCGGCGTGGCCGAGAGTGCAGAGCTGTTCTGCTGGGGGCGGAATGACCAGGGACAGCTCGGCGACAGCGGTTCGACGGAGCAGCCGCTGCCTGTGGCGGTTGGTGAGGGGCTCAAGTGGAAAGCAGTTGCCGCCGGTGGCTCGCACAGCTGTGGGCTGACGACCGACGGCGCGGCGTACTGCTGGGGCTCGAGCATCGCTGGGCAGCTCGGCAGCGACACGCTCGGCACTATCCCGGAGCCGTACCGCGTGCAGAAGGCGCCCGCCTTCGTGAAGATTTCGGCGGGGGAAAACCATACATGCGCGATCACTGCCGATGGGAAGCTCTGGTGCTGGGGCGAGAATCTGCATGGCGAGCTCGGACTGAGTGTGTTCAGCAAGTTCTCGCCGGCGGTGCAGGTCGCGCCGCAGCTGACGTGGCAATTCGTGAGCGCGGGCCCGCACGACAGCTGCGGGATCACGACGGAAGGAAAGCTCTACTGCTGGGGCGCCAACAACGGCGGTGCTCTCGCCGTCGAGGCGGGCGACGCGTGTCAGATGGATAGCGGGCCGGCGCTGTGCGCGCTTCCGCTGCGCCAACCTGCGGACTCGCTGCGCTTCACGGCTGTCGCGACCGGCCTCAATCACAGCTGCGCGATCACGACCGATGGCGTGCTGTATTGCTGGGGCTCCAACGATCACGGGCAGCTCGGCAGCGGCTTTCGCGAGCCGCTCGGCCCCACGGCGGTGATGGGCGACGCGCGCTACGTCGCGGTGTCCGCGGGGCGCGAGTTCACGTGCGCGCTCACGAAGAGCGGCGTCGTCCAGTGCTGGGGCGCGGACGACGATGGTCAGCTCGCCGGACGTGCGGCCGATGCGACCGTGCCGGCGCCGATCGCGGGGACGACGAAGTTCGTCGCGCTTTCATCCGGCGTCGCACACAGCTGCGCACTTTCCGCCGATCACACCGTGTATTGTTGGGGAGCGAATAGCAACGGGCAGCTCGGTACGGGCGGACACAAACGGAGCTTCGCGCCGACGCGACTGATGTTCGCCACCCGGGATCATCCTTAGCCGGCGCAACGCCGGGAGCACGCAGTGGAATTTCTGGATCGCCTGCAGGGCAGCTTCGATCAGCTCGCGCTGTACATCCCCGCACTGCTCGGGGCGCTCGTCATCCTCTTCGCGGGCTATCTGCTCGCGAAGCTCATTGAGCGCGCGATCGACCGCGGTCTCAGCAAGCTCGGCGTCAATTCGTGGCTGAAGCGCGGCGGCGTGCTCGATGCGGTCGAGCGCACCGGGTGGCGACGCACGCCGTCGCGACTCCTCGGCAACATCGCGTTCTGGTTCGTCATGTTCGTCGTCATCCTCGTCGCCGCGCACGCGCTCGGCCTCTCGTCGCTGACGAACGTGTTCTCCGAGCTCGTGAGCTACATCCCGAGTGTGATCGCGGCGCTCGTGATCATCCTCGTTGGCATCGTGCTCGGCGAGTTCGTCGATGGGCTGCTGATGGCATCCGCCGGCAGCATCCCCGGCGGTCCGACGCTCGCGCGTGTGGGACGCGCGGGAGTCATCATCCTCGCGATCTTCATGGCGCTGCAGGAGCTCGGTATCGCGACGGAGATCGTGACGACCGCGTTCGCGATCATCTTCGGCGCGCTGGCGCTCGCGTTCGCGCTGTCGTTCGGCCTCGGCAATCGCGAGCTCGCGGGGGAAATCACGCGCGAGTGGTATGAGCGTTTGCGCGCGGAGCGTGAGACGATCGCATGGGAAAATGCGAAGCGCGCGGCGCGCGAATCAGAGGCGGTCGAGGAGGTCGACGAAGGCCCGGCCGACGGTGAAGACGCGCTCGCTTGAGCGGTGGCGCTAAGTTGTTGCGATCAAACGGATTATACGGCGTGCTGCGGGTTGCTGACATCGCCTCGGCGGTGTATATTTCGATTGCTGTTCGCACGCTGAATTTCCCTCCCGTAACCCCCGCCTCATGACCGCTCCGAACAACCGGGAACGCATCGTCTCGCGCCTGATCGACGCCGAGGTGAAAGAGTCGTTCATCAACTATTCGATGAGCGTCATCGTCTCGCGCGCGCTCCCTGATGTTCGCGACGGGCTCAAGCCGGTGCACCGGCGCGTGCTCTATGCGATGAACGAGCTCGGGCTCGTTCCGGGACGTCCATTCAAGAAGGCCGCGACGGTCGTCGGCGATGTGCTCGGCAAGTACCATCCGCACGGCGACTCGAGTGTGTACGACGCGCTCGTGCGCATGGTGCAGGACTTCTCGCTGCGCTATCCGCTCATCGATGGACAGGGAAATTTCGGATCGGTCGATGGTGATCCGGCTGCTGCCTATCGATATACGGAAGCGAAGCTGATGCCGATCGCGATGGAGCTGCTCGCGGACATCGACAAGGAGACGGTCAACTACGTCGCGAACTACGACGACCGTCTGGTCGAGCCGAGCGTGCTGCCGTCGGGAATTCCGAATCTCGTCGTGAACGGATCGTCGGGGATCGCGGTGGGCATGGCGACGAACATCCCGCCGCACAACCTGCGCGAGGTCATCGCCGCGGTCGTGCATCTCATCGCAAAGCCCGACGCGACGACGGCGGACATCCGGAAGCTGATCAAGGGTCCCGACTTCCCGACGGGCGGCTACATCTACGGCCGCGAGGGAATCTTCAATTACCAGGAGACCGGGCGGGGCCGCATCGTCATGCGCGCGCGCGCGGTGATCGAAGAGAAGGAATCGTCGAACAAGTCGCAGATCGTCGTCACCGAGATTCCGTACCAGGTGAACAAAGCGAGCCTCGTCAAGCAGATCGCGGAACTCACGAAGGAGGCAAAGCTCGAGGGGATCAGCGCGCTGCGCGACGAGTCGGATCGCGACGGCATGCGCATCGTGATCGAGCTGAAGCGCGACGCAATTCCCCGAGTGGTGCTGAACCAGCTGTACAAGCACACCACCATGCAGTCGACGTTCGGCGTCATCAACCTCGCGCTGGTGCCGGACGTGAATACCGGGCAGCTCGTGCCGAAGGTGATGCCGCTCAAGGAGCTCCTCGAGCACTACATCGCGCACCGGCACGAGGTCGTCGTCCGCCGCACGCAATTCGATCTGAACAAGGCGCTCGACCGCGAGCACATCCTCGAGGGGCTCAAGATCGCCGTCGACAACATCGACGAGGTGATCAAGCTCATTCGCGCGGCGGACGACACACCGACCGCGAGCACGCAGTTGCAGGCGCGCTTCAAGCTTTCGGAGCGGCAGGCCGAGGCGATCCTCAACATGCGTCTCGCGAAGCTCACCGGTCTCGAGATCGAGAAGCTGGAGGCGGAGCTCAGGGAAGTGCGTGCGGAGATCAAGGAGCTGCGCGCGATCCTGGGTTCGCGCGAGCGCCGGATGCAGATCATGACGGATGAGCTGCAGGCGCTCTCCGTCAAATACGGCGACGATCGCCGCACGGAGATCACGAGCGACGAGGGCGAGTTCACGATCGAGGACCTGATTGCCGAAGAGGACATGGTCGTGACCGTGTCGCACTCGGGGTACATCAAGCGCACGTCGGTGTCGACGTACAAGAAGCAGCGCCGGGGTGGCCGCGGTCTCAATGGGCAGGGGCTCAAGGACGAAGATTTCGTCGAACACCTGTTTATTGCCTCGACACATGATTACATACTGTTCTTTACGAGCGATGGCCGCTGCTTCTGGCTGAAGGTGCACGAGATCCCGCTCGCGGGGCGTGCGGCCAAGGGCAAGCCGGTCGTGAATCTGATCAACGTCACCGTCGACACGACCATTCGTGCGATGGTGCCGGTGCGCGAGTTCAGCGACAAGCAGTTCCTGCTCTTCGTCACGCAGCTCGGCACGGTCAAGAAGTCGGCGCTCACGGAGTACGGCAACCCTCGATCGACCGGCATCAAGGCGATCAAGATCGAAACCGGCGATCAGCTGATCGACGTGCAGATCACCGATGGCAACAACGACATCGTGCTGGCGACGAAGTACGGCCTCTCGATCCGCTTCCATGAGAAGGACGTCCGCGAGATGGGACGCGACACGACCGGTGTGAAGGGCGTGGCGCTCTCGAAGGGGGACGAGGTGAAGGGGATGGTCGTGATCAAGCGTGACGCGACGCTCCTCGTCGTGACGGCGAAGGGAATGGGCAAGTGCTCGCCCATCGAGGAATACCGCGTGCAGAAGCGCGGCGGCAAGGGAATCCTCACGCTCAATCGCACGGAAAAGACGGGTGAAGTGGTCGCGCTCAAGGAAGTCCTCCCGGACGACGAGTTGATGCTCATCACGAAGCAGGGAATCGTCATCCGCATGCCCGTGAAGGGGATTCGCGTGAGCGGGCGCAACACGCAGGGAGTCAAGCTCGTGAATCTCGACGAGGGCGACATCGTGTGCGATGTAGCGCGCGTGGTGATCGAGGATGGAGAGGAAGGCGACGAAGGGCTCGACGAGCCGGTGGCCGTGTCGCCCGACGAAGAAGAGGAAGGCTAGACTCGATGCCCGCGTCCGCGACCGCGGCTTCGTCCGCGTCAACGGACACGATTCCCCTGATCTCGATCGACGAGATCCGGGCGGCAGCGCGACTCCTCCGCGGCGTGGCAGTTCGCACGCCACTCCTCCCCGCCGATGATCTGAGCTCGGAGCTCGGCGGCGGCGACATCTTCGTGAAGCCGGAGATGCTCCAGCGCGGTGGCGCGTTCAAGTTCCGCGGCGCCTACGTCTTTCTCGCGGGACTTTCGGTCGCGGCGCGCGAGCGCGGCGTCATCGCGCCGTCGTCGGGAAATCATGCGCAGGCCGTGGCCTTCGCCGCGCGCATGTTCGGCGTCCATGCGACGCTCGTCATGCCGACCACCGTGACCGCCGTGAAGCGCGCGGGGGTCGAGCGACTCGGCGGCAGGGTCGAGCTTGCGGGGACGACGACTGCCCATCGCATGGAGCGCGCGGAACAGCTCGCGAGGGAGACGGGCAGCGTGCTCGTGCCACCGTACGACGATGCGCGCATCATCGCGGGGCAGGGGACTGCGGGGCTCGAGATCGTCGAGGATTTGCCCGATGTCGGCACGGTGCTGGTGCCCGTCGGCGGAGGCGGATTGAGTGCGGGCGTCGCCACGGCGGTGAAGCTCCTCGTGCCCAGCGCGCGCGTGATCGGCGTCGAGCCGGTCGGCGCCGCGAAGCTCTCGCGCGCGCGGGCGGCGGGCGCGCCGGTGCGTCTCGAGCACACGGGCGGCATGGCGGACGGGCTGCTCGCGACGCAGGTCGGCACGATCCCCTTCGCGCATCACGCCGCGTACATCGACGACGTCGTCACCATCGATGACGCCGCTCTCGCACCGGCGATGCGTTACCTGCTCGACCGCCTCAAGATCGTGGCGGAGCCGAGCGGCGCGATCACGATTGCGGCGCTGCAGAGCGGGCGCGTCGAGCCGCGCGGCAAGACCGTCGCGGTGTTGAGCGGCGGCAACATCGAGTACGACGGGCTGCGGAGCGTGCTCGGTAATGGATAGGGCGCGCATCCTCATCGCCGACGAGGACTTCGTGCTCTCGCGGACGCTCACCTGGCTGCTGCGCGATCAGGGGTACGACGTGGCGGTAGCGCCGGGCGGCCGCGGCGTGATGGATCATCTCAAGGTGACGTCGCCCGATCTGCTCATGATCGACGTGGGCGCCCAGCCCGCCGACGGCTACCAGCTGCTCGAGCGCATGCGCGGCGAGGAGCAGTGGCGCGAGATGCCCGTGCTCGTGATGTCGCCGCAGGCGCCCGACGAGATGTCGATGCAGGTGCTCAAGTTCGGCGCGACGGATTTTCTCAGCAAGCCGTTCCACGTGCGCGAGCTGCTCGCGCGCGTGCGCATGCAGCTCCGCGTGCGCCGGGAGATCCTGCACGCGCGCCACGCGCTGCAATCCACCGAGGTCGAGCTCGCGCAGGTGCGCACCGAGGCGGAAAAGCGCCGTCAGCTCGTGGACATCCTGCAGGAGGTGCACGGCGACTTCTCATCCGAGGAGCTCTACCACATCCTCGTGCGGCGCGTCGCGCACGCGCTGGACATTTCGCACTGCTCGCTGATCCTCGCGCGGCCGGGCGATGCCGTCGGCATCGTCGCCGCCGCGTACGAGACGCCCGGGCTGCGGCACCTCGAGATCGAGCTCAAGCGCTACCCGGAGATTCGTGAGGCGCTCAACATTTCGGAGCCCGTGCTCGTCGAGGATGTGACGACGAGCCCCTTGTACGCCGAGGTGCGCAACGAGTGGGCGATCTCGCGCAATGATGTGAAGGTGCGGAGCGTGATCGCGCTGCCCTTCCGCATCGATGGCGTCGAAGCGGGTGTCGTCTTCCTGCGCACGCTCGAGGGCGAGCCGTCGCTCAAGGTGTCGGACGTCGACTTCGCGGACGATGTGGTGAAGGCTGCGGTGAGTGCGATCCAGCGCGCGCAGGCGATGGAGAGCACGCGCGCGGACAACGAGCGCCTCGAGGTGCTGGCGCTCACCGATTCGCTGACGCTCACGCTCAATCGCCGCGCGCTCACGGACCGCCTCGAGTCCGAGCTCGATCGCGCGCGGCGCTACTCGCTCACGCTGTCCGTGTTGATGGTCGACCTCGATCACTTCAAGGCGGTGAACGACAGCTTCGGCCATCTCGCGGGCGACGAGGCGCTACGCGGCGTCGCGCGCGTGCTGCAACGCGAGGCGCGCTCGGTGGACGTCGTCGCGCGCTACGGCGGCGAGGAGTTCGTCGTGATTCTTCCCGAGACCGGCGAGGACGGAGCGGTGAAGGTGGCGGAGCGCATTCGGACGCGCGTGACCGAGCAGCCGGGAGAAGGGTTGGTGCCGATGCCGGCGGTGACGGTGAGCATCGGCGTCGCGACCGTGTTGTCGACGCAGGTGCAGGCGCCGGAGGAGCTGATCGCGCTCGCGGACGAGGCGCTGTATCGGGCGAAGGCGCAGGGGCGCAATCGCGTTTGCACGTGATTTGTACGTAATTACGGCATGAGCACGCGCTGCCCCCGCTGTCAGTCTGTCTACGCGGACGACGCCCGATTCTGCCCGAAGGATGGGACGAAGCTCGAGACCATGGTCTCGGCGCCGCCGCCGGCACCGACGCCGCTTGCGCGGCCATTCATCCCTCCGGCGCCACCCGCTCCAGCTGCTCCGCCGACTCCGCCGCCAACTCCGCCGGCAGCGCCATCCGCGCCCCCGCCGCCAGCATCGCACGTGCGCGTCTTCGAGCCCCTCGGCAGCGAAAATCGCGCGACCACGCAGCGCACCGGCGCGCAGACTCCCGTGCCCGGAAAGCCCGCGGACTATTCGAAGCTCGTCGGCGAGACGCTCGACTCGCGCTACTCGATCACGCGGAAGATCGGCGAGGGCGGAATGTCATTCGTCTACCTCGCCGACGATGTCATCAGGAAGGAACAGGTCGCGATCAAGATTCTCTCGCCCGCGCTGAGCCACGATCGCACCGCGATGGCGCGGCTGCGGCGCGAGGCGGAACTCGCCGGGCGGCTCGTGCATCCGAACGTCTGCCACATCATCCGGCTCGGCGAGACGAGCAACGGCCTCGTATACGTCGTGATGCCGTTCGTGCAGGGCGAGCTGCTGTGCGACGTCACGAACCGCGCGAAGCAGCTCCCGCTCGAGCAGACGGTCCGCTACATCACCGACATCGCGGCGGGGCTGCAGGTCGCGCACGATCTCGGAATCGTGCATCGCGATCTCAAGCCCGAGAACATCATGATCAGCCGCAACGTCGACGGCACGGAGCGCGCGATCGTGATGGACTTCGGGCTCGCGAAGGAGCGGCAGGTGAGCGACGAGATCAAGAAGCTCACGGCCACAGGAATCGTGCTCGGCACGCCGGAGTTCATGAGCCCTGAGCAGCTGCGCGGGAAGCCGCTCGATCCGCGCACGGATGTGTACTCGCTCGGACTGATGGCGTACGAGATGCTCACGGGCAAGCTTCCGTTCATCGGCCGCACGCAGCAGGAGATCATGATCGCGCGCTTGCGCAGCGAGCCGCAGCCCATTCGTGCGTCGCGTCCCGACTTGAATTTTTCCGCGGGCCTCGAGAAGGTGCTGCTCAAGAGCACGGAGCGCGAGCCGGCGGAGCGCTATCAGACGGCGCCGGAATTCGCTGCGGCGCTCGGGGAGGCGGCGGGGCCAGCGAAGGGAAACAGCGGCGTGCTGGATCGGATTTTCGGACGCTGATGCGCGGCGGCATACACCGCCGCCGATGCCCCATTGCAGCCCGTCGCGGCGCGCGGTCAGATTTCACCACATGAAGCGACACGCGGCGTTCGAGCCACCCGAGTACGTCGCCTGGGCCCCCGATGACACCGAGCGGCGGCGCTACGTCGCCACCATCGCAGAGCACCCCGAGCGAGCTGCCATCATCGACGCCCTCGGCGAGCCCCAGCTGCTCGACATCTACGCGGGGCTCGTCCGCACCCGGCTGATCGACGTCGCCCTCAAGCGCTTCGTGAAGCAGGGGGTCATCTCCAAGGCGTGGCTCAGCACCGGCGAGGAGGCCGCGACCGTCGGCCCCGTGCACGCGCTCAGGCGCGGGCCGAACGCCGACATCGTCGCGCCGATGATCCGTAACTCGGGAGCCTGCAACGAGATGGGAATGCCGGCGGCGGATATCTTCCGCGCCTACATGGGCACGGGCGACAGCCCCTCGCACGGCCGTGACGGCCACTACGGCGACTTCGCCCGCGGGATCCTCCCTCCGGTATCGATCGTGGGCGATTGCGCCGCCGTGGTGGCGGGGATCGCCCTCGCGATGCGCCTCAAGGGGCGCGACACCGTGGCCATCACCTGGATTGGTGACGGAAGCACGAAGGCGGGCGTTTTTCATGAGGGACTCAACTTCGCCGCGGTCAACCGCGTCCCGGCGATTTTCGTCATTCAGAACAACCAGGTCGCGCTGGGGACGCGACTCGCCCAGCATCACCTCGAGCCCGCGCCCACGAGCTTCGCGAACTGGCCGAAGGCCTACGGCATCTGGGGCGGCGTGTTCGACGGCAACAACGTGCTCGACGGCTACGCGCTCACATCGCTCGCGGCCGAGCGATGCCGGCGCGGCGAGGGGCCCGCGCTGCTGATCGCGGAGACGTTCCGGATGGGCGGACATGCGACGCACGATGAGCACGAGGCGCGTCGCGCCTTCGACCCCGAGCTCTTCGGACTGTGGGGACGGCGCGAGCCGATCGCGATGTACGAGCAGTGGCTCGTCGCGCGCGGGATTTCCGCATCGCGACTCGAGTCGGTGGAAGTGGAAGTGGAGCTCGAGGTAAGCAGGGCAGAGGAAGAGGCACTCGCGAGTCGCGCCGGCAGCATGCCACAGGGCGAAGATGCGTTGAGTGGAGTCTATCACAATGGGACTGGGTCATGAGATCAGTATTGGCGATCGCGGGAATCTTGGGGCTGGCCACCGCCTCACTCGCGTGCGGCGGGTCGAGCGGCGATGGCGGCGTCACGCCGCCCGACGGCGCATTCCCGGCTCCGCTCACGGTCTCGGGCGGAATGCATATCGCCTACTTCGCGAAGGTCCCCGGCGCGCGCGTGATGGCTCTCGGCCACGACGGAGCGGTCTACGTGAGTGTGACGAGCGCCAACAAGGTCGTGCGCGTGTGGGATGCGAACGGCGACAACGTCGCCGACAGCGCACGCACGGTGGTGGATGGGCTCAACGGCCCCTCGGGGCTCGCCTTCCACAAGGGCTTCCTCTACATCGCGAACACGAACGGCGTCGTGCGCGTGACACTCAACGCGCAGGGTGCAGCAACGGCCGCGCCGGTGCAGGTGAACTCGCTCCCGGGCGGCGGCGGACATTCCACGCGCACGATCGTGTTCGGCGACGACAGCGCGATGTACGTGTCGATCGGGTCGTCGTGCAACCTCTGCGTCGAAACCGACTCCGAGCGCGCGACCGTCATGCGCTTCGACGAGGATGGATCGAACGGCCACGTGTTCGCGCGCGGGCTGCGCAACGCGGTAGGCCTTGCGGTGAATCCGACCACGAAGAAGGTGTGGGTGTCGCAGAACGAGCGTGACAACGTGCCGCCCGACCATCAGGACCTGCCGCCGGAAGAGATCAACATCCTGCAGAGCGGGAAGGACTATGGGTGGCCGTACTGCTATTCGCTGCATGGCGCGCCGGTGCCGAATCCGGAGTACAACGACGCGGCGCGCTGCTCGACGACCGTCTCCGCCGCGCTCGAGATGCAGGCGCACTCCGCGCCGCTCGGCATGACCTTCCTCGACAAGGCGACGCTGCTGCCGTCCGAGTACCGTGGAGATTTGCTCGTCGCGTTCCATGGATCGTGGGATCGCGACACGCCGACGGGCGCGAAGGTCGTGCGCGTGAAGATCTCCGGCGGCTTGCCGACGGGCGTCGAGGATTTCGTGAGCGGGTGGCAGCGCGCGGATGGCTCGCGCTGGGGCCGTCCCGCCGACGTGCAGGTGTACAGGGACGGCTCGGTGCTCATCTCGGACGATCAGAGCGGCGCGCTCTACCGCGTCGCGCCGTAGCTTGAGGCAGCCGGTGTGGCGCGCGGCAGTCGCCGCGATGGCGCTCGCGGGGGTTATGGCGTCGGGCGCCACGCCGCGCCTCGAAGCGCAGCGCGCGATGCGGAGCACCGTGCCCAACGCCGCGATCGTGGCACGCGCGGACACGCTGCTCATCGCCGGCCGCATCTTCGCGGCGGAGTCGCTCTACTACATCGCTGTACGCCGCGGGCCGCGCGATCCGGTGGCGCGCTTCGCTCTCGGACGCTACCTCGCGCAGCGAGGCGCGTTGAAGGTCGGCGCCGTGTTGATGGAGGAGGCGCGCTACTTCGGCGGTGACCCGACGCGCATCGCCGTCGAGCTCGCGCCGGTGTATGAGCGCCTCGGTGAGTACAACCATCTTGCGGCGCTGCCCGCGAGCGCGGTGCCGTACGGCGAGCGGCTGCGCGCGGAGTATCTGCGCTACAATCGCCCCGGCATCTCAGGTCCCGACTCGGCGACCATCGACTACACGGTGAACGACAGCCAGCTGTTAGGGCGCGTGCTGCTCCGCATCGGCGCCGACACCGTGATCGCGACGATCGACGCGCGCGCGGAGGGGCTCGTGCTGGACACTGCGTGGGCGAAGCGCAAGGCGCTCGCGCATTTCGGCGCGAGGAGCTCCGCGACGCGCGACGTCGATGCGGTGACGCCGGCGGTGGCGCTCGGACCGTACACGTTCACGAACGTGCCGACGCGCTTCGCGGTATTGCACGGAGCGTCGAAGGCGACGATCGGGCTCGATCTCATCGGGCAGCTCGCACCGAGCTTCGATCCGCGGCGTGGGAAGGTCGTGCTGCGCGCGAGCGGGCGTCTCCCGTCGACGTTTCCGGGGTTGCGCATCGCGACGTTGACGAACGATCGCGGCGTGTACGTGGTGAAGGGCGAGACGATCTTTCCGCTCGGACACCCCGATGTGCAGCGCTACTTTCGGAACTCGCGGTGGACGCTGAATCCGAAGCGCGGCGAGGTGTTGGTGGATTCGGTGGGGACGCCAAAGGCGCTCTAGGACCCGGGAAAATCGCTTGAATTCAAGCGATTTTTTTACCGCCCGATTCGCCTCAGCTCAACGAGCAGACATCGATCCTGGACGACATCAATTCCCGCGCGCGCCAGCTGCTCGGCGACCGCGTCGTTGCGGATCCCGGACTGGAACCAGACGGATTTCGGGCGCTTCGCGAGGATGTCGTCGACGTGCCTCGGGATGTCCTGTGGTCGGCGGAAGACATCGACCATGTCGATGTCGCCGGGGATCGCCGATAGCGTGCGATAGACGGGCTTTCCGAACAGCTCGCGCAACTCGGGATAGTAAACGGGCACCGGGATCACGTCGTAGCCGGCGCGGTGCGCGTGATCGGGCACGTAGTACGCGGGGGCGCCGGATTCCGGCGTCTTGATGCCGAGTACCGCTATCCGATGCGTGCGCTCGAGCAGCGCGCGAAGCTCAGCCGGCGTATCAAGGAGCCGCGCGCGCCACGCGTCGGGCGACTCCGCGTCGGGCTCGCGCACCTCGCTCATGTGCGGTCGCTGGCGGCGTACGCGTCGACCGACATGAGACTGTCGAGCGTTGCGGTCATCGATGCTCCGGTGAACGAGAGAGGGAGGGTACGTCTCGCCTGCTGTCAAAATGTGTGCTCGGGCGGCCCGCCGGTTTTCTGGCCTTTGCGGGGTAACGTGCACCTGCCCGATCAGCTAGCTTTCGAGACTGTATACAATATCCGCTGGCACTGAGGAGATCTCCGAATGCGAATGCTCGTTCTTGGTGCGGGGCTGCAGGGCTCCGCATGCGCCTATGATCTGCTGCAGAATCCGAACGTCACCGAGGTTCGCCTCGCCGACCTGAATATTTCGCACCTTCCGGAATTTCTGCACGAGTATTCCGGCAAGCGCCTGATTCCCACGCCGCTCGACGTGCGCGATCGCGATGCGGTGCTCGCGTTGATGCGCGAGAGCAAGGCGACCATGAGTGCGATCCCGTACTACTTCAATCTCGACCTCGCGCGACTCGCCGTGCAGGCGGGGACGAACTTTTGCGACCTCGGCGGCAACACCGAGATCGTCTTCGAGCAGAAGGAGCTGGACGCCGACGCGCGGAAGGCGAAAGTCACCGTCGTGCCGGATTGCGGACTCGCGCCCGGGATGGTGAACATCCTCGCGCAGTTCGGCATCCAGCAGCTCGACGAAGTGAAGTCGGTGAAGATCTTCGTCGGTGGGCTGCCGCAGCATCCCGAAGGACCGCTCAAATATCAGATCGTGTACTCCCTCGAAGGCGTCCTCGACTACTACACGACGTTGTCGTGGATCGTGCGCAATGGGAAGCGCGAGCAAGTGAAGGCGCTGTCTGAGCGCGAGCCGGTGATGTTTCCGATGCCGGTCGGGGAGCTCGAGGCCTTCCACACGGCTGGCGGCCTGTCGACGATGGCGTGGCGCTACGAGGGGAAGATTCCGTCGATGGAATACAAGACGCTTCGGTATCCGGGACACGCGCACATCATGGAAGCGATTCGCGAGCTGGGACTGCTCGAGCTCGAGCCGGTCGACGTGAAGGGAACGAAGGTCGTCCCGCGCGACCTGATCGTCGCGGCGATGGGGCCGCGGCTCACGAAGCCGAAGTCACATGATCTCGTCGCGCTGCGTGTGGTGGTCGAAGGCACGAAAGGCGGCAAGGAGAAAAAGGTCGGCTGGGAGCTGCTCGACTACTACGATGAGGCGCGCGGCATCAGCGCGATGATGCGGACGACGGGCTACTCCTTGTCGATCACCGGGCAGATGCAGGCGAACGGCGAGCTCGAGACGGGGGTGCACACGCCGGACGAATGCATCCCGGCGGAGAAGTACATCTCGGAGCTGGCGAAGCGCGGCGTCAAGATCAACGAGATCCAGCCGCGATGATCGAGAGGTAACTCACGATGCGTCAAAGCCTGGCGCGCCTTGGTGACCCGGTGGCAACCATCGCGACGCCGGCGCTCGTCATCGACCTCGATGCGATGGAGCGCAACCTCGTGGCGATGGCGGAGTTTGCGCGCTCCTGCGGCATTCGCTTGCGCCCGCACGCCAAGATGCACAAGAGCGCGGCGATCGCGAAGGTGCAGATCGCTGCCGGTGCGATCGGCGTCTGTGCGCAGAAGGTGAGCGAGGCCGAGGTGCTCGCCGATGCCGGAATCGCGGACATCTTCATCAGCAATGAAGTGATCGACGTAGCGAAGCTGGCGCGCGTAGCCGAACTGGCCGGGCGCATCAAGCTCGCGATCGCAGTCGATTCGGTCCTCGGCGTGGATCGCCTCGCCGACGCGTGCAAGGCCGTCGGCGGCGCACTTGATGTGTTCGTCGAGATCGACGTCGGCCAAGGTCGTTGCGGCGTGTCGCCGGCGGCAGCGGGTGCTCTCGCGCATCACGTTGTCTCGCGCGAGCTGTGCTTCGCGGGGCTGCAGGCCTACCAGGGCGGGGCCCAGCATCGACGCGGCGCGGCCGAGCGCGAGTCCGCATCGCGCGACTCGGCGACATTGGTGCGCGAGGCGCAGGCGAGCATTGCCTCCGCCGGCATCGCGTGCTCGCTCGTGACTGGCGGGGGCACCGGCACGTTCGTCTCCGATGCTGCGAGCGGCGTTTTCGGCGAGCTGCAGGTCGGGAGTTATCTGTTCATGGATGGCGATTATGCCGACAATGAACCGGCGGAAGGCGCGCCGCACTTCGAGCAGGCCTTGTTCGTGAAGTCGCAGGTGATGAGCGTAAGCGCATCACACGTGGTGGTCGATGCCGGCCTCAAGGCGTACGCGATCGACTCCGGGCTACCTCGGGTATGGCGGCGCGAGCTCGAGATGGTGAACTACGGCGACGAACACGGTGTTCTGAAGCCAAGCGGCAGTGGCTCGGTCGTCGATCTCCCTCAGCTCGGCGAGACCGTCTGGCTGGTACCGGGGCACTGCGACCCGACCGTCAACCTGCACGATAGCTACGTGGCGGTGCGAGGCGGGCTTGAACGGGGCGTGGTCGAGGCGCTGTGGCCAGTCGACACTCGCGGCTGCCTGATCTGAAGAGGGAAGCGGAACGGCAACGCCATCGTCGGGCTGCCGACGATCGTCACGCGATCGCGCTCAGCGCGCGAACGACGCCAGCGTTGCGCCCATCGCGTCGATCGTCGACTTCGCATTCCACCTGTCGACGCCGTTGTAGATGAAGGCGAAGGCGAGCTGCTCGCCATTCTTCGCCGTGACGTAGCCGCCGAGCGAGATGACGCTGTTCGTCGTTCCCGTCTTGGCGTGGAGATTACCCTGCGCCGGCGTCGCGCGCATGCGATGACGCAGGAGCTCCGATTCACCCGCAATCGGAAGCGACGTGTGGAAGGCGTCTTTCCACGGCGCGCGGTTCGCGTAGGAAAGCAGCTGCACGAGCGAGCGCGGTGTGATCTTGTCGAGTACCGAGAGCCCGCTGCCGTCCGCGGCGAATACCGCGCCAGGCGCGGCGCCGACCTTCGTCGTCATGAAGCTCTGTAGCAGGCTGTTCGCGGTCTCGACGGAGCCGACCGAGCTCGGCGACGCGTGACGTCCCGCGTCGCGGAAGAGCAGCTCGGCGTAGTGATTGATGCTCTCGCCGTTCATGACGTCGAGCATCTGTCCGATCTGCGGCGACTGAAGGCCCGTGATCTTCACGGCGCTCGTGGGTGTGCTGGCGAACGATGTGTTGCCGTCGATCGAGATGCCGCGTGCCTGCAGCGCACGGCGGAACGCGCCGGCGCAGAACGCCGTCGGATCCTCGACCACGAGCTGATACGAGCGCTCGCCGGCGCGCAGGCCGATCGTGCCGGAGACCTGAATCACGCCGGCGGCCGTGGTGTGCGCGGAGATGCGGGCGCCCCTGCCTGAGGTGACGCGAACGGTGGAGGCGACCGGAAGCGTCGTCGCTGGGTCGAGCGTGACCACCGCGCCGGTTTTCCCGCCGACGGGCTTCACACGCACGATGACGAGATTCTCGTTGAGCGAGAGTGCGGAGATGCGTGCAGCATAGCCGGACTGCAGGTAGCGCGTCTGCCATCCCTCGGGGATGCGCTGCGTGTCGAAGGCGCTGGCATCGGCGATGAGCGTACCGGTGACGCGCTTCACTCCGGCATTCACGACGAGTTGCGCGAGCGCATCCATCGCGCCTCCGCTCCCCGTGATGAAGCGCTTGGAGAGCGCGGGATCGCCGTCGCCGCGGATGATGAGGTTGCCACGCAGCGTGCCGTTGGGGCCGAGCGTGCCGTCGCGGAGTACATCGGTGCTGAACTGATGCTCGGCGCCGAACTGATCGAGGGCGAGCGCGGTCGTGAACAGCTTCATGTTCGAGGCAGGCTGCAGCGGCTCGTCGGCGTTCACCGCGTACAGCGTGTCGTTGCGGGTAAGGGAGAGCACGACGACGCCCCAGGTGCCATTGCGTACGCGGCTCATCATGAGCTGATGCAGATCGCTCACGAGCTCGAGGGCACTCGCGGGCGTTTTAAAGTGGATCGCGGCGACTGCGCGCGTCTCGCGGCGAGCGCGGCGACGGGGGCGGGGACGGTGCTTTGTGTCGTCGGTGGGCTGGCGGACCGACGGTGCAGTGAAAGCGCGAGGCGCCGCGGCACTGCTGGTTGACGGCAAAGCGAGCACAGCATTAAGCGCTAGCGCCATTACGGTGCCGCGTGCAAATGCCCTCCTGCTGAACGAGCGAAAAATTGATGACAAATGCAACGCCGGCATGGTGTTAGGAGAACGGAGGCTGGTCTGGCCGCGCAATGGAAAGCTCACGCGCCGAACTGCGCACGTCAACCTTGTCACTACGAGCCGGAAGGGGGCTCCGTCACATATTTGCGGGCCTCAGAAACGCGGACTGAGCGGCCGATTTTCCGGGCAGGAATGCGCCGCTCAACTGAGCGCTTCCAGCAGCGCATTTCACGGACGAGACGTACGCGATCATCTCGACGATCGTCGGGGTACGGCGGCTCGCGCCGCTCGAGGACCACATCAAGGCGCTCGGCGTCAAGCTCTCTTTGGAGCAGCTCGCCCGGCTCGATGCGCTCTCGAAGCCGACCGTCGGCTTCCCGCAAAGCATGGAGCCGTGGTTTCCTTCGATCCATCACGGCGACGCCACGGTGAATGGCGTTCGTGCCGAGCCGTCTCCCTTCTCGGTGGAGAAAGGAGACGAGGTCTACTGATCGCGCGCTGAGCCTGAGCGATGTCGAGGGCGGACGATATACTCAGACCTTGACGATGATTCCGCGCCGGTGCATGAGGTGCAGCACCGCGTAGAAGACCGCGACATAAATGAGCGCGAAGAGCAGGCTCGCATCACGCGGATCGGCGAACAGGGGGGCGAGCGCGGACTCGTAGAATGCGCTCTGCACCGAGACCAGCGCGCCCCCGCGCGGCACCTTCACGAGCGTGTACAGAAATCGCGACAGCACCCCCGACGCGACGAACGCCACGATCGGATTCATTCCGAACGGGAGAAACGGCTTCGTCCATGCGCGCCAGCCGCGCACGTCGACGAGCCAGGCGCACGTCGCGATCGCGACGCACGCCATTCCCGCGGTGAACAGCACGTAGGAGCTCGTCCACAGGTTCTTGCCCAACGGGAACGACCACGCCCACACGAGCCCCGTGGTCATCCCGAGCGAGCCCACGGCGAAGAGCGCGGTGAGTCGCTCCTCGAGCGGTCGAGGCTCGGAGATCCAGCGGCCCGCGAGCACGCCGAGCATCGTAGTGGCGACTGCGGGGATCGTCGAGAGAATCCCCTCGGGATCCCAGATGCCACCGCCGCCGATCCACATGTGATGCGGCCCGATGATCGCGCGGTCCAACCACGCGGCAAGCGATGCGCCCGGATCGGTGAGGAGGAGCGCGCCCATCCCGTGCCCCGGCACCGGAATCAGCGTGAGCGCGAGCCAGTAGCCGACGAGAAGCGTCACGATGATCGTGATCTGCTGCTTCACGCTCGTGCGCATCGTGATCAGTGCGGCGAGCAGATAGCACACGCCGATGCGCTGCAGCACGCCGGTCACGCGCCAGTGCGAGACGTCGAGCGGAGTGGTGGTGGAGTCGAAGACGGCGCCGCCCGCGAGATGCAGAAAGAACTGGTGATAGGGAAACCCCGTCATCAGCAGTCCCAGCCCGATGATCGTCAGCGCCCGGCGCGCGGTCTGCCGCATGATCGCGCCCTCGCCCTGGCCGCGCGCGCGACGCGACTCGCGCGAGAGGTAGGTGGTGACACCAACGATGAAGAGAAAGAACGGGAAAATCAGATCGGTGGGCGTCCAGCCGAACCACGGCGCGTGCTCGAGCGGTTCGTAAATCGTGGCCCAGCTCCCCGGATTGTTCACGAGGAGCATCCCGGCCACGGTGATCCCCCGAAACACGTCGAGCGACAGGAGTCGCTCGCGGGGGGGGGCCGGCGTCACCGCGGATTCATCAGAACGTGATCGCGATATGCTTGAACAGGAAGAGCAGACCGACGATGATGAACGAAGCGATCAGCAGCGGCCCGACGAACAGCGCGCGGAAGAGCTTCGCATCGTACTTGAGGTGCATGTAGAACATGACGACGATCGCGAATTTGATCGCCGAGAGCATGAGCAACGTCGGCACGAAGAGCTTCGTCGCGGTGAACGACGGGAGGTAGTAGATCCACACTTCGAGCGCCGTGATCGCCGCCAGGATGAGCGCGACCCACTTGTAGGTGCCCCAGTCCGGGTGGGTGTGCTGGTGCGGGGCGGCGTCGCCGTGCGCGTCGTGCGACACTGACGAATGCGAGTGATCGGCGGCCATCTCTAGTCCCCGGTTACTTGATGAGGTAGACGAGCGTGAAGATCGCGATCCAGACGACGTCGACGAAGTGCCAGTAGAGTGCGCAGACGTCGACGTTGATCGCCTCGTCCGGCGTGAGACCGCGCTTCATGTCGATGAACAGAAGCGTCAGCAGCCAGATGACGCCTGCTGTCACGTGCGCGCCGTGGAAGCCCGTGAGGATGAAGAACGACGACCCGAACAGGTTGGTGTGGATCGTCAGCCCTTCGTGCACGAACGAGGTGAACTCGTACGCCTGGAAGCCGAGGAAGGTGGCGCCCAGCAGTGCGGTGGTCGCGAGCCAGATCTTCGACGACTTGCGATCGCCGCGAACGACGGCCGAGTGCGCGAGCACCATGGCGAGGGAGGACATCAGGAGCACGAAGGTCGAGACCGACGTGATCGGGATGTTGAGGATCGCCTTGTAGACCTGGTGCGTCGACGGATCGGTCCACGCTTCGTGCGGGAACGGCCCGACGAGCGAGCGTCCCTTGTAGATCAGGTACGTCGAGATCAGCGACGCGAAAAAGAAACACTCGGAGCCGATGAAGGCCCAGATGGCGATCTTCGTATTGTTGAGCCCCGT
>JBDTJH010000081.1:0-44502 GCA_039935955.1 Gemmatimonadaceae bacterium
ACTTCATCGAGCGATAGATGAGCCCCGTGTAGAAGTCGACGTTCGGATACAGCTTGCGCGACATGAAGTAGTCATCGGACAGCGCGATGCGCTCGAGCTCGAGCGCGATCTCGAGATCCTTGTCGACACCGACCTCCGCGAACACCTCGTCGGCCAGCGCCTTCACGATGCGCGCACGCGGATCGTACGACTTGTACACACGATGGCCGAAGCCCATCAACCGCCCGCTCTTCCCGCCCTTCACTTCGTCGATGAACGCCGGCACGTTCTTCACGTGGCCGATGTCCTGGATCATCCGCAGCACCGCCTCGTTCGCCCCGCCGTGCAGCGGTCCGTAGAGTGCCGCGATGCCCGCTGCGACCGCGGAGAATGGATCGACGTGCGACGAGCCCACCGCGCGCACCGCGTTCGTCGAGCAGTTCTGCTCGTGGTCCGCGTGCAGGATGAAGAGGATCTCCGTCGCACGCGTGAACACCGGACGCGCCTCGTAACGCGGCTCCGTCATGCGTGCGACCATGCTCAGGAAGTTTTCGACGTACGAGAGATCGTTATCCGGATAGACGAATGGCAATCCCTTGATGTGCCGGTACGCGAACGCCGCGAGCGTCGGCAGCTTCGCGATGAGGCGAATGATCGCGAGGTTCCGCTCTTCCGGATCGTCGATGTTCTTCGCGCTCGGATAAAACGACGACAGCGCCGCGACCGTGCTGCACAGCATCGACATCGGATGCGCGTCGTACCGGAAGCCCTGGAGAAAGGTCTTCACATTTTCGTGCACGTAGGTGTGGTACGTGATGTCGTGCACCCACGAATCGTACTGCGGTTGCGTCGGCAGCTCGCCGTGCCGCAGCAGCCACGCGACCTCGAGGAAGCTCGCCTTCCCCGCGAGCTGCTCGATCGGATAGCCGCGATAGCGCAGGATCCCCGCGTCGCCATCGATGTACGTGATCGCGCTCCGACACGATGCCGTGTTGAGAAACGCGGGATCGTAGCTCAGCAGTCCGCCCTCTGCCGTTGGAATCTTCTTAAGATCGTTGGCGCGAATCGCACCATCCGTAACCGGAAGGTCGACGCTGAGGTCGGATCCCGGCGCGCTGATGTGAATGCTCGTGGGAGTTGCCGTGGTTGCCGGGGCGGACGTCGGGTTGGCCATGCTGACTCACCTGTACCGGCCGCGCGCTGGCAGCCGGGCGAATGCATTTACGAAGCGGACGCGCGCGATGTGCGCACACCATGAAAGCTATGCAAGAATCGGGAGAACGGGATGGGCACAGAGTCCCGTCGTGATTGCGTGACGCGGAGCGCGTGCGAAGATTCCACTGATCGCTTCGACCCGCCCTCTTTTTCCGATCCCCATGCGCATCGCCACACTCTGTCTCTCGCTGCTCGCCGCCTCCGCCGCTGCCGCGCAGGTGCCGGGCACCTGGGTGCCCGGCAACGTCGAAACGCGATCGCACGACTACAATCTGATCCACCAGCGCATCGAGCTCCGCGACATCAGCTGGGACTCGACCTCGCTCAACGGGCGGGTCATCACTACCCTTGCAGCCAGTCGGCCGATGCTCGACTCCGTCGTGCTCGACGCCTCGCGCGGCATCAAGATCTCGAAGGCGACCGATGCAGCCGGCCGCCCGCTCCGCACGACGCACTCCGGCGACACCCTCATCATCCATCTCGCCAAGCCGCTCGGCTTCGGCGACACGACGCGCTTCACGCTCGACTACCACGCGCACATCGAGAACGGCCACGGCATCACCTTCATCTACGCCGACGGACGGCCACACCGACCGCAGCAGCTGTGGAGCATGGGCGAGACGAGAGGCAACAGCGGCTGGTTCCCGACGTACGAGTTTCCGAACGACAAGGAGAGCTGGGAGCTTCTCGCCACAGTTCCCGCGCGCATGACGGTAGTCTCCAACGGCAGGCTCGTGAGCGACGTGCGCAACAGGAACGGCTCGCACACGACTCACTGGAGTCAGGAGCTTCCCTCCGCGACGTACCTCATTTCGATCGTCATCGCGCCGTACGCGCGCATCCACGATTCGTGGCGGGGGATGCCGGTCGACTACTACGTGTATCACGAGGACAGCGCGCTCGCGCGCCCACTGTTCGGCTACACCCCGGACATCATCGAGACGTACTCGAAGCTCACCGGCGTGAAGTACCCGTGGGCCAAGTACGCACAGGAGACCGTCGCCGACTTCTTCGGCGGCGAGGAGATGGTGAGCGCCACGGAGCTCGTCGACTGGCTCCCCGACAAGCGAGCGTATGCCGATCGCCCGTGGTATCACTGGCTGCTCATCCCGCACGAGCTCGCACACCAGTGGTTCGGCGACGACGAGACGACCGAAAACTGGTCGCATCTCTGGCTCAACGAAGGCTTTGCCGAGTTCATGAACGGCGCGTACTGGGAAGCGAAGCTGGGCCGACACGTGAGCGATGACTTCTACCTCGACGAGTACCGCCAGTTCACGGCCATCGACGCGGAACGCTCGATGCCGCTCGTCGCCGACGGATCGAACAACATCTATCCGAAGGGCGCCCTCGTCCTCCGCATGCTCCGCCGCCGGCTCGGCGACGAGCGCTTCTGGGCCTCGATTCATCTCTTTCTCGTGCGCCATCAATTCGGCAGCGCGGTCACAGAGAACTTCCGGCAAGCGGTGCTCGACGCCACGGGCGAGAACCTTGCGCAATTCTCGGCCGAGTGGATGTACCGGCCGGGGTATCCGCGCTACTGGGTGCGCGCGGCGTATGACTCCACGAGCCACGCGCTGACGCTGACGGTGAAGCAGACGCAGTCGGATTCGACCGCAGCGGATTCAACATGGCCGCCAATGGCGCCGGTGTTCCATGCGCCTGTGACCGTGCGCGTCGGCACCGCGAAGGGAGACGTCGTGCATCGCGCGATGCTCGATGCGCGCGAGCAGACGATCGTAATCGACTCCCTGCCCGGCGCGCCGACGATGGTCGTGTTCGACGACGGGAACACCATTCTGAAGGGACTCGACTTCCAGCAGCCGACGTCGTGGCTCGCGACTCAGCTCGCGCATGATCCCGACCTGTGGAATCGATGGTGGGTAATCAGCGAGCTCGCGCGACGTGCGCCGGACGCGGATGCGGGTGCCGCGCTCGTGAAGGCGGCGACGAGCGCCGACTACTCCCTCACGCGCGGGCACGCGGTGACGGCGCTCGCGCGCTTTCCCGCAGCCACCGCGCTTCCCGCGTTGCTCATCGCGCGTCGCGACACATCCGCGCAGGTACGCGCCATCGCAACCACCGCGCTCGGCCACATCGGCGGCGCGGACGCGCTCGCCGCGATCCGCGCGGCGTGGAGCGACTCGAGCTACGCGGTGGAGGCGGCCGCGATCTCGCCGCTCATCGCGCTCGACAGCGCGAATCGCGCCGCGTGGATCGCGCGGGGGCTGGCTGCCAAGTCGTATCGTGATGTCGTGCGCAGCGCGGCACTCGATGCGCTGGCGCGACTCGGAGGCACCTCGTACACGACGATGGTGGACTCGCTGCGCGGCGACACTCCAAGCGCGGCGAACACGCTCGCGATGCTCTCGGTGCGCGGCGACAGCGTGGCGTTATCGGATCTGGTACGCTCGCTCGATGACTCGCGCCCCTACGTGCGCGAGTGGAGCTTGCGCGCGCTCGGACGACTCCCCGCTGACCTCCGCGACCCGCCGCTCACCGCTGTTGCGGACTCGCTGCACGACGCGAAGACGAAGGCCGGAGTCGACACGCTGCTACACCCGAAGCCGGCGGAGCCGGCGCACTAGCCTACGCTTGCAGCCGCGCGAGAGCGAAGGGCGCGAGATCAAAGCTCGTCTCGCCCTTCGTGACGAGGTCCGCGAGGATCTCTCCGATCGCGCTCGCGAACTTGAAGCCGTGCCCCGAGCACGGGCTCGCGATGAGCACGTTCGCGTGCGCCGGATGCCGGTCGACGAGGAAGTCGTGGTCCGGCGTGTTCGTGTAGACGCATGTGGCGCGATCGAGAATTCTTCCCGCGGCCTGGGGCAGATAGCGCGCGAGGAGCTCGGTCATCGCTCGTCCCTCCGCCGGCGTCGCGCCCTCTCGCGCCGCGTCGATGTCGATGACTGCACCCTCGTGGTGGATCCCGGCCTTCACGCCGTGGCCGACGTCGGGGAAGGTCGCGAAGTAGCGATCGTCCGCGTACTCAATGAGCGAGATTGGGGAATGCGCGGCGTCGTACCACTCCGGATGCGATGCGGGCTCGAACCAGTGAAAGAGCTGGCGCTCGATCTCGAGGGGGAGGTCGAGCTCGGGCACGAGTGACGGAAGCCACGGGCCCGCCGCGAGGATGAGCGTGCGCGCGCGAAGCTCACCCGCGTCGGTCTCGAGTCGCACACCACCATCGTCGGCATCCCACGCGGTGACGGTCACGCCCGTTCGCACCGCTGCGCCCGCGCGCTGCGCGAGCGCGAGATGGGCACCGACGATCTTCTCCGGCAACAACAATCCTGCGCGCAGCTCGAGCAGCGCCATCGATCCGTCGGGCACGCGGAAGCCCGGGAAGCGCTCGTGCACCTGCGCAGGCTCGAGGATCTCGTGCGCGAGACCGTGTTCCTCGGCGCTGCGCAGCGCGCCGCCGAAGAGCAACCCCTCCGGCGGCCCGATCATGATGCCACCCGTCTGCACGAACATCGGCTCGCCCGCCTCGCGCTCGAGCGCCGCCCACAGCTCGTAGGCGCGCTGAACGATCGGCACGTAGCACGGATGCTCGTAGTACGCCTCGCGGATGATGCGCGTGCGACCGTGCGTCGAGCCATGGATGTGCGGCGGCGCGTACTTGTCGACCCCGAGCACCTTCACGCCGCGCGAGGCGAGGTGGTAGAGCGCGGCGCTTCCCATCGCGCCGAGGCCCACGACGATGGTGTCGAATTGCTCGGACGCAAGGTCCTCGCGCTTCTCCGGCGTCTTCATCACGGCTGCACCAGCCGCCGGCTCGCGGCGTACGGGAAGACGTCGACCACTTCGCCGGCGCGCTGCCGCTGCTGCATCCCGCGCCAATACTCGACCGTGAGTAGATCGCGATGCGCGCCGAGGAAGAGGTCGCGGAGCGGCGGAGGCGGAACGAGGAACGCGCCGAATTCCTCCGGAAAGACGTCGAGCTCGCCGACGTAGTACCACGGCTCCGCCGCCATCTCCTCCTCTTCGGTGCGCGGCTGCGGGAGCGCGCGGATGTTGCACTCGGTGAGCAGGCAGAGCTCGTCGTAATCGTAGAAGATGACGCGCCCGTGGCGGCTCACGCCGAAGTTCTTGAGCAGCATGTCGCCGGTAAAGATGTTGGCGGCGGCGAGATCCTTGATCGCGGCGCCGTATTCGAGGATGGCATCCGCCGCGGCCTCGGGCGCGGCGTCGCGGAGGAAGACGTTGAGGGGCGTGACGCGGCGCTCGGTGTACAGGTGCGCGATGATGACCGACTCGCCCTCGAACCGCACGATGGAGGGGGCGACCTCCCGAAGATGCGCGAGGAGCGCATCGGAGAAGAGCCGTCGCGGGAAGGCGAGATGCTCGAACTCCTGTGCGTCGGCAAGTCGGCCCACGCGGTCGCGGACGAACACGAGATGATATTTGCCGAGCACGCCCGTTCGCGTGATGCGCTTGGGATGTCCGAAGCGGTCCTTGATGATCTTGAACACCACGTTGAGCGAAGAGAGCGTGAACACGCTCATGACCAGCCCCTCATCGCCCTCCGCGACATCGAACTTCGCCTCAGGCCGCGCCATGTGCTCGACGAGGCTTCGATAGAGCTCCGTCTTCCCGTGCTTGTTGAAGCCGATGGCATTGTACAACTCATCGACGCGCTTGAGTGGCATGATCGACGCGAGAAACTCGACGACGCCGCGCGGCCGCGATGCTTCGACGAAGAAGTACGACCAGCTGAAGCCGAAGACGATGCTGACTTCGTCCGACGTCGTAAGCACGGCATCGACGACGATGCCGTCGGCCGGATGCAGGAGTGGCAGCACGACGGGCATCCATCCGTCGCCGTGCTTCACGCGACCGATGACATACGCTCCCTTGTTGCGGAAGAAGATCGGCGCGAGCACCTCGAGCACGCTTCCGGCGAGCGCAATGTTCGCCGTGCGCAGCGCGATCCCCACGCGCTCCGCCGCGATCTGCACATCGCGTTCGGCGTGCGCGTACGGCACGCTCCACGCGAGATCCGCGAGGAGCCGGTCGAGCGCCGCGGCGGCGCCGGCATCCAGCGGGTAGCTGCGCGTGATTGGGAGCTCGTCGCCGCGTAGCTCGGGGTTCGCTTCGGGGAGCACGTACTCGACGTGTGCATTGACACCGACCGTCGTGAACACGCGACGCGTGATCGAGCTGAAGAACGTCTCGGCGATCTCGCAGTCATCGCGATCGACGATGAGCGCAGCATGCAGCCACTTCACCTCTTCCCACGTCGACACGTCCGTGGCGAGCGGACCGAGCTCGGCACGCACTTCCGCGAGTGCGCGCGCAACGTGCACGCGATAGAGCGCGAGACGGGCGGCTGCGTCGTCCTGCGTGCCGGCCCAGTCGCGTCGCTCGAAGCGATCCCGCACGCCGCTCGTGATCTCGGCGAAGCGCGCGCGGTAGGCGTCGAACGCATCTGCGATCGCCGTCGCCGCGCGCGCGGTAGCCTCGTTGCCCTCCACTGGCCCCCTCAGCACATTTCGAACATTGGCACTCATTGACGCCGGAGCTGAGAGAATATGACCACGTCCACCGCACCCGAATACAAGAATTTGAAGCCACCCACGCAGGGTGAAACGATCACGATGAAGGACGGGGTGCTGCAAGTCCCCGCTCAGCCGATCATCCCGTTCATAGAAGGCGACGGGACTGGCCCCGACATCTGGCACGCGTCCCAGCTGGTGTTCGACGGCGCCGTGCGCGCCGCTTACGGCAAGACGCGCAAAATCGAGTGGTTCGAAGTTCTCGCCGGTGAGAAGGCGAAGAATACTGTGAACAACTGGCTTCCGGATGACACGCTGGCCGCGCTCGACCATCACCTCGTCTCGATCAAGGGCCCGCTCACGACGCCCGTCGGCGGCGGCTTTCGCTCGCTGAACGTCGCGCTCCGCCAGAAGCTCGATCTCTACGCCTGCGTGCGCCCCGTTCGTTATTTCAGCGGTGTACCGTCTCCCGTCAAGGCACCCGAGGATGTAGACATGATCATCTTCCGCGAAAACACGGAAGACATCTACGCGGGGATCGAGTGGAAGGCGCAGAGCGCCGAAGCGAAGCAGGTGATCGAGTTTCTGCGCACGCAGATGGGGGTGCAGACGATTCGCTTTCCCGACACGAGCGCGATCGGCGTCAAGCCCGTGTCCGAGGAAGGAAGCACGCGCCTGATCCGCGCGGCAATCGACTACGCCATCTCGCACTCGCTGCCGAGCGTGACGCTCGTGCACAAGGGCAACATCATGAAGTACACGGAGGGCGGCTTCCGCGACTGGGGCTACGAGCTGGCGAAGCGCGAGTACGGCGCGACGGAGCTCGACGGCGGCCCGTGGCTGCAGCTGCCTGGGGGCGTCGTGATCAAGGATGTGATCGCGGATGCCTTCCTCCAGCAGATCCTCACGCGCCCGCGCGAGTACAGCGTGATCGCGACGATGAATCTGAACGGCGACTACATCTCCGACGCGCTGGCGGCGCAGGTGGGCGGCATCGGCATCGCGCCCGGCGCGAACATCAACTACCAGACGGGGCATGCGGTGTTCGAGGCGACGCATGGCACGGCGCCGAAGTACGCGAATCAGGACAAGGTGAATCCGGGCTCGGTGATCCTGAGTGGCGAGATGATGTTCCGTCACCTCGGGTGGCACGAGGTCGCGGACAAGATTCTGTCGTCGCTCGAGAAGACGATCGGGCAGAAGCGCGTGACCTATGACTTCGAGCGGCAGATGAAGGGTGCGACGCTGCTGAAGACGAGCGAGTTCGCGCAGACGATGGTCGACAACATGCAGTGACGGGTGGCGAGTGGGATGCAAAAGAGGGAGGCGCCGCTCGCGCCTCCCTTTTTGCATCGCGTAGTGCGTACGCGATCAGCCCGCGGGCGGGTTGCGCGCGTTTGGATTGTTGTTCGTCTCGACCGCGGGAATCGGCATGCAGGTCTCCGAGCCGTAGACGCCGCCCTTCGTGTACTCGGGCGTGTACGGCGTTCCCGCTGCAGGCACCAACGGAAGACCGAGGCGCCGCACGTCGAAGTAATGTGTTCCCTGCAGCCACAGCCAGCGCGCACGCTCCTGACCAATGTCGGCGGAGATAACCACCGGATCGCTGGAGGAAGTGAGCGGCGAAAGCGAAGCCGTCGCACGCAGGTTGTTGAGGATCGTGATGGCGCCGGATCCACCAGTCGCTTCGGCGAGAATGAGCTGGGCCTCGATGTAGCTTGCGAGCGGGATGCTCGCCGACCCGTCGACGTACTTGCCTTGCGTAAACAGCGGGGACTGCTCATCGGAAGCCGCGCGATGCTCATCAGTAACCGGCACGCGCGGATCGCCGAGACCGCGATACGCTGGCGCGACGGTCACGCTGTGCCCGGCGTTGTTCTGGGTATACACGCGATTCGCCCGCTGCGCCGTTCCTTTGTCACTGGTGACGTAATAAACGAAGCCCGACGGCACGAGCGCCGCATCGGTCGCCGCCGCCGCCTTATGCCCGGCATCGAGCTCGGCACGCGCTCGACCTACGAGCGCGAGATTGACGAGACTGTCGACGCCCGAGCTCTGCGCCGCCGTCACTGCCGTGTCCAACTTCCCGATCGCGAGGTCGAATAGCTGTTGCGACGTGAGCTGCGGTCCGAGGTCGATCGCCGCGCTACAAAACCCTTCACCGAGAAGAATTCTGCTGTAGCCGCCGAACGTCGCTGCTTTCGCAATCAGCTCCTGTCTGTTGTTGACAGACGTGTCGCTCCACCCCTCGAGCAACCCGAGCACGTGGTCCGCGGTGTAGCGTGCCGTGGAGATCGGTGTGTAAGTGCCGAGAGAGGTGCAATCGTTCGTAGAGTAGAGCGCCTCGTTCGGATCGAGATCGCGGCGATCGTACGACCAGCGCGCGGCAGTGAGCGTGCCATCCTCCAACTCGCCGCTCATTAACCCGCTCGCAACCACGTACGAGCCGTAGCTGCAAAAAAAGTCGCCGATCGAGCTGTTGACGAGCAATGAAGCGTTCGCCGGAATGTCCAGCGAAGCCGGATCGATTGCGTCCGGCGACTTCACGTCCAGAAGACTGCTGCACGCAGCTGTGACGCAGATCGTCGCGATCGACAGAAATGCCCATGCCTTGGTGCGCGCAGTGCGAGCAATACGCGTCTGCATGTCGGTTGGCCTGTATGAGTCGTTTGGCATCATGACGGCGCTCAGTAAGAGAGATGGAATGTCGTGACGAACTGCATGAGCTGCGGTGTCACGTCCTGCTCCCACTGTCCGAATCCTCGGGTACCGCCCTGGAAGGACGCTTCGGGATCGAGGCCGTCGTACTTCGTCCACGTCTTGAGGTTGCGACCAGCAATGGAAATCGTTGCACCAGCGGCGCGAAGCGCGGAGGCGAAGCGGTCCGGGAGCGTGTACGTGACCGATACCTCACGAAGCTTCAGGAAGCTCGCGTCCTTGATGATGTCGCTGTAGTACGAGCTGCTCGTCTGGGCACCCAGCGTCGCCAGGTCGAAGCCGCGACTCGGATACCAGTTCGACTCGCACTCGTTGAAAATATGACAGCGAACGCGAGCGTTGCCGTCGACCTTCTTGTACCCGGTCTTGCTATCGAGCATCACGAAAAGCTGAAAGTTCTTGAAGAATCTCAGCGTCGAGGTCGCCGATCCTTCGAAGTTGGGCAGGGTGCGGCCCAGATAGACGACAGGTGCGTCGGCGCAGGCGATCGCGTTGTGACTCGACGTGCCATCGTCGCACATCACGTTGGTCACGCTGCCATCGGGATTGAGCGTCGAGCCGACCACCTTCTTCGCGAACCAGGAGCCAACCGGGTATCCGACGACGTGACGCACGTTCGTCGATGCCTGGAGGAAGGCGGCGCCGTTCAGATCCGCCACCTTCGAATCGGCCTTCGCGAGGTTGAGGCCGATCGTCCATTCGGTGTTCGGCGTCTGATACGGTGTTCCGTGCATCGCAAGCTCGAAGCCGTGCTTGGTGATCTTGCCGGCGTTGATGAACTGCGTCCCTGGATAGCCCGTCGATGGCGCAACCTGCTGCGCCAGAATCGCGTCCTTTGTTCCGCCCGTGAAGAAGGTGAACTCGATGCCGGCGCGATCGTGGAAAAATCCGGCGTCGAAGCCGACTTCCGTTTCGTACGCGCGCTCGGGGCCGAGCCCCGGATTGCCGATGTTGAGCGGAGTGACCGACGCGCCAAAGGGACCCGCCACCGCGCCGTAGTTCGGCAGGGCGGAATAGGCGAGCGGTGACTGACCCGACTGTCCGTACGCCGCACGAAGGCGCAGGGTCGAGAGCTGCGACACGTGGAAGAACGGTTCCTCGCTCAGAACCCACGAACCGCTGATCTTCGGATAGTAAACATTGCGGAACTGTTTTCCGAAGGCGCTGTTGTTGTCGAGTCGCACGCCGCCTGTGATGAAGAGGCGATCCCTCCACGCCAGCTCTTCCTGCGCATAGTAGCCGACGGTGTTATCGAGTGTGTCGGCCGACTCTGTCACCTGCTGCGACGTCGTCGACGACAGCGACGAGAGCCCTGGCGCCGGGAAGTCGCTTCCCGAGCCGTTGAGATACCGACCGTCACGCTTGAGGATATCGCTTCCGAGCGAGGTCGTCGAGCGCAGAGTGCTGGTCACGGGCGCGACGAAGTTCGCCACGTAACTCGAGGTGAACTGCCGCGTATTTCGCTGCTTTTCGATCTTGTATCCGGAGTCGGCGTCGGTATCGAAGAAGTACGAGAGATCGTGATGCACGCCGCCGAGCTCCTGGCTGCTCTCATCGCCCTCATCGAGTCCGAGTGTCAGCCGCTGGTTGAACCAGGATATCGGGTGGTGGTTTATCGTCACGCCACCGGTGAAGCGATTGATCGACTGAAAGAGATTGTATTCCTGATGGTACGCAGCCGGGGTGCCGCTCAGGAAGCCGAGGTGAGGCGTGCCGATGTTCGCGGGATCCGCATAGTACGTCGTCCACGTCGTGCCGCCGAAGCCCGCCTCCGCAGGAAGATTCGTTTTGCCCACGATATATCCGGTGGACACCGCGATGTCGAGCTTCTCGCTCGGCGTCACCGTGATGTTCGCACGTGTCGTGTAATTGTTGACGTTGTTCGAAACCTCGACGCCTTCGTCGCGAGAGTACGCGCCCGAGACGCGATAGCGGATCAGCTGACTGCCGCCGCTGACGCCGGCGCCGTACGACTGCAGATGTCCGGTCGTGAAGATCGGCTGCCCGTAGGCCTTCTCCAGATCCGTGTACACCTCGCTTATCGTGTCGCCGGCGGCGTTGGTATCGTAGTTCCGCCAGAGACGACCCTGTGGGTTGCTGAACCAGTTGGCGCCCTGACGCATGTTGAACTCGTACGTCGTCTTCCCGGGCGCTCCCCTCTTCGTGATAATCTGGATGACGCCGTTCGCGGCCTCTGTTCCGTAGAGCGTCGTCGCGGCGGGCCCCTTCAGGATTTCGATGCTCTCGATATCGTTCGGGTCGAAGTCGTTCCACCGAGTGGTGGTACTCGCGCCGAAGCTCTGGTTGCCCGTCCCCGTGCCCTGCGAATTGTCGATGCGAATGCCGTCAACGTACACGAGCGGCGTATTCGTGAGCGCGAAGCTCGAGATGCCGCGAATGCGGACCGTCGATCCGGCGCCAACGACGCCCGAGTTCGCGACCAGCGTGACGCCCGGGACGCGGCCATTGAGCAGCTGCTGCACATCGTTGATCGGCGCCTTGTCGACGAGCGTCGATGCATCGATCTGCGCGACGTCGACGCCGAGCGCGCGGCGCTCGGTGCTTCCCGGCGTGCCGGTGATGACCATCTCGTCGAGCTTCACAGCCGACGGCTCGAGCTTGATCACGATGTTCTCATCGCCGACGTGGACCGCAGCCGAGCCACTCGTGAAGCCGATGCGGCGCGCCATCACCGTGACCGCCGTGCCGACGGGCTCGGAGATGCTCGAGATGTGAAAGCGACCATTGTTGTCGGTGGCAGCAGCGTAGCGGGTGCCGGGGATCGAGAGCTGGGCCGCAACGACCGGCGCGCCGGCGTTGTCCGTGACCATTCCCGAGATCATGCTGGTCTGCGCATAGGCGGTCGTCGACAGCAGTGCCGACAGGACCAGTGCGGCAACCAGAGTGGTACGCCAGCGCGACGGCGACAGCCCTCGCGCGCGAAGGGGATCGTCCGACTGGTGGCGCAATGCACACCGGGGGAGTGTCATGAGCCGTCCTCCGAAGGGGAATTGGTGGTGCGAATTCAGATGTCGCGTCTGTGCGACGTGCCGATGGTTCCGTGCGGGTGGAGGAACATATCGTGCGTTCCGCCGCTCGCAATACTCTCTTTACATGAAAATTCACTCTGTTCGCCCAGATACCCGCCGATGCAAAAAGGCCCGGTATTTCGCCGGGCCCTTGTTCTATTCGACTTCTCGAAGGTCGTGCTACGGCAGGTAGAGCTCCGACCCGCCGCGCTTGATGTCGCGCACGCCGTGGGCGACCGCGGTGCCGACACTCGTGCCCAGGATGAGCGCCGTTCCAAGACCGACGAAGGGAAGAAAGGCGGCGATGGGAATGCCGACGAGGGCGACCGCGGCGCCCGCGAGCCAGGGGGCGACCGGGCTCTGTACCTTCTCGACGTAGCGAAGGCGTCGGCGCACGAAGTCGCGCGTCTGCACGTAGGCGATCACGGCAACGGCGATCGAAATTCCAATTCCGATGAGACTCAACATGCGCGCTCCTGGTATAGGCAGGTACAGGATGCCTTACGAGAGCGGCTGGCTATCGGTTTCGCGCGGGCTTTCCGCGCGCGTCAGGGCGCGAAGCTGAACGTCAGCAGCTTCGCGCCGTCGGTGACGGCCGGGTCGCTCGACGCGAACGTCCAGTCGTGCGCGAGCGCGCGCACACACGACTCCACTTCGCCGGCACTGATCCCCTGCCAGCTCCGCTTCGTCACCGCGGCATCGGACACAGTGCCGTCGCTGCCCACCACCAGTTTCACGGTGATCTCGCCCTTGAGATCCGGAGTGTACTTGAGCCCGAGCTGCGTGTAGCAGTACTGCGCCTCCTTGTCGCGATCCGCGAGCAACGCGCCGGGAATCGTGAATGGCCCAAGTGGCGTGTGAATGAGCTTGTCGGCCGGAGCGGCAGGAGGAGGCGGCGCGGCCGGCACCACTGGAAGTGGAGCGACGACGCTGTCGGGCACCGGTGCAGGGGCAGGCGCAACAACCGGCGCGGCTGCGGGCACGCGCGCCCGCACCGGCGTCGGCGCCACCTTCGGCCCCGGCAACGGAAGCGGCATGATATGCACTCGGCTCGCGAGGAGAATCACCGGCTCACTCGGCGCGCGCAGCACGAGATCCGGCGGCGGCTCGTTCGTCGATGCGACGAGCGGGACGTTCGGCGCCGAGTCGAGAGTGGCGGGCTTCACGCCAATCGTCGGAGGTGCGATCGGCGGGGCCGGCGGCGGTGCAACCGGCGGTGCCGGCGGTGCCGGCGGTGCCGGCGGTGCGATGGCAACCGCAGCCGGTGCCGGAGTCGGCGCGACAGTCTGCGCCACCACCGCCACCGTCGCCGGCGGCGAAAGATCGCGCGTCGCATGCGTCGCCGAGTCGAGCACCGCGAGAAAATCGCGCGCCGTCGGCTCCGCCATCGTAATCGGTTGCTCGCCAGTCACCGACAGGCGCAACCCCGAATATGATCCACCCACTCGTCGCACCATTGTCACGCCCTCACCGATCGGCGCGCCGCTCGCGCGCGCGTCGAGCGCGCTCGAGTCGTCCGCCGGCAGTGGCGCGACCGCACGTACGCTATCGATCCAGTGTTGCAGCTTCGCCGCATCCATTTCGTGCGGTTGCGCAAATGCGTCGCGGAAGCCGCGCCCCACGTACAGCTGCACCACGTTCGCGCTCGTCCCGCGCACCCACACGATGTAGCCGCCGACGGTCACGGACCCCGTCTCCCGAAAGGTCGTTTGCGCGCGCGCGAACGCGGCCGATATCGCCAGCAGCCCTGCACACGCGATCGCCGTGCGAATTCGTCCTCTCATTACAGCTCCTCGGCTCACTCACGGGCACACGCATCCTGCCTGTGGAAGGACCGACACCGCGCCGCCCGCGCAACACGCGTAACGCTGCGTTACAGGGTCATCCCGTTACAGCTGATGCAAAGAAGATTTGCACGGGGCTTGCGATGTCCCCATTATCGGGAATCGTTCACCAGCACGCGGAGCGTAGGTGGAAGTCGGATCGACGGTGGTTTTGTGGTATACGCTGCTCGCAGGGGGGCTCGCGGCGCTCGTGGGCGCCGCGATCGCCTCGTTTGTGTGGGCGCGCCGTGCGCGCCAGACGCGGCAGGACTTCTCCTTCTCGATGCGCAAGCGCGCCGCCCAGTCGGAGAAGCTCCGCGATCAGTTCGGCGAGCTGCAGGAGCGGCTGCGCCACCACGACGCGCAGACGATCGAGCTCCTCGCCGCGCGCAAGGATCTCGCAGCGCTGCGCGTCGAGCTCGAGCAATCGCGCGCCACGCTCGATGACGCGCAGCGCGCGCTCGACGCCGCGCGCGCAGATAGCGGCGACGCCGACGCGCGCTTCGCTTCGCAGCTCGAGTCCGAGCGCATGGACAGCGCCGAGCGTCGCCACCATGTCGAGTCCGAGCTCGGCGGCGCGCGCGACGCGATGCTCACGATGCAGGACGAGCTCACCTCCGCACGTGCGCATGCGCAGCGCACCATCGAGCGGCTCGAGACCGACCTCGACGCGACGCGCGCGCTGCTCAACCAGCAGTCCGACGCGCTGCGCAACGAGCGCGAGGCCTCCGCCTCGATGCGCGACGAGCTGCGCGCGCAGATCGCCACCGTCGACTGGGATCGCCAGCGCGCCGAGGTCGAGCTGAACGAGGAGCGTCGCACGTGGGCAGACAAGCTCGCCGCGACGCAACCGTACATCGCGACGATGCGCGAGCAGTATCTCCTGGCGGCGGCCGAGCGCGACGCGATGGTGAAAGAGCTCACCGCGCAACGCGAGCGCACGGAGGAGAACGCGCGCACGATCGAGGAGACACGCGCCGAGTTCGCGCTGGCGCTCGACGAGGAGCATCGCACCGCGATGGAGCTGCTCAACCGGGCGTGGAGTTACGTGCAGAGCTATCCGCGCATTCCCGATTCGTGGCCTCGCACGAACGCCGACGCGCGCGCCACGTCGGTGCCCGACGACATGCCACAGCCCCACCCGCGTCGGGATCAGCCGGCGCGCCGCGCGGAGGCCGAGACGCGCATCGAGGTGGCGCCAGAGGCGGACCGCGCGCCCTTCCCCGCCCCCCCGGCCCCGTCAGATGAGGCCGATCTCCACTCGGACTACGACATCGAAGCGGAGCTCTCGGATGCGATCGCCGAGGATCTCGAGGCGCGCAGCTTTGCGCGCAACCGGAAGCCGCGCAAGCCGATCGGCACGGTGAAGCTCGGTAACGAGACCGTCGTGGTGTGCGATGACGGATCCACGTGGCGGAAGGGCGAGCGCGGATGGCGGCAGGTCACGCCGCTCCCGGGCACGCCGGTGCTCTCGCGCGAGCCCAGGATCGAGCGCGCGGGCTAGCTTGCCCGCGCGCCGTTGACCAACCCGCTACGCCGCCACTGCGCCAGCGAGCTGCGAGGTGCAGTGTGGGCATCGAGTGGCGGGAATCGGAATCTCGGTCGAGCAGTACGGACACAGCTTCGTCGCCGGCGGAGGCACCTTTACGTGGACGAGCCTTCCCACCGCGCGCACGATGAGAAACGCGCAGAAGCCTACGATGAGGAAGGACACGACGTTGTTGACGAACAGTCCGTAGTTCAGCGTCGTCGCGCCCGCGGCTTTCGCCGCCGCAATCGACACGTACGGCGGCGGCGCCGTCACGCCGTCCTTCAACACGACGAATTTGTTCGAGAAATCCATGCCGCCCGTCACCACACCGATCGGCGGCATGATCACATCGTCGACGAGCGATTTCACCACTGCACCGAACGCGATACCGATGATGATACCGACAGCGAGATCGACCACATTGCCGCGCAGGATGAACGCCTTGAATTCCTTGAGCATTGCACACCCTCCGGTTGAGTACCCGACGCCCACCACGCGAGCGCGTTGTAGGGCTCGCGACAATCTACGGCTTTCGACTCGCGTTGTAGAGTTGGCGAGCTAAACCGTCGTCGTTTTACAGACTGCGTACGCAGCTCCTACTTGACGAAGCAGGTAGCGTACGGCATTACACCAGTCCGAATTCCCCAACCGAGGTGCTTCATGTCTTCGTCCCATCGTACGCGCGCACTCGTCACTCTGGCCGCCGCGTCGATACTCGCGGTCGCCGCATGCTCCGACCAGACGCCACTCGCACCACGCGCCGACGCGACTGTCGCTCGCGCCGCATCGCAATCCGCGCTGTCGAAAGTCGGCGCGGGCCGTCGGCTCATCGCGCTCAAGGATGGCCACCCCGCCGCCGCCGTCATCGCGCGCATCCGCGCGCTCGGGGGCACCGTCGCGCGTTCGCACGAAGGCGCGGGACTCGTCGTCGCGAGCGGGCTGACGGATGCCGCGGCCGCATCGCTTGCAACGCAGGCCGACGTCTCCGATGTGCTCAAGGATCGCATGGTGCAGTGGGTCGCGCCGAAGACGTTCAAATCGGGAGCGGTGAAGTCTTCTGTGGCGGGAGCGATCGCCGCGAGACGCGGTCGCGCGCCGGACGACCAGAGCGGCGCCGAGTTCTTCCCGGAATTTCAGTGGAACATGCGCCAGATCCGCGCGTCGAACGTGTGGCTCCTCAAGGATGGCCACGGCACGGGCACCACGGTCTGTGACCTCGACACGGGGATCGACCCGACGCACCTCGATCTCGCCGGGAAGGTCAACGTCGACATCAGCACGTCGATGGTCGTCACCGAGCCGGACATCCTGGACTACAACGGACACGGGACCTTCGTCTCGAGCCAGATCGCGACGAACGGATATGGAATGGCATCGGTCGCCCCCGAGGCGATGCTCTGCCAGGTGAAGGTGCTCGACTCGACGGGATCGGGGCTGCTCTCCGACGCGATTGCCGGCGTGATCTACGCGGCCGACGCGAAGGCCGACGTCATCAACATGAGCTTCGGCGCCTACTTCACACTCCGCGATCCGGACTTCCGGCAGATCGTGCGGGACTTCCAGCGCGCAGTGAACTATGCGCACCGCAAGGGCGTGACGCTCGTGGCATCCGCCGGCAACGGCGACGCGCTCGGCGTCGGCATCGATCTCGCGACGGATCAGCGCAGTCTCTTCCAGCTTCCCGCGCAGCTCGACAACGTGATCAGCGTCGGCGCAACCGCACCGCACGCGCAGGAGCCGGGCACGTTCGACAACCTCGCGTCGTACTCGAACTACGGCTATCCGGGCACCGACGTCTTCGCGCCGGGCGGCGACTACACCACCGGCAGCGTCATCGAAGATCTCATCATCGGCGCATGCAGCAGCTACTCCGATCCGCAGTGCGCTGACGGCCGCACGTACTCGATTGGCGCGGGCACCAGCTTCGCGGCGCCGCTCGTCTCCGGCGAGGCCGCCGTGATCCAGTCGGACACCCCGGGACACAAGGCGGATCTCGACGCGTGCATCATCAGAAGCTCGGACAAGCTGAGCCGTCGCGTACCCGATGCAGTGTACGGTTATGGTCGCATCGACGTGCTCGGCGGCATTCACTGCAGGAGAATCGATTGACGAACGACCGCTGCGGGCGAGCGACGAGCTCGTCCGCAGCAGCTCATCCTCGCGCCGTGCGACCACGCACGGTTGCGGGATGGGGGCATGGAGCGTGCACCCGCTACGCTTACATCATCAGCGGACGCAGGAACCAACCGGCCATCACTGCGCCGTGCACGCTGACTCAACCGGCCCTGGAGTAGCGACATGCCACTGAAGAACGCCGAGGTCATATCGATCCTCAACGAGTTGATCGAGACCTGTGAGAATGGACTGCAGGGATTTAGAAGTGCGAGTGAAGCGGTCGACAACATCACCGCCAAAGCGCTGTTCGCATCGCGCCTGCCGAACATCCAGCGTGGCGAGTCGGAGCTGAAGGCGGAAGTCCGTCGGCTGGGCGGCGATCCCGAGAAGCGCGGCACGGTCGCCGGCGCGATGCATCGCGCATGGATCGATCTCAAGTCCGCCGTGACGGGAAAGGACCAGGAGGCGATCGTAATGGAGTGCGAGCGCGGCGAGGAGCATGCGGCGCACGCGTACGAGGACGCGCTGCAGAAGGACCTGCCCCTCGACACGCGGGCGATGGTGGAGCGCCAGTATCGCGGCGTGGTGGAGAACCTCAATCGCGTGCGCGCGCTGAGCAAGGATCCGTCGATGGCGAGCATCGACAGCGTCGCCGTTCCCGCGCGCAAGCCGGAGACGGAGACCCGCCCCTCCGTGTAGCATTTGGCAAGGATCAGTCAGCTTCGTGCCCGCGCCGCGAGATCATCTGCGACGCGGGCATGTTTGCATCCGCACTTGCCGCCGGTCGAATCGCGCGCTATTTCGGTAGGTCACCCACAGAGATTTCTCCAGTCGTCGAGGTCCCGTTGTCGCTTCGTCTCCCGCGTCGTCCGCTGCGCCATCACTCGCGCGCCGTGACGCGCATCGTCGCACGCGCCGCGCTTCTCTCCCTGCTCGCCGTCGGCGCCCTCCAGGCGCAGAAAATCAAATACCCCGGCTCGATCACCGAGGACACCGTCGTCTGGCATGGGCTGAAGTGGCGTGACATCGGAATCTTCCGAGGCGGAAGGAGTATCGCGGTCGCGGGTTCGGCGAAGCGCCCCTTCGAATACTGGATGGGAACGACAGGCGGCGGCGTCTTCAAGACCACGGACGGCGGCAACAGCTGGTCGCCGGCGAGCGACGGCTACTTCGGCGGCAGCATCGGCTCGATCGCGGTGAGCGAATCCAACCCGGACATCGTCTACGTCGGAACCGGAGAGCACGCGATTCGCGGCAACGTCTCGCATGGCGACGGGATGTTCAAGACGACGGATGCCGGGAAGACGTGGAGCTGGCTCGGGCTTTCGACGACGGAGCAGATCTCGCGCGTGCGAGTGCATCCGACGAATCCCGACATCGTGTGGATCGCCGCCTTCGGCCACGTCTGGGGACCCAACGCGGATCGCGGCATCTTCAAGACGACCGATGGCGGGAAGAGCTGGCGCAAGGTGCTCTTCCGCAACGACTCGACGGGCGCCGCCGACCTCGCGCTCGATCCCACGAACCCGGATGTCCTGTACGCCACCTTCTGGCAGGCATACCGGAGGCCGTGGCTCCTCTCCTCCGGCGGTGCGGGCTCGAGCATCTACAAGAGTACCGATGGCGGCGAGCACTGGAAGGAGATCACGCACAACAAGGGACTTCCGCCCGGCCTGCTCGGCCGCATGGGCGTCGCGGTTTCCCCCTCGAAGCCCTCGCTGGTGTGGGCGGTCATCGAGGCGGACTCCGGTGGGCTTTACAAGTCCGACGACGCCGGGGACACGTGGCGCTTCATCAACGGAGACAATCGAATTCGCGAGCGCGCGTGGTACTACATGCGCATCATGGCCGATCCGGTCGATACGAATCTCATCTACGCGCCGAACGTCTCGCTGATGAAGAGCACGGACGGCGGCCTGCACTTCGCGAAGCTCAACGAGCCGCACGGCGACGACCACGATCTGTGGATCGCATCGAACGACGGATCGCGCATGATCCAGTCGAGCGACGGCGGCGCGAGCGTCACGTATACACGTGGCAAAACGTGGACGGATCAGGACTATTCCACGGCGCAGTTCTATCACGTCACGACCACGAATCACTTCCCGTATCGCGTCTGTGGCGCGCAGCAGGACAACTCCGGTGTCTGCGGGCCAAGCCGCTTCCCCGGCGGCATCCCGCGCAGTGAGTGGTACGATGTGAGTGGAGAATCGGGCTACATCCAGGCGCGCCCGGATGCTCCCGACATCACGTACGGCGGCGACAACAGCGGCTTCATCGGACGTCTCGATCATCGCACCGGCTTCATGCGCGTGATCAACGTCTGGCCGGACAGCCCTGACGGTCATCCCGCGGGCGAGGAGAAGTACCGTTTCCAGTGGACGGCGCCCATTCTCGTCTCTCCGCACAATCCGCAGATGCTCTACACGGGAGGCAACCGACTCTTCCGCACGCTTACCGAAGGACAGAGCTGGACGCCGGTTTCTCCCGATCTCACCAGACACGATCCCGCGACACTCGGCATCTCCGGCGGTCCGATCACCTCCGATCAGACCACGGTCGAGTACTACGGAACGATCTTCTCGCTCGCGGAATCTCCGTTGGCGAAGGGCGAGCTGTGGACCGGCTCCGACGACGGGCAGCTGCATCTCTCGCACGATGGCGGCATCACGTGGAGCGACATCACGCCGAAGAATTTCGGCGACTTCACGCGCGTGTCGAGCATCGAGCCGAGTCACTTCGCGCGAGGCACCGCCTACGTCGCCGTGAACCGGTATCAGCTCGAGGACATGACGCCGTACATCTGGAAGACGACGGACTTCGGCAAGAGCTGGAAGCGCATCGATGGCGGCATTCCCGCCACTGAGTTTCTTCGCGTCGTTCGCGAGGATCCGGTGAAGAAGGGGCTTCTCTACGCCGGCACCGAGCGCGGCGTGTGGGTGAGCTTCGACGACGGCGGCACGTGGAAATCGCTGCGGCGGAATCTCCCGATCGTGCCGGTGCACGATCTCGCGATCAAGGACAATGATCTCATTGCGGCGACGCACGGACGAGGTTTCTGGATTCTCGACGACATCTCACCGCTCCGGCAGATGAGCGACGAGAGCTCCGGAGTGCAGACGAAGCTCTACAAGCCGAAGGACACGTGGCGCGTGCTCTGGGGAAATCCGGAGCCGCCGGATCCGGCGCGCCCAGTCGGCATGAATCCGCCCGACGGCGCGCTCATCTACTACTCGATCGCCGAGCCGCATCAGCTCGTGACGGTCGACATCCTCGATGCGCGCCACAAGCTCATCAAGTCGTTCTCGAGCGTCCAGGACTCGATTGCACGGGTCGACAGTGTGCACGGTGACAGCGTTCATCATGTCAGCGTGGACAGCACGAGGCGCGCGCTCAACGACTCGCTCGTACACGCCGGCAAGCAGCCCGATACGTCCAAGGTCGAATATCGCGGCGAGGAAGAAGGGCTCGGCGACGAGGCGAAGCCGTGGCCGCAACGCGTGCCGCCCGCGCCGCGTGCGCCCGACAAGCCGGGACTCAACCGTTTCGCGTGGAATCTCCGCTACCCGGACGTCGCGGGCTTCGCGGGGATGATGGACATCCCCTCCGATGGACCCATCGCGCCTGCGGGACGCTACTGGGTGCGCGTGCACGTGGGACAGTGGGTTGACTCCGCGAGCTTCGTGTTGAAGGAAGATCCGCGAGTGAAGGCGACGCCCGCAGACCTCGCCGCACAATTCGCTTTTCTCCAGCAGATTCACGACACGGTGACGGCAGGGACGAGGGCGGTGATTACGATCCGCAACGTGCGCGCACAGCTCGACGATCGTCTCGCTTCATTGAGCGGGAGTGACAGCGCCGCGGTTGCCGCAGTCGCGGGCGTGCTCCGCGATTCCCTCGCGGTAGCCGAGTCGCGTCTCTACCAGGTGCATCTGCGCGCGGATGAGGACAACCTCAATTTTCCCGCAGCGGCGGTGGAGCGGATTGCCGGGTTGACCGGCTCCGTTTCGTCGACGAGCGCGCGACCCACGGATCAGGAAGTGGGTGTCTACCGCCAGTTCGCGCCCATCCTGCAGAAGAATCTACTCGCGTACAAGCGCGTGCTCGCGACCGAGATTCCCAAGGTCAACGCGAAGCTGCAGGAGCTCGGCAAGCCCGCAATCGTACCGCAGGCAAAGGAGCTTCGTCCTCCGAAGACGATCGCCTCCACGAGGAGCGCGCACACGTAACCGCGCGCCGGCGCGCTGCTATCTCGGTAGCGCGTCGGGAAAGAGCGCGCGCATCACAGCGTCAGCGACCACCGCGCGCAGCATGCCGAATTTCGGCGTGTCGCGCGTCGGGTTGACGCGGTTGGTGAGCAGCACGATCACGATGTCCCGTGTGGGATCCACCCAGATCGACGTGCCGGTGTATCCGGTGTGACCGAAGCTGCGGGCGGACATGTAGCTCCCCGCCGAAGAGTTTTCCGACGGCGTGTCCCACCCAAGTGCACGCGATGATCCCTCCGGCTCGTTCTGCCGAATCGTCCACGTCGCGAGCTCGGGCGGCGGCTGTAGCGCGCCGGAAACGCTGCGGCCGAGCGAGCCCGCGAGCACCCACTCGCCAAAACGCAGCAAATCGTCGGCGTCGCTGAACAACCCCGCGTGCCCCGAGACGCCGTCGAGCCGCCACGCGTTCTCGTCGTGCACATCGCCGCGCAGCGCGACGGCCGGACGGCCGGGCACGTTCTCGATCTCCGTCGATGCGATCTCGGGACGCCACTCGCGCGGCGGCAGATATCGCATGCGCGTGAAGCCGAGCGGCGTCGCGACGCGCTCGGCGAAGAGCACATCGACGCGCTTGCCGTACTGCTTTTCGAGGATCGTCGCGAGCGTGATGTAGCTGAGATCGGAGTAGACGAAGCGCGCGCCGGGGACGGTGTCGAGGTTGGCGCCGAGCGCCTCGAGGAGCGCGTCGTGTCTGCTGCCCGGGTGCATCCAGAGCGGGGGCACTGGGTCCGGTGGAAGTCCCGCGTCGTGGAGCAGGAGATCGCGCACGCGCACGCGCGACTTCTCACCTGTGCCGCGCGCGAACTCCGGGAGGTAGTGCACCACCGGCGAGTCCAGCGCGACTTCCCCGTCTTCGACGGCCATCATGGCGAGCGTCGTGATCGCGATGACCTTGGTGAGCGACGCCATGTCGTAGATCGTGCGGCCATCGGGCGGACGCGGGTCATCGACGGCGAGCTGTCCGATCGCGTGCTCGAAGTGCCGGCCGCCGAGCGACACGGCGAGTACCGCGCCCGGAGCGGCGCCGGCTGCGATTGCGGAGTCGAGCGTGCGCGCGGCGGGCGCGAGCCGCATGGAGAGCCCCGCGTCGAGGGAGATCGGGACGGAGCGCGGGAGCTCGGGGTGCGCGCAGGCAGTGGCGAGAGCGAGCAGCGCGAACGGTTTCAGGAGGGGTCGCATCGATCGAAGCTAATGCGGATCGCGAGGCTCCCGCGAGTCAGGAGGTGGATGCAAAACGGGTGGACGCTGAGGCGCCCACCCGTCGTGCTGCGTGCGGCGGCGGCTTAAAACGCGAAGCCCGCCATCACGGAGAAGTTCTTATTCTTCGCATCCGAGTTGTCGATGATTTTTGAGAAGCCCATCGTGTAGCGTGCCTGAACGCTCAGCTCTTCCTTGCCAACGCGGAAGCCAACGCCGCCACCGACCGCTCCGGCGAAGTCGAACGACTTCACACTGAGTCCCTCTACACTATCGCAGTTCGCGCTATCGCTGCCGAGGGTCTCCTTGCACCCGACCTTGAAGCCCAACGAGGGACCGACGACGACGAACGGGTGCACGGACGACTGCGTCGGAATGCCCAAGCGGAGGAGCACGGGAACGCGAATATAGTCGAGCTTCAGCGTTTCATCGCCGCCCTGTGCATTGAACTTGGCACCTTCCTGCGAATACAGTCCATCGACCTCGATCCCCACGTGACGGGCCACGTGCAGGTTCATCGACAGACCGCCGACGAAGCCAGTCCGCGTCTTCGCATTGGCAGCGTCGCTGCCACGAAGCGAGGCGAAGTTGACGCCGGCGAGGAGCCCGAACGACGGGTGCGCATCCATGTCCTGCGCGAACGCGGTCGAAGTGCCGACAGTGAGGAAGAGCGCCGAAGCGATCAGAATGGTGCGACGGTTCATATTTCCCTTGTTTGGTGTGAACACGGTCACGAGGGCGCGCCCGGCTACTTCGCCTGGTCGAGCCTGCACGGAACTGCGGACGGGCAACGCCGTGCAACCGAGGGAAAGACGACTGAGGGGTAAGGAAAGTTTTATGTCGCTGACCCGGCCATTGGGTGAGCCAAGTCCTGTTGCAGCATTTGGTTACGCTAACCCGGATAGCGCTGCTGCCAGCCGATCCGGCGAATTTACCGGCAAGCGTGAGCGTGCCTGACCGGCTTTCGCACCACCAGTTCGCCCTGCATCTTGCGTGACAACGGTGCGAGCGCCACGTACGTACGCTGAGTGCGGCAGTGTCGCTCGCTCGATCCAGACTCGCTCCTTCACGATGATCTCATTGACTCGATCTCTCGCTGCAATACCGATCGCCGTCGCGATCACAGCATGCGGCGGACACACCGGCGCGATGCGCAGCACGCCAACCCCGGCTGCCGCGTCACGACCCGCGCAAGGCGAAGCCGCCGCCGTCGCGCGCGCGGAGGCGGACAGCATTCGCAACCCCTACACGGCCGCCGATATCCACTTCATGCAGGGGATGATCGGACATCACTCGCAGGCCATCGCGATGGCGGCGTGGGCGCCGACGCACGGTGCGAGCGCATCCTTGCGTACACTCGCGGCGCGCATCACCAACGCGCAGCAGGACGAGATCGCCACGATGCAAACGTGGCTCAGCGATCGCCACCAGACAGTGCCCGCAGCCGGGCCCATGAAAATGATGGTGAATGGAAAGGAACAGGAGATGCTGATGCCCGGTATGCTGAACGCGGCACAGATGCACCAGCTCGATCTCGCGAGAGGGCCGGACTTCGACCGACTCTTTCTCACCGACATGATTCAGCATCATCGCGGAGCGGTGTCGATGGTGAAGGACCTCTTCGGCACGTACGGCGCCGGGCAGGATGAGCTCATCTTCAAATTCGCTTCCGACGTGAACGTCGATCAGACGACCGAGATCGCGCGCATGGAGCGGATGCTCAACGCCTTCGCGCTCGAGAAGAACGCGCAGTGATCTTCCGCAGCACCCGCACCCGCCCGCACTACCCCGCCCCTCTGGAGGAATTTTCAATGGCATCAGTTCTACGTCCGATCGCCGTCCGCCGCCCCGCGCTGCCACTCGCGATGGCGGTGCTGCTGACGGCCGCATGCAGTCACTCGACATCCTCGATGTCCGGCAGCGGCATGGCGCTCTCGCCGAACGTCTCCGTTGGCGCGCCGAGCCCCGATCCGCGCATTGGTCTGCGCGCAGGGCTCATGGATGCGCAGGAAGCGACATGGAATCTCCGCGTCCTCTCGCGCACGCAGCCGTCCGCAAAGTTCGCCGGCATCACCAACTCCGATCTCGCCTTCACCGGACCGTACGCGATCCAGGGGAGCTACGCAGGCTACCAGATCTGGGACATCTCCGATCCGAGTCACGTGTCGCTCAAAACAGCGTTCTACTGTCCGGCTTCGCAGAGCGATGTGTCGGTCTACAAGAATCTTCTCTTCGTCTCGGGCGAAGGGCTCACGGGGCGCGTCGACTGCGGCGCCGAGGGCGTGAAGGATACGGTGAGCAAGGAGCGCCTCCGCGGCCTGCGCATCTTCGACATCACCGACATCGCGAACCCGAAGAACGTCGGCAACGTGCAGACGTGCCGGGGCTCGCACACGCACACGGCGCTGGTCGATCCGAAGGATCCGGACAACGTCTACATCTACATCTCGGGCTCCTCGCGCATCCGCTCGCCGAACGAGCTCGCGGGTTGCTCGAGCGCCGCCCCTGACCAGGATCCGAACTCCGCGCTCTTCCGCATCGAGGTCATCAAGGTGCCGCTCGCGCACCCCGAGCAGGCGGCGATCGTGAGCTCGCCGCGCATCTTCAACGATCTCACCAAGCCCGCGCGCCACGGCGAGTCGGCGCTGGACGTCGAGCAGAGCAGGAAAGAGCTCGCGGCGGCAAAGGCCAAAGGCGCGTTCACCGCGATGATCTTCGGCGACGAGCGGGAGCTCCCGAACGGTATGATCAAGCCGATGCTCGACAGCATGGTGAAGGCGCGCGGCGGCAGCGGCGATGCGACGGCGGCGGACAGTGCGGCGCTCCGCGCGGCGCTACCGGCGATGATGGCCAAGCGTTTCGCGCCGACACCGGGCACCGAGAACGCCGGTCCGACGCAGTGCCACGATATCACGGTCTATCCGGCGATCGGTCTCGCCGGCGGCGCGTGCGAAGGGTATGGGCTGCTGCTCGACATCCGCGATCCCGCGCATCCCGTCCGCCTCGACGCGGTCTCCGATTCCAACTTCTCGTACTGGCACTCAGCGACGTTCAACAACGACGGCACCAAGGTGCTGTTCAGCGATGAATGGGGCGGCGGCGGCCAGCCGAAGTGCCGCATCACGGACAAGCGCGAGTGGGGTGCGGATGCGCTCTTCACGATCGCCGACGACAAGATGCACTTCCAGAGCTACTACAAGCTCCCGGCGCCGCAGACGAAGAACGAGAACTGCGTCGCGCACAACGGCTCGCTCGTGCCGATCCCGGGACGCGACGTGATGATCCAGTCCTGGTACCAGGGCGGCATCTCGCTCTTCGACTGGACCGATGTCGCTCATCCGAAGGAGATTGCGTTCTTCGATCGCGGCCCGGTGGACTCGACGCGTATGGCGAGCGGCGGATCGTGGTCGGTGTACTGGTACAACGGCGTCATGGTGAGCTCCGAGATTTCGCGCGGGCTCGACATCGTCGAGCTGACGCCAAGTGCGTTCATCTCGCAGAACGAGATCGACGCGGCGAAGTCGGTGAAGTGGGACTACTTCAACGCGCAGGGTCAGCGGAAGATCGTCTGGCCGCCCAGCTTCGCGCTGGCTCGCAGCTACGTCGACCAGCTCGAGCGGTCGCACGGGCTCGCGTCGGACAAGCTCGCGTCGGTGCGCGGATCGCTGAAGTCCGCAGAGAGCGCATCTGGCTCCGCGCGGCAGACGGCACTCACTCAGCTCGGCACGGTGATCGACGGCGATGCGGCAGGATCGAGCGACGCGCCGAAAGTGCAGAAGCTGTCTGAAGCGGTGAAGGCGCTGGCGACGCTGTAGCTCGCGCGAGGGGGAGCGCCTCGCTCAGGCGAAGCGCTTCTCCGACCGCTCCCGCGCCTTACGCTCTTCTTCCTCGCGAATGCGCGGGGCGGCGTTGGTCTCGAGAGATTGAATCAATCGGCGGGCGGCGGCGGACACTTCGTCGACCGCCCGTTCGAACACTTGCTCGTTCGCGCGCGATGGCTTCGTCGTTCCACTGAGCTTCCGCACGAACTGGAGCGCGGATGCACGCACCTCATCTTCGCTTGCGGGCGGCTCGAAGTTCGCGAGCGTCTTGATGTTTCGGCACATCTGTGCGTCCTCCGGTGCGAGTTACTATTTCCCGAGTCGCTGCGCCAGCGCGAGAATATTCCCCTCGGTGTCCTTGAACCAGGCGCTCTTCATGCCATTGCCGGTCGCAATGCCGTTCACGGTCGCGTAGCCGGGATTGTCGTACTCCTCGAACACGCCGCGCTTCTTCGGCTCCGCGACCTCAGCCTCGATGTCGGCGACCTCCCAATATGCGGTGCTAGCCTTGTTCGTGCCCGCGCCCGCGGAAGTGTAGGCAAAGAATCGAGAGCCCTTTCCGGACTCGTACATCACCCCTTCCGCATTCACCTCCACTGCCGCGAAGCCCACCTTCTCTTCGTAGAACCGTCGCGCGCGTGGAAGGTCAGAGACGGGGATGTAGGCGATGATCTATGATTGGCTCAACATACGCGTGCTTCTTGTGCAAGGCTGGATACCGTCCTCGCAAACAGAGGGCCCGAGCGTTCTGTGATGCTGGTCCGGCTGAGTACGTTGCGTCGCAGCCGCGACCTGTACATCATCAGGAGCGCCGCGGCCGACGAACTGACTGCAGCGTTTGTTCTCCTACGGTATACCGGAGCATCAGCATGTGGTATCGAGCGCGTCGAGCGGTAATGGTCATCGCTGCGGCTGCGGTTGCGACGGGCGCGAAGTGCGGCGGCGACTCATCGACGAGGACCTCCGCGGCAGATAGTGCAGCGATACCGAAAGCGACGCACGCCGCGGCTGTGCCCTTCCAGATCCCGAAAGGCGATCCATGTAGCTGGATCTCCCGCGCCGATGCGCAAACTGCGCTCGGCGACTCGATCATCGCCGCGCCGACGCGCGTGCGAAGCGCGGACAATGCAGTTGCGCAGCAGAACGGGCTGGCGTGTCTCTTCGAGCTTCCCCCGCATGGGTCGATCGCCCAACACGTCGCGATACAAGTCACCCCCGACGAGTCGGGCGCGATGGAGTTCGCATTCGCAGGAATGGGCAACGTCGAATCGGAGCTCACGAGCTCGCGGGCAAAGCGCGATACGCTCATCGATGGCCGCTGGGACTTCATGAGCGCGATCCCCGGCGGACTGACGGCACTGCGCGCTGGTCGTGTCGCCATGCAGGTCGTGACGCCGCCGGGACGCGTCGAGCCCGGGATGAAGCTCGCCGCCGCGATGCTCGATCACATCGCGGATCTTCCCTTCGCGGGCGACTCGGCAGATCCGCTCACCGCGCCGTACCACGCAGATCCATGCGCGCTGCTCACACGTGCGGAGGCGGAGGGTGTACTCGGAAAACTCACGGTCGCGCCGTATCCGTCGAGCCACAACACGGCGCTCGTATATGGCGGTGGGAACAGCTGCTCGTACTACAGCAGCAAGCATCGGGCGCTCGTGATCACACCCAGGCTGCGCGGAGCCGCCGACATGTACAAGATGATGGGCGGAGTGAACGCGCAGGTGGCTGCCAAGACGGGAGCTAGCTCGCAGCAGGGACAGGACACGCTCGAGGGAAATTGGGACGCACTCTCGATCGGCTCCGATGGCGCGCTGCTTGCGCTCAAGGGCGACAAGATGCTCACGGTGCAGTACAGGACGTCCGGCGCCACGTTCGATGAGACTGTAAAGCTCGTGCGCGCTGCGCTTGCACGCCTTTGACCGTCTCTTGCTCGATCAATTCGAACCGCTATCTCAACGGAGGCTCGTGCGCATGAAGCAGCTCATTCGCTCCATTCTGATCATCGCCGGCGCGGCCGCGCTCTCCGCGGCTCGCAGCTCCGCGGCGCCGGATTCGTTGACGTTCGTGATCGGAAACGGTCCTTTCGCGGGCACGTATCACCAGGATCAGCCACTGTGCTTTCAGACCAAGCAGCCGAAGATGCTGGCGGCAACGTTCAAGAACTTCGATGCGAAGGGTCCGAAGGCGCTCGCAGAGGGCGGGATCAAGCTCGACAATCCGGATGCACCCGGCGCAAAGACGGGTGACTTGATCGCGGGCTTCGGTGGAGACGGTAAAGCTGCCGTCGTCGAATACAACGTCTTCAGCGTGCCGATCACGATTACGCGCTCAGGTAAGGGTGCAACGCTCGTCGGTGAAGGAAAGTCGAAGGAGGGAGTGGCGGTTCGCATCTCTGCCACGTGCTCGTCGATCGAGCAGCTGTAGGGCAACCCACCATTGCAGAGTTGTTCGCCTCACGCGCCCGGACGATCCCTGTGCGTCCCGCGCTAGCGAGCGATGATGACCGAAACGGACTGGCTTGCGTGTCTACTGGGAGTGTGCTGCGTCGTCGCGGCAGCTGACGCGCGCGCGCAGGATATGCAGCCAGGCCCGGTCGCGCCAATCGATGTTAAGGTGGACGTGATTGTGATCCCACTCGGCGGCTCGATCACACTTCATGGAACGACGATCGCGAAGGATGGGTCGAGAGTTGTGTCAATCAGCGCTATGTCGTCGGTGGGGGCTACGACATGTCCGACAGGCAATTCGTCAAATACGAGATTGGCTTCGACAAGGCGAACGGCCTCATATCGAAGGCGACGGACGCCGATCTCGGGCCGATCGAGATTCCTGTGGACGCGAGCGGAAAGACGATACTCGCCGCGCGCACCTTCCGCGCATCGCGCGACAAACTGCGCGCACGCGGCAGCTACACCGTAAAGATCAAGCTCTGCAATCCCGGCTGTTGACGACGCATCAATTACCCGCGATCGTTTCGAGCTCCTCCCAGCGCGCAGTTCGCTTCGCGATCTCCACCTCGATGGCCGCGATGCGCGCATTCGCCTTCGCGACCGCGGTTCCATTGCGCAGCGACGCCGGATTCGCCAGAGACGCGTAGACCGTTTCGCGCTCGCGCTCGAGCGCATCGATCGCCTCGGGAAGCGACGCGAGCTCCGTCGTCTCCTTGAAGGTGATGCGACGCTTCTTCTCACCGCGCACGGCCGGCGCGCTCGGCGATTTGGGCGCGCCCGACTGCGCAGGCGCCGCGCGCTTCGCGGAAACCGCTGCCGCCACGCGCTGGCGCACCCAGTCGCTGTAGCCGCCCACGTATTCACCGACGCGTCCCATCCCCTCGAGCACCAGCGTGCTCGTCACCACGTGATCGAGAAACTCACGATCGTGGCTGACGACCAGCAGCGTTCCAGAATACTCGAGCAGCAGCTCCTCGAGCAGGTCGAGCGTCTCGATGTCGAGATCGTTCGTCGGCTCGTCGAGCACGAGCACGTTGAACGAACGCGTGAACAGCCGCGCGAGCAGAAGGCGATTCCGTTCGCCGCCAGAGAGCGCGCGCACCGGCGTCCGCGCGCGATCCGGCGGAAAGAGAAAGTCCTGCAGATAGCCAAGCACGTGCTTGCGATTGGCGCCGATCTCGACGAACTCGGCGCCTTCCGCGATGCTCTCGAACACCGTTCGCTCTGGATCGAGCGCCTCGCGGAGTTGGTCGAAGTACGCGATCTCGAGATTGGTGCCGAGCCGGATCGTGCCCCGGTCGGGCGCGAGCTCGCCGAGGAGCAGCCGCAAGAGTGTCGTCTTCCCCGAACCGTTCGGCCCGATGAGCCCGACGCGATCGCCGCGCGTGATCGTCGTCGAGAAGTCGACGATGATCGGCTTGTCGCCCCGCGCGAAGCTCACGTGCTTCGCCTCCGCCACGAGCCGCCCCGAGCGCTCCGCCTCCTGCGCCTGCAAACGCACGGTCCCCGTGCGCTCGCGACGTTCGCCGCGCTCGACGCGAAGCGCCTCGAGCGAGCGCACGCGACCTTCGTTGCGCGTACGGCGTGCCTGAATTCCCGTGCGAATCCAGACCTCCTCCTTCGCAAGCTTCTTGTCGAACTCCTCCCACTCCCGCGCTTCCGCCGCAAGCGACGCTTCCTTCCGCTCGAGGTAGAGATCGTAGCTCGCGCCCCAGTCCACCAGCCGGCCGCGATCCAGCTCGACGATCCGCGTCGCGACGCGACGGAGAAATGCGCGATCGTGCGTGACGAAGACGAGCGTCGTGCCGTGCTCGATGAGGAACTTCTCGAGCCACTCGATCGCATCGACGTCGAGATGGTTCGTCGGCTCGTCGAGGAGGAGCACGTCGGGCTCGCGCACGAGCGCGCGCGCGAGGAGGATCTGGCGCTTGGTGCCACCCGAGGCGCCGGCGAAGGGCGCGTCGGCATCGAGGCCGAGGTGGAGGAGCACCGTGTCGACGCGCGAGCTGATCTCCCACGCATTCTTCGAATCGAGCGCGTGATGCAGCCGATCGAGATCGCGAAGGGCGGCGGGCGTCGCGTTCGCGCTCACGCGATGGCTGGCCTGATGGTAGCGCGCGAGCAGTAACCCCACATCGCCAAGTCCCGCGGCCACGACGTCGAAGGTGCTGCCGTCGATGTCGCCGGGCACCTCCTGCTCGAGCCGAGCGACGGTGACCCCCGTCTGGCGCACGATCTCGCCGCTGTCCGACGCCATCGTCCCGTCGAGAAGCTTCATGATCGTGCTCTTCCCCGCCCCGTTGCGGCCGAGCAGGCAGACGCGCTCGCCGCGCTCGATTGCGAAGCGCGCGCGATCGAGCACGGCGGGGCCGCCAAAGGCGATCCCGACATCCTGCATCCCGAGCAGCGCCATCGCTATCTCGTCTCCCCCGCGAGACGCGCGAGCTCGTCGAGCATAGAGGAGACGTGAGCATCGGTGGTACGCGGATTCATGACCGTCACGCGCAACACGCGCCTTCCGGCGAGGACAGTCGTGGTGATCCAGCCGTGGCCGTCGCGATTGTAGCGCGTCCGAAGCTCGAAGTTCGCTGCGTCGAGCGCGGCATCGCCGAGCGTGCCGTCGCCGATCCAGCGAAAGCAGAGGATGTTCGTCTCGGGCGCGTGCAGCGCTTCGAAGTTCGCGCGCGCCTCGATCATGCGATGCAGGGCGACCGTCGTGTCGCAGAGCAGGTCGTAGATCGCCGCGATGCCATCGAGACCGTAGCGCTGAATCGCGACCCACACCTTGATCGCGTCGGCGCGGCGCGAGCACTGGAAGGTTCGCGTCCCCTGATCCCACGCGCGGTCGCCGGTGGGGCCATGGAAGAGATAGGGCGCGTGCTGCGTGAACGCCTGCGTGAGATCACTCTCCTCGCGCACCAACAGCATCCCCGCGGCGAGCGGCATCAACATCATCTTGTGCGCGTCCCACGCGATCGAGCGCGCGTGGTGGATGCCGCTGAGGCAGTGACGGTGCGCTGGTGACAGCAGCGCCGATGCCCCGTGCGCGCCGTCGACGTGCAGCCAAATGTCGCGCGCTTCGCAGAGCGGGCCGATTCTGGTGAGATCGTCGAACGAGCCCGTCGCGGTCGTCCCTGCGGAGGCGACGACGGCCATCACACGTCGCCCATTCGCCTCAAGAGAATCGAGGGTTTCTCTTAGTACTGAGACATCCATCCGCCAATCGCGCGACGGTACCGATATCACGCTGCGCATCCCGAGTCCGAGCTCACCAACGGCGCGCGTGACCGCGTAATGGGCGTGCTCGCCGCACACGACCACGGGCGGATTTGCTCCCACTCCGCTCTCCCACGCCTCTGGCATCGCGCGCGCACGCGCGGCGAGCAGTGCGGTGAACGTCGCCTCCGTTCCGCCCGAGGTGAAGGTCCCACCCGAGCCTTCACCCCATCCGACCAACGCTGCGAGCTGCCGCACCAACTGCGTCTCGATGACGGTCGCCGTCGGCGACATCTCCCAGATCGCCGTCGACTGGTTCAGTGCCCCGATGAGCGCTTCCGTCCACACGGCGGCGGGCAGCGGCGCCGCGACCTGATGGCCGAGCGACATCGGGCGCATCAGCTGGTTCGCGTCCGCGATGACCTCGGCCTGGAGCTGCCGCACGATCTCCTCGAGCGGTCTCCCCACCGCAGGCAGCGCGCCGGCAAAGCGCGTCGAGAGCTCCTCCGCCGTGCGAGGCGTCGATACGTGTCCCGAACCGTCGCGCGTGGACGCAAAGTAGCCGGCGACGAGATCGACGAAGAGGCGACCCGCGTCGCTCTTCATGTCCTCATCGAGCGCGCCGAGCGGAGCTCGTGTTCGGTCGTGCGGAAGAGTCAAGCGAATGCTCGTTTGTGGGAATGGCATACTGCTTCGCGGTGAAATCTACCGCCGCACCACTGGCTCACGGTCGCCCGTCGCCCCACTCTTGCATTGCAAGCGGACGAACTGCGCCACCCGCACCTCGCCACCCTGGAGAACGCCGATGAACCACGTCATGAGCTCGTCACTACGCATCAGCATCGGCCTCCTGCTCGCGATCGCCTCCGCAACTGCATGCCGGAGCGCGGGCGCGTCGGCCGCGAGCGGCAACGAGCGAACAACCACAACGATCGACATCCAGAACAACGACTTCAACGACATGACGATCTACGCCGTCACGAACGGCCAGCGCGTGCGACTCGGCATCGCGCCCGGCAACAAGACCACGGTGCTCACCATTCCCCGGTATATCCTGAACGGAACGACCTATCTCCGCTTCCTCGCCAATCCGCTCGCCGGCAATCGCTCGCCTGTCTCCGAGGAGATCGACGTGAGCACCGGCGACCAGCTCGTGATGATCATCAATTCGGGCGGGTGATGAGCGAGATGGCGAAGGCGAATCCGTACAATCGAATCTCACCGGTGAAGGACTCGACGGGCTTCGTGCACGTCCGCGGCGCGCGTGAGCACAACCTCAAGAACATCGACGTCGACATTCCGCGCGACTCGCTCGTCGTCTTCACGGGCGTGTCGGGCTCCGGAAAGTCGTCACTCGCCTTCGGCACGCTCTACGCCGAGGCGCAGCGACGCTACCTCGAATCGGTCTCGCCGTACGCGCGGCGTCTCTTTCATCAGATGGCCGTCCCCGAAGTCGATGAGGTCGATGGGCTTCCGCCCGCGGTCGCGCTCCAGCAGCAGCGCGGATCGCCGACCACGCGCTCCTCCGTCGGCAGCGTCACGACGCTCTCCAATCTCCTGCGCATGCTTTACTCGCGCGCCGGCCAGTATCCGGCGAAGCAGGAGCATCTCGAGGCCGAGGCATTCTCGCCGAATACGCCGGCCGGCGCGTGTCCGGGCTGCCACGGACTCGGCCGCGTCTATGAGGTCTCCGAGCGATCGATGGTCCTCGACGATTCGCTCACGATTCGCGAGCGCGCCGTTGCCGCGTGGCCCACCGCCTGGCAGGGCCAGAATCTCCGCGACATCCTCGTTACGATGGGCTACGACGTCGACACGCCGTGGCGCGAACTGTCGAAGAAGGATCGCGACTGGATCCTCTTCACCGATGAGCAGCCGAGCGTACCCGTGTACGCAGGGTATACGCCGGCGGAGGTGCGGCGCGCGCTCAAGCGCAAGGAGGAGCCGAGCTACATGGGCACCTTTACCGGTGCGCGGCGGTACGTGCTGCAGACCTTCGCGAACTCCGAGAGCGCGATGATGAAGCGGCGCGTCTCGCAATACATGGAGAGCACCGAGTGTCCACTCTGCCACGGCAAGCGTCTGCGGCTCGAGTCGCTGTCGGTGAAGTTCGCGGGCTACGACATAGCGGACATCTCCGCACTCCCGCTCAAGAAGCTCGCGCTCATCATGCAGCCATATGCCGACGGAACAGCCGCGGGACGCGCAAAGGTCGAGGCGCAGCATCCGGAGAGGGCGCTCGTGACACTCAGCATCGCGCAGGATCTTTGCGCGCGGCTCGCCGTCCTCCTCGACCTCGGACTCGGCTACGTGGCACTCGGGCGCAGCACGCCGACGCTGTCGCCAGGCGAGCTGCAGCGGCTGCGACTCGCCACGCAGGTTCGCTCGAACCTGTTCGGCGTCGTCTACGTGCTCGATGAGCCATCAGCCGGTCTCCATCCCGCGGACACGGAGTCGCTCCTCGTCGCGCTCGACCGGCTGAAGGCGTCGGGGAATTCGCTCTTCGTCGTCGAGCACGATCTCGACGTGATCCGCCGCGCGGACTGGATCGTCGACGTCGGCCCCGCCGCCGGCGAGAAGGGTGGCTACGTGCTTTACAGCGGAGCGCCGGAGGGGCTCGAGCACGTCGAGGCATCGCAGACACGCCGTCACCTCTTCGGGAATTACGTGCTCCCCGAGCACACCCCTCGCGAGTCGAAGGCGTGGCTCGTGCTCCGGGGAATCACGCGCAACAACCTCGACAAGCTCGACGTGCGTCTTCCGCTCGGCGTCTTCACCACCGTCACCGGCGTTTCGGGCTCCGGCAAGTCGAGTCTAGTGAGCCAGGCGCTCGTCGAGCTCGTCGCCGATGCGCTCGGGCAGGAGGTGCCCGTCGAGGCCGAAGAGGGCGAGGAGCTCGAGCGCACGGCTCCCGTGACGCTCGACGGATGCATCGAGTCGGGAATGGAGCACATCAAGCGCCTCGTGCGCGTCGATCAGAAGCCAATCGGGCGAACGCCGCGCTCGAATCTCGCGACGTATACCGGCCTCTTCGACCATGTGCGCAAACTGTTCGCGGCGACGAAGGCTGCGAAGGCGCGCCACTACGATGCGGGACGATTCTCCTTCAACGTCGCGAAGGGTCGCTGCGAAACGTGCGATGGCGAGGGCTTCGTGATGGTCGAGCTGCTGTTCCTGCCTAGCGTATACGCGCCCTGCCCCACCTGCCACGGCGCACGCTACAATGCGAAGACGCTCGAGATTCACTACCGCGAGAAGAACATCGCCGAGGTGCTCGGCATGACTGTAGACGATGCGTCCACGTTCTTCGAAGGCGAGCCCGCGCTCGAGCGCTCGCTCGGCGTCGTACGGGAGGTAGGGCTCGGCTACCTGCGGCTTGGCCAGCCGGCGACGGAGCTCTCGGGCGGGGAGGCGCAGCGCATCAAGCTCGCGACCGAGCTGCAGCGGCAGCAACGGGGCAACACGCTCTACGTGCTCGACGAGCCCACGACCGGGCTACATCCCTCGGATGTCGAGAAGCTGATGGCGCAGCTCGATGGTCTCGTCGAGTCCGGGAACACGGTGATCGTCGTCGAGCACGACATGCGAGTCGTCGCGGGGAGCGACTGGGTGATCGACATCGGCCCGGGCGCGGGCGATGACGGCGGACGCATCGTCGCAGAGGGCACGCCGGCAGACGTTGCGCACGCGAAGGGGAGCCGCACCGCTCCGTTTCTCGCGCGCTTCCTGGGCTGACTGCGCTGGGGCGCGCCGCTTGCGCGGAATCGTCCGGCGTGCAACTTCCCGCATGACCGAGCGCGTACCCGCGATCAGCTCCGCAGAACCAGCACCGCGCGCGCTCCATCGTGAGCTCGGTCTTCTCTCCGCAACGATGATCGTGGTCGGCGGAATCATCGGCGGCGGGATCTTCTTCACGCCCGCGCAGGTGGCTCGCACGCTGCCCACGGGCGGCTGGGTGCTCGCGATCTGGATGATCGGCGGATTCATCGCGCTCGCTGGCGCCCTGACTTTCGCGGAGCTCGGCGCAATGCTCCCCGATGCGGGCGGCCCGTTCGTCTATATCCGTCGTGCCTTCGGCGAGAGAGCTGCGTTCGTCTACGGATGGATGATCCTCACCACCATCGCGAGTGGCGCCGCCGCCGCGGTGGCGCTCGCCTTCGCGAATTACGTCGGTCGTTTTTTCGATCTCTCTCCAATGGGTGGCGTGACCGGCGTCGCCGTCGCGGTGCTGCTCATTCTCACCGCGACCAATTATCGAGGACTCCGACTCGGCGCCGCCGTGCAGAATACACTCGTGATGAGCAAGCTCGTCGCGCTCGGCGCGCTGATCCTGGGGGTGCTCGTGCTTTGGAATCGAATTCCGGCGCCGCTGCCCATCGTGTCTGCGGAGAAACTTCCGTCGCTCGCGACCGGGCTCGCCGCGGCATTCGTGCCGGTGCTCTTCTCGGTGGGCGGGTGGGAAAATCTCAACATGGTCGCGGGCGAAGTGCGCGACCCCGCGAAGCTGATCCCGCGCGCACTCGCGCTCGGAATCGCGATCATCATGGTGTGCTACCTCGGGGTCAACGTCGCGTACCTGCACGTGCTCGGGCGCGACGGGATGGCGGCGAGCAGCAGCGTCGCGGCGGACAGCGCGATTCGCATGGTCGGCGCGCTCGGCGGCACGCTGATCACGATCGCCGCGATGGTGTCGATTCTCGGTCTCGTGAACGTCGTGCTCCTTGCTACGCCGCGGATTTTCTACGCGATGGCGCGCGAGGGGTTGTTCCCGCCGGCGGCGGCGCGCATCCATCCGCGCTTCGGCACACCGCACATCAGCATCGCAATGCTCGGGCTCTGGTCGGTCGCGCTTCTTCTGCTCGCGCAGTCGCGACTCGATTGGCTGCTCAACGGCGAGGTATTCGCCGACTGGATCTTCTTTGGGCTGAGCGCCGCGAGCGTGTTCGTCTTTCGTCGCACGATGCCCACGCAGCCGCGCCCGTACCGCGCATGGGGCTATCCGCTCGTGCCACTCTTCTTCGTTGCGGCATCGCTCGTCGCGGTGCTGAGCGCATTGATCAGCGCTCCGATTCCCTCGGCGTTCGGAGCCTTCAGCGCGATCGTGGGCGTGATCGTCTACGCGCTGTTCTCGCGCCGGTGGAAGGCGGCTGGTGCGCTGGACTAATAGGCCACCGCGTACGACGAGAAGTGGCCGATCTTCGCGACGACGTACTTGAGCACGGGATGGTTCTGCGACGGCTCGACCTCGGTCACGGTGTCGGCCTGCACGTACACGACAGTGACACCCAGCACGGGCGTGTCGCACTTCGAGTAGTCCATCTTCAGCGTCGCGGGAACTGCGAAATGGAGTCCCTCCGGCGCGAACTGCACGCTCGCGCTGGTCGTCGGCAGCGAGTGCGCGGTGATCGTCACGGTCCTCGCGAGCGCGCCGGCGGGCACATCGAGCTCCGTGCTTCCGACTTTCACCTTTCCGCCCTTGCTGCCGATCTGCGCGGATCTCCAGTCCTCCTTCTGCAGCTTGCAGACGGCGACCTTATTTCCGTCCTTCCCCTTGGAGAACGAGAGGTGAGGTGCGCTTGGCGAAGGCGGTGCCGTCGGAGTCGCGTGATCCGCGCATGCAACGGTGCCGACGAGCAGGAGAAACGAGGCGATGGAGCGAACTGAAGTTGGCGCGTGCATGAGACTGTTCCTGGAATACAGAGGGAAAAGCGTGACGAAAGGTGGAGAGGCTAAAGTCCGACCGATCAGTACGCCACCGCGTACGACGAGAAGTGATTGATCGTCGCTGTGACCGTCTTCGACGTCGGATTAGTGATCGTCGGCCTTACTTCCGAGACCGTATCGGCCTGCAGGTAAACGATGGACAGCAGCGAGGACGGCGTGATGCAAGTCGAGTACGTGAGCGTGACGAGCGCCGGAACGGGAAACTGCAGTCCCTCTGGGGTGAAGAACACGCGCGCCGTGGTTCCCGCCGGCACGTGCGCGATGATCGTTGTGTCGGTGAGCAGTGCTCCCTGCGGAAAGTGGACGGTGTTCCCTGCGCCGAGATCGAGCGTGCCGCCTTGTGGGCCGATGCGCGCCGAAACCCACACATCATGAGGGATGTAACACGTCGCGAGTTGGTGTTCGCCTCCCTGCTGCTGCGAATGCGGCTTGCCGTGGCTCGTCGAGCCGCGGCTGAGCATCAACCCTGGCGGCTGCGAGTAAGGTGATGTTGGGCTCGCGTGCTCGCCACACGCGACGATTGCCGCGACAGCGATGAGTGCAGCGAACAGTCGGAGTACAGTTGGTTTCCGCATAGACCCGGTGACGGATGAGAGTGAGTTCGTACCGAACTTTCGTCGTACCGTACCGTGCCCTACTGTTTTCGCGCTGAGGTGAATCTGTCGGCACTGCAGGCGAGTACTATCACGTTGCCGCCGAATTGCGTCATCGTTGTAATTGTGTGTTACATCACATTGCGACGGTCAGACTCTCGGTAATCGTCGTTATGGCCGCCTCGAGCACATCGGCGCGCCACCATGCCTTGCACTTTCGCAGCTCGACTAGCGCATCTTCCACCGACATTGCCGCGCGATAGCTGCGCGTGCTGGTGAGCGCGTCGTAGACATCGACGATGCCGATGATCTGCGCCGCGAGAGGAATTGCGTCGTCGCGCAGGCGATCCGGATACCCGGTGCCGTCGCACTTCTCGTGATGCCATCGGATGAGCGGCTTGATGTCCCACGGGAACTCAACAGCCTCGAGCAGCTCGATCCCATACAGCGTGTGACGCTCCATGAGTTCGCGCTCCTCGCGCGTCAGCTTGCCCGGCTTGTTCAGGATCTCGTGCGGAATGCGCACCTTGCCCACGTCGTGCAGGTAGGCTCCGATGCGTATCGTCGTCTGCTCTTCGACATCCAGTCCGAGCGCACACGCGACGGCCACCGCGTATGTCGCGACGCGCTCGCAGTGTCCGTGCGTGTACGAGTCGGCGGATTCTATCGACTGCCCCCAGTCGCGCACGATCGCGAGGAAGGTCCCCTCGAGATCCGCGACCTTGCGGGTGACATCGGAGAGATCGCCGTGCGCATCGAGATGCACGAACAGCGCGCGCGACGCATTCAGCAGGTCGAGCGCCTCGTGGTTTCGCCCCGTCAGCTGGTACAGCTTCGCGAGCTCCCGCGACGCTTCCGCCTCGCCGAGCAGTGAGCCGCACTCGCGCGCGAGCTCGATCGCGCTCCGAAGGCGCGCCTCGGCGAGCACCGTGCGCCCCGTCTCACGATAGACGACGCCGAGGAACTTGTAGGCGTCGGCCTTCTGCGCGCGCGCATTGAGCTCGTCGAACATCCGCAGTGCATCCTCCGCGCTCAGCCGCGCCTCCTCATAGCGCTGTCGCGCGATGTAGACCTCGGTGCGATTCAGCAGGCAGAGGCCGCGCAGTCGAACGTCGCCGAGTGAATCAGCGAGCGCGAGGCTCGACTCGAAGTAGCTGTCGGCGAGCTCCCACGCCTGCTGGTCGGCGCTGATCATGCCGAGGTTGTGGTAGGCGATCGCGCAGCCGCTGTCGTCGCGCGCGCGACTGGACGCGGCGAGCGAGTTCTGATAGTGCGCGAGTGCCGCGTTCAGGTCGCCGCGGATGTTCGCGATAATGCCGAGGTTCTGCTCGATTCTCCCAACGAGCGCGGGCGTGTCGCGCGCCATCGCGAGCGCGCGGCGAAAGAGATCGCCCGCGTCCGTCGTCTCACCCGCCTCGAGCTCGAAGCCACCCAGCGTGTTGAGCGCCTCAGCCGCGAGCGCGGAGTTGCCGAGTGCGCTCGCGACCTCGAAGCTCTGGAGGCAGAGCTCGCGCGCGACGCCGCGCTCGAGTTGGCGATGCATCACGACGCTCAGCCGGCGCAGCGCCTCAGCCTGCGTCGGCACGTCGTCATGGGCGACCGCGGCGTCGATCGCGGCGCGATACTTCTCGATCGCGACGGCGATGCGCCCCGCGCGCTCGTCGTCGCGAGCGTCGTGGAGTACACGGGTGGCGGTCTGTGGCAATGCGTTGGGCGCCATGTGCTCAGCGGCTGAAAAGCGGGTGCAACGAATGCGACCTGGGGTCACATTCGAGGGCACGTGCGAGGTCCGACTTCGGGATTGACGATCGCCTCAGGCGAACGGCTGTAGCCACTGTCACGCGGCGGACCCATTCCGTCATCGGATGCGCGGCGCGGGGATCGGCGCGCCTGGTTGCCACGAATCTCATCGCCTCGTCGTCCCCCGAGGGCCACGTCGGGCCCGCACGAGGGACACGTTCACCGAACCCCGGCTGTCGATGCGCATCCTACGAATCACACGCGCGGTCGCGCTGCTCGCCATCACATTGGCGTGCGCGGCGTCATCGCCCACGACTCCCGGCGGCGGGACAGGCGGCACTCCACCTGCTGCTCCACCACCGCCACCACCCCCACCGCCGCCGGCACCGCCCCCAGTGCCGCCGAGCCCCAACGTGATCGCCAAGACGAGTGGTGATGCGCAGCACGGAACTCTCTCGGCGGTTCTCGCATCGCCACTGGTCGTGACGGTGACCAGCTCGACCGGCGCGGCGGTGCACGGCGCGATGGTGACGTGGGCCGCCGCAGCGGGAAACGGCTCGGTGAGCGCGACGTCGACGACGACGGATGCGAGCGGACACGCGAGCGTTTACTGGACGATCGATGGTACCTATCTCGCGAATACCGTGAAGGCGTCGATCGCCGGTTCATCGGTAACCTTCGCCGCGCTTGGCAACGGCAGCGGAGATCTCGGCGGCAAGGCGATCTTCCCCGCGGGAGACGCGTGGCGCACCGACGTCTCGGGCTCGCCGCGCGATGCGAATTCCGACAGCCTGATCGCGTCGTGTGGCGCAACGAAGGGAATGCATCCGGATTTCGGAACGGTGTACGATGGCGCGCCGAATGGAATTCCGTACGTCGTCGTGCACGGCTCGCAGGCAACGGTGCCCGTGAGCTTCTACTATGGTGACGAGAGCGATGCCGGTCCGTACCCCGTGCCGACGTACGCGCCGATCGAGGGCGGCGCGTCGAGCTCCGGCGACCGTCACGTGCTCGTCGTGGACGCTGACAGCTGGAAAGACTACGAGATGTTCGACGCGCATCCCGTGAGCGGCGGCGCGAGCTGGACTGGCGGATCCGGTGCGATCTTCGACATGACCGCGGGGACAACGCGTCCCGCCGGGTGGACGTCCGCGGATGCCGCCGGACTTCCGATTTTACCGGGACTCGTGCGCTATGATGAGGTCGCGATCCATCATGCGATCGAGCACGCGCTGCGCTTCAGCTGCGCACACTCGCGCAAGGCGTACGTCCCGCCCGCGCGTCACTCTGCGGGATCGGGAACCAGCACGAATCTCCCGCCGATGGGAATGCGTGTGCGTCTCAAGGCAGGCGTTGACATCTCCGGCTACTCGGCCGCCAACCAGGTGATTCTCAAGGCGCTCAAGAAGTATGGGATGTTTTTGGCCGACAACGGGTCGGACATGTTCCTGAGCGGCGCGCCCGATCCGCGCTGGAGCGACGACGACCTGCACAATCTCACGAAGGTACATGGCAGCGACTTCGAGGTCGTGCAGATGGGCACTCCGGTGGTCCAGCACTAGCGTTTCTCGCGAATCTCCCACCGGAGTGAACAGTTGATCGCCTCCTGATCTTTCGCGGGCGCGCCGACGCACGGACTGTCGCATTGGAAGCCGAGGCGCCATCGTTCAGAGACGGGGTGCAGCTTCCTGAAGCGCCTCACTCACGCAGAGAGCCGCAGGAGGCGCACGTATGTCTGCCACACTCGAGCCCACCAAAAAAGGCGACGCCACACTCCCCGACGCCGCGCGCAATTACGCCATCACCATTCCGATCAAGAGTCGCTACGAGAACTGGATCGGCGGAAAGTTCCGCGCGCCGGTGAAGGGCAAGTACTTCTCGAACCCGACGCCGATCACCGGCCAGCATCTCTGCGACGTCGCACGGTCGACGGCAGAAGATGTCGAGCTCGCGCTCGACGCCGCGCACGCAGCCGCGGAGGCGTGGGGAACAAGCTCCGCGGCTTCGCGCAGCATCATCCTCAACAAGATCGCGGATCGCCTCGAGCAGAATCTCTCGGCCATCGCGGTCATCGAGACGATCGACAACGGGAAGGCGATTCGCGAGACGATGAACGCGGATCTCCCGCTCGCGATCGATCACTTCCGCTACTTCGCTGGTGCGTTGCGCGCACAGGAAGGGTCGGCGGGTGAGCTCGACCACGACACCGTCGCCTACCACTTTCACGAGCCGCTCGGCGTCGTCGCGCAGATCATTCCGTGGAACTTCCCGCTGCTCATGGCGGTGTGGAAGCTGGCGCCGGCTCTCGCTGCCGGGAACTGCGTGGTGCTCAAGCCCGCGGAGCAGACGCCCGTGTCGATCATGGCGTTCGTCGAGCTCATCGCGGATCTGCTGCCTCCCGGAGTGCTGAACGTGGTGCAGGGATTTGGCGTCGAGGCCGGCAAGCCGCTCGCGAGCAGCAATCGCATCGCCAAGGTCGCGTTTACCGGCGAGACGACGACGGGGCGCCTCATCATGCAGTACGCATCCGAGAATCTGCTGCCGGTGACGCTGGAGCTCGGCGGCAAGTCGCCGAACATCTTCTTCGCCGACATCATGGACGCGGACGACGCGTTCTTCGACAAGTGCCTAGAAGGATTCACGATGTTCGCGCTGAATCAGGGTGAGGTGTGTACGTGCCCGTCACGCGCGCTCGTGCACGAGTCGATCTACGATGCCTTCATGGAGCGCGCGGTCGCGCGTGTGGAGAAGATCAAGCTCGGCCACCCGCTCGACTCCGCGACGATGATGGGCGCACAAGCGAGCAACGATCAGCTCGAGAAGATTTTGAGCTATTTCGACATCGGCAAGAAGGAAGGCGCAAAGGTGTTGACCGGTGGCACGCGCGCGATGCACGACGGCGAGCTGAAGGATGGCTACTACATCACGCCGACGATTCTCGAGGGGCACAACAAGATGCGCGTCTTCCAGGAGGAGATCTTCGGGCCGGTCGTGTCGGTCACGAAGTTCAAGGACATGGATGATGCGATCGCGATCGCGAATGACACGCTGTACGGATTGGGCGCCGGCGTGTGGTCGCGCGAGGCGAACATCTGCTATCGCGTGGGGCGCGGCGTGAAGGCAGGGCGCGTGTGGACCAACTGCTACCATCTCTATCCGGCGGGCGCGGCCTTCGGCGGCTACAAGCAAAGCGGCATCGGTCGCGAGAATCACAAGATGATGCTCGACCACTATCAGCAGACTAAGAATCTGCTCGTGAGCTACAGCCCGAACGCGCTCGGCTTCTTCTGAGCACTATCGGGCACGAGGCAGCGGATGGTACGGCAGCGGCGGCGCGCGTAGTGCGCGTCGCCGTTACCGCATCGGCCGAGGCCATGGTGACGCAGCTCGAGGAGATGCACGGGCCGCTGGTCTTTCATCAGTCGGGCGGCTGCTGCGATGGCAGCTCGCCCATGTGCTTCCCGCGCGGCGAATTCAAAATTGGGCAACGCGACGTGTATCTCGGCGCGATCGCCGGCACGCCGTTCTATATTGGTGGCGAGCAGTTCGAATACTGGAAGCACACGCAGCTCACGATCGATGTGGTGC
>JBDTJH010000082.1:0-17346 GCA_039935955.1 Gemmatimonadaceae bacterium
TCCAACGCCTCACGCGAGATGAGCCCCTCACGCATGAGGAGATCACCGATGCGTTCACCCGCGGCTTGAGCTGCTGGAGCTACGGCCATGTGTCTCGGAGGGGGGAACAGCGCCCGAGGGGCGTCGGCGACGCCACCCGGGCGGGGGTCGTGAACTACTGCCTTCATACTATTGTGATGGTGTCTGACGCTTACGCCGCTTCACGCCGCGTTTAGCCGCTACCCCATCACCCTCTTTCTCACGGGATTGACGCGGTTGCTGGGAGAACGTCACGTAGGGCATGATCGCATCAACCACCGCTTCCCCGACCCCTTTTACGCGCCGCAACTCATCGATCGAGCCGAAGGGACCGAGTGAATCCCGGTCTGCCAGAATCCGGTGCGCAAGGGTGGGTCCGATCTTCGGGAGCGCGAGTACCTCCCATTCCTGGGCCCGGTCGAGGTCGACGGGTCCGGCAGTTGAGACCCCCATGTCGCGCGCTCGTGCGGCCGATTGAGGGAGAATTTTGGTTCCCCTCTTCCGCTTCCTGCTCGACAGCGTCGCCGCGCTGTCGATGCGAGCGGCGTCGGAGCCATCGCTCGTCGAGATGCCTATTGCCTTCGGTCGCTTCGACCGATGCCGCTTCCCGCCCCCACTTCGCTCTGCGGAGTCCGCCGAGTCGACGGCGACGATCTGTCGGTGCAACTCTGCCCGCGCGACGGCGCTGGGCGGGGGCGGTTCGGCGCTGATCGCCTTCGTTGCGCGAACCCCGGCGCCGAGCGAGAGCAGGGCGGTGAGAAACACGAGGGCGCGCTTTTCGGCTGGTGTCGGCATGCGCGAAGATCGTGAGATCGGCGCGGCCGACGGTCATCGAACGATTTCGAGGTATGGCGTAAGTGATGCGAATGGTCAGTCGGCTCTCGCCGATTCGATCCGTAACACGTGTAGAGACGGACACAACCGGAGACTGCTAAGCCCGAGCGCCGTTGTCCGTTCGTTGTCCGCGCAGCTTTCCGTTTTGTCGCTTTTCAAGTTACCGTTCACTGCTCCCCACGAACGCCAGCGAGGAGGGCAACGACTATTTCGACGTCAGCAGCCCCGTCGCCACATCGCCCACGATCTGGAGCGAGCGGGCAGAGATCTTGTCGAAGGTGTCGTCCGGCGTGTGATGGGCGGGGTAGTCGAAGTCGATCACGTCGATCGTGTGAATCCCCGCATCGAGCAGCGGCACGTGATCGTCGGTCACGCCCTGGTTCGACGGACTGTTGATGAAGTAGCGCGAGTAGCCGAGCGACTGCGCCTCGTTCCAGACGAGAGAGACGACTTCGGGCGCACGCTGCAGGGAGATTGGCTCCTGGTAGATGTCGAGATCCTTGTCTCCGATCATGTCCCACAACACCGCGTACAGCGGCTTGTAGTCCGGCGACGGTAGATGTGTCGCGAAGTATTTCGAGCCCAGGAGTACATCCGGTCCACTGAAGTCCTCGCCATAGTCTTCGCCGTCGACGAAGAGCAGATCGACGCCGACGTTCGCCGGCGTCTTCTTCAGCGCATCGGCCACTCCGATCAGAAGTGCGACGCCGGACGCACCATCGTTTGCGCCGGGCATCGGCAGGCTCCGGCGCGCGGGGTCCGTCGCGAGATCCGACATCGGCCGCGTGTCCCAGTGCGTCACGTACAGCACTCGCTGCGCGTCCGCAGGATGGATGCGCGCGAGGATATTGCGGAGATGCAGCGTGTCACCCTTCACGGTCACGTGATCGAATCGCTGCTCGATCACCGTGTCCGAGCGCGTCTTCATCTGCGCGGCGATCCAGTCGCCGGTGCGCTGCGCCCCGATCGAGTTCGGGATCCGCGTGCCGAAGTCGAGCTGCTTCTTCGCGTAGGCGAGCGCCGTGGTGCCATCGAAGGTGCTCCGCGGGCGGTCGTTGTGGCAGGCCACGGCCAACAATGCGGTGGCGAGCAGAGCGAGAGTCGGGCGGGAGCTACGCACAGGCGATATGACGGTCAATGAGGAATTCGGATGCAGTCATTCTAAGATAGTAGGGGCCTCCACTTCCGGCTCTGGCGCCGCAGGCTGCCAAGGCGCTTAGATTTCTCCATCCGGGGCGCGACGCCCCTGCCGCAACCCTCCGCTAGCGAGCCCTTGAAGCTCCTCACCCGCTACATCCTCCGCGAGCAGATCGGCCCACTCGTTTTCGCGCTTTCCTCGCTCACCGCGCTGCTGTTGCTGCAGCAGGTGGCGAAGCAGTTCGGGAATCTCGTGGGCAAAGGGCTCGGATGGGGTGTGATCGGTGAGTTCTTTCTCCTGTCGATCCCCTTCATCATCGCGATGACGATGCCGATGGGGGTGCTGGTCGCGGTACTCTATGCGTTCAGCCGCCTCACGGCGGAGAACGAGGTCACGGCGCTGCGCGCGAGCGGGATCTCCGTCATGCGGCTCGTGCGTCCCGCGATTTTTTTCGGCGCATTCCTCGGGCTGCTCATGCTCGTGTTCAACGACCAGGTGCTGCCGCGCAGCAATCACCGCCTGCGCACGCTCCAGACCGACATCGCGCGCAAGAAGCCGACGTTCGCGCTGCGCGAGCAGGTGATCAACGAGGTGATGCCCGGGAAGCTCTTCCTCCGTACGAGCCACATCGACGAGGCGACCGACCGGTTGCGCGAGGTCACGATCTACAACTTCGACGACCCGGAGCGCCGCAAGACGATCTACTCCGACTCGGGAGTGATGGGGATGACGCCCGATCAGAAAGACTTGCAGATGACGCTGCACGACGGCTACATGCAGCAGATTCCGCGCGACAACCTGGGTGAGCTTACCCGCTTGTACTTCCGCACCGATCTCGTGCGCGTACGCGGTGTCGGCAATCGCTTCGAGCAGACGGAGAAGGACGACTACAAGTCCGAGCGAGAGATGTCCGTCTGCGAGATGGCGAAGGGGCTCGAGGATGGGAATCAGGATCTCGACCAGGCGCGCGCGCAGCTCAGCAGCACTCTCGTCTCCGCGACACACTACCTGGCGACGGGCGAGCAGCTCCCGATGACGAAGATCCCGAAGCCGAAGGTACGCATGACGGCGGGTGGGCTGTACTGCAAGCTCGTGATGCCGATCTTCGGGAACGCGTCCATCGCCGACACGGATACGACCGTCGCGAAAGCCCCCCCAAAGACGGCGCCTCTCGCGACGGCGGCCTCGATCGCCGCCGCCCCGAAGGCGGTACCGGGGAAAGCGCTCCCGCGCGGCTTTCGCGCGCCTCCCTTCTCACCGCTCGCCCGCGCGCAGGGAGCCCCGCCCTCCACCGGCGCGCCGATCACGGCACGTGGGGCGATGACGCAGCAGCGGGTCCCCGGTTCGCTGCCTCAGCTTCCGGGCGCGAGCGCGAATGCGCACGGCCGTGGCTTCAATGCGCCGCCGGGTGCGCCACCGGTCGCGCCGAGCATCTCATCGAGACTGGCGCCGAGCCAACTCACAAGCCCCGCGTATTTGCTGAGCTCCGCGGCGCAGATCGAAGTCATGAGGGCGCGCGTGCACGACTCCGAAGTCACGATGAGCCGCTACAGCGTGGAGATCCAGAAGAAGTTTGCGCTCTCGGCTGCGTGCATCGTCTTCGTTCTCCTCGGCGCGCCGATCGCGATTCGCTTCCCGCGCGGTGGCGTTGGGCTCGTGATCGGTGTCAGCATCGGCGTGTTCGCGCTCTACTACGTCGGGCTCATCGTCGGCGAAGATCTCGCCAACAAGCTCATCCTCGATCCCGTGATCGCGATGTGGATGGCGAACGTGCTGTTCACCGTCGTCGGAGTGTCCGGGCTGATTCGCGTGCAGCGTAGCGGCGGGTCGACGCGCGGCGGCGACTCGTCGGAGCTCTTCGACAAGGTGCGCACCTGGCTCACTCAGCGCTTTCGCCGCGGCGGCGTGCCCGCGGATCGGCGCAACCACGTGCCCGCGTGAGGATATTTCGCCCGCTCGATCGCTACGTCGCAACCGAGTTCACCAAGATCTTCATCACGACGGCGCTCGGCTTTCCACTGCTCGTCATCGTCATCGATCTGACGGACCGCCTCGGGAAATATCTCAATCGCCATCTGACGCCCGAGCAGATCGCGATGGCGTACGTCTACTGGTTCCCCGAATCGATCTACATGGTGCTTCCGGCCGCTGTGCTTTTTGCGACGGTGTTCACCATCGGCTCGCTCACGCGGCACTCGGAGCTCACTGCCGCGAAGGCGTCGGGGATCAGCTTCTATCGATTGCTCGTGCCCATCTTCGGCGGCGCCGCGATCGTCATGCTCTTCGCCTTCGCGCTCGGCGAGCTCGTGCCGATCTCGGACATCAAGCGCAACGAGCTGCTCGAAGAGGGGCGCTACAAGCCGGGGAACGAGCGGTACAACTTCGCGTACAGTGCGCCGAAGGGACGCGTCTACAAGATCGCGGCACTCAACGTGGAGCGTCGGCTCATCGACAATCTCGAGGTCGAGCGGCGCGGACGCGGGCCGGACTATCCGACGTATCTGCTGGCCGCGCGCACGGCGAACTACGACACGACGCATAAGCGGTGGACGCTGAAGGCCGGCGACCTCCATATCCTTCCGGACTCGACGCGCAACTTCGCGATTCAGTTCGACAGCGTACGCGACGCCGACTTCCTCGAGGCGCCGATCGACCTGACCTCGGCCCCCAAGAGCCCCGAACAGATGGGGTTTCGAGAGCTGAGGCGATTCATCCGGTCGCTCGAACGCTCGGGGGCGGACTCGAACGAGATCAAGGTGGAGCTGTCGCTCAAGATCGCGATTCCGGTGGCGTGCGTCATCATCGTGTTTTTCGGCGCGCCCCTTGCCACTAGCACGCAGCGAGGGGGCACCGCGTTCGGCATCGGGATCAGCCTCGCCACCACCATTATCTACCTCATGCTCATCCAGCTCACCAAGGCTATCGGCGAGGGTGGCGCCATTCCGCCCTATCTGGCGGCGTGGATCCCCAACATGATCTTCGGCGCCATCGGTGTCGTCCTGCTCGCGCGGGTGCGAACCTGATGCGACACGCCTCGCTGGCGCGCGTATGAGCTCCACGCTATTCCCCGAAAATACGACCGCCGAGTCACCCGGATTCGGGGTGGTTCAGCGACTCTTTCGCGCGATCGGTCGCGTCACCAACTCGATCTTCGGGCAGCTCGGGGAGCGCGTCCTCTTCCACCGCGACTTTTTCCGTGCGCTGAAGGAGCCGAAGACGTATCTGCCGCTGACGATCACGCAGATGCGGCAGATCGGCGTCGACTCCGTGCCGCTGGTCGCGACGGTGTCGGCGTTCATTGGTGCGGTCACCGCGTACCAGACGACGTATCAGCTCTTTCCCGGCGTGCAGTTCTCGGTGGTCGGCTGGATTACGCGACAGAGTATCGTGCTCGAGCTCGGGCCGCTGCTCACGGCGCTCGTACTGGCGGGACGCATCGGCGCGAAGATGACGGCGGAGATCGGGACGATGCGTGTGACCGAGCAGATCGATGCGCTCGAGACGCTGGCGTACGATCCCGTTGCGTATCTCATGGTGCCGCGCGTGATCGCGGGCGTGACGATGGTGCCGCTCCTGACGATCGTCGCGATCTCGATCGGCATCGTCGCCGGCGGGCTCGCGGTGATCGGCGCGACCGATGTACGGCTCGCCGACTACTCTGCGGGGCTGCACCTGACGTTCAACACCTTTCAGATCTGGTACGCGCTGATCAAGGCGACGCTCTTTGGCGGCGCCATCGCGATGACCTGCTCGTACGAGGGATTCATCACCGGCTCGGGCGCGGAAGGCGTTGGTCGCTCGACCGCGCGTGCCGTCGTCATCTCGTCGGTGGTGATCCTGCTGCTGGATGCGCTCACCGCACTCTATCTCGCAAAAGAGATTCAATGACCAAACAACGGGACGAAGTCGTCGTCGGCATCTTCACGCTCGTCACGATCCTCGTGGGGATCGGCGGCACGCTCTGGCTCGCGCGGCGCGGCTTCAGCAAGTCGTACAATGAGTACACGCGCTTCGCCTGGGGGCAGAACGTGAAGCCCGGACAGCCCGTGAATCTCGCGGGCGTGCAGGTGGGCTACGTCGACGCGGTGGATCTCGACGAGACGGGCTACCTGAACGTGCGGCTCAGCATCGACAAGTCGCGCAGGATTCCGTCGGGGACGACGGCGACGGTCACCAACGAAGGCTTCTTCGGCGACAAGTCGATCTCCCTGACGCCGTGCACCGCGGCGCCCGCCCCGGTCTCCGCCGACACGTCGACGCCGAGCGCGGGCCGGCCGATGACGTCCACCTGTCGCTTCAACGGCTTCCTCACGGCGAATGATACGATTCCCGCGGGACAAGCCGCGCCGTCGATGGATATGCTGCTGATGCGCGTCGACAGCGTGAGCAGCGCCTTGTCAGACGTCGCGAAGACGGTGAAGATCGAGTTCGTGCAACAGGGCGGCATCCAGGATCTACGCAAATCGATCGCGTCGACGAATGCGCTGGTGCAGGAGCTCAACACCGTCGCGGCGGAGCAGTCGCGCGGGCTCACGCTCACGATGAACGCCGTTCGGAGCCGTGTGACGGCGATCGACTCGATGGCACTCGACTCGACCGTCCGCAACATGCAGTCGACCACGCACAACCTGTCGACGCTCACAGCCAGTCTCGATTCGACCACCAAGAAGCTCGGCGCGGTGATGACGCAGCTGCAGACGGGGAACGGAACGGCGGCCAAGTTCCTGAACGATCCCGGCGTCTACAACAACCTGCACGAGCTGCTGGGCCGCATGGACTCGCTGGTGACGGACATCAAGGCGAATCCGAAGCGGTACATCAACGTAAAGGTGTTTTAGCGCGTCGGACTCAATGGACGGATGGCGAGCGATCGGACGAGTCGCCGGATTGTATCGCCATCCGGTGAAGTCGATGTCCGCGCAGCCCCTCGCGGACGCGACCATCGACGGCCACGGCATCGTGGGTGACCGGAGGTTTGCCTTGCGGAGGATCGGCGATCAGGGCGGATTTCCGTGGCTCACGGCCAGCAAGCTTCCTGCGCTCATCACGTATCGCGCCGAGTGCGCGGGGAGTGACGCGCCGACGCTCGCGACGATGCGAATCCATTCGCCGGCGGGCGACGACTTCGGCTGCGAGAGCGACGCGCTCGCGCGCCATCTCGCCGAGGCGCACGGTGTAAACGTCGAACTTTTGCATTTAGATCGTGGAATCTTCGATGTTGCCGGACTTTCGATCATCACGACGCAGACGCTCGCATCGCTCGGCGCGCTGCTCTCGATGCCGATGGACGCGCGGCGCTTTCGGCCGAACATCGTGGTCGACGTCGAGGAGAGCGGCGATCCGTATCCGGAGGATGCATGGGTGGGTCGCACGATCGCGTTCGGCAATGCGCAGAATGGGCCGCTTGCGAGCATCACGGAGCTCGATGAGCGCTGCTCGATGATCAACCTCGATCCCGACACCGGCGCGAGCTCGCCCGAGGTCATGCGCACCGTGGTGCGCGAGCGCGACAATCGCGCGGGCGTTTATGCGGTGCCGACGCGCGGGTCGACGGTCGCTGTCGGAGACCGCGCCTACATTCGCGGATAACATCCGCCTGCGCGTTTCCCGCCTTCGGAAGAAAACGGGGCGGCCGATCACGCGGCCGCCCCGTCGCTCCCCTGCTTCCCCTCGCGCTAAAACCCGAGCCGTGCCGAGAGCTGTATCTGGTAGTACGATGGAATCACGTTCGATGTCCATCGCACCGTGTTCACCGGCGCATAGTTGAAGATCGGCTGCGTGTGCAGCACGTTCGGATCGCTCGTCTGACCGACCACGCTCACCAGCGACTGATCGTTGAAGCTCGGGCTGTTCGACGGAAGTTTGATCTTCCCCCAGTCGTGATCGATCAGATTCAGGAAGTTGAAGACGTCGAGCCGCAGCGACAGCGTCTTCCCCATCACGCTCGGCAGCGACTGCTCCACCGTCACGTTCATGTTGTTCTGCCACGGTGTGCGGCAGGCGTTGCGGTTGAGAATCTTTCCGCGGTTGTCGTTCAGGCACGGCTGTCCTTCGATGAATTGCTCGAAGAGTTGCGCCTGCGTCGCCGCCGTGATCACCTGCCTGTTCACGACCTCATTGGCGAACTGCATCTCGTTCGGGTCGCGCGCGTTCTTCGGGATGTAGATCAGATCGTTGCCGGTGACGCCGTCGCCATTCATGTCGCCGGCAGCTCCCCGTCCCGTCGATACGTAGTCGAATGGAATGCCCGAGATCCCGACGTAGATCATCGAGAAGTTCGTCGTCCACGTCTTCCACGGCGCCGTGTACGTTCCGGCGATCAGCACCTTGTTCGGAATGTCGAACTGCGAGATGCCGGTGTTCTGGTCGAGAATGTTGCCGGAGAGCTCGCGACCGAAGCGGAAGTTGGAGGCTGCCGTGCTGCTCGTGACGTCCTGCACCGAGTACGAATGGCCGTGCGTGAATGCGCCGCTGGCTTCGAGTGCATCGGAGAACTTCTTCTTGAGCTGCGCCGTCATCTGATATGAATAGTCCTTCGACTGATTCTTCACATCGTAGACACCGCCGGCCTTGAACTGCCTGCTGATGAGATTCGACGTCGGCGTTCCATTCGCGGCCCACGCAGTTGCGTAGATCGTGCGGCCGAACTTATCGACGCCAGTCGGCGCGCCGAGGTTGAGATTCTGATAGAAGAAGCTGTTGAGCCCGCGCGTGTAGATGCCTTCGAGCGTTCCTACGAAGCCGTTGCCGAACTGGTGATCGTAGCCGAGGGTGGCACGAAGCGTCTGCGGGTACTTGAGATTCTTGCCGAGCAGATCGACTTCGCTGTACGCGCCCGCGCCAACCGGGTTGCCAGCTGCATCGAGACAGCTCTGCGACTGGTTGTTGATATCGGGATTGAAGGCGGGTGCCCGACCGAGCCCGCCCGCGCCGCAGGTGAGCAGCCCGAGTCCGAAGCCCGAGTTCGCGATCGTATTCTCGAGCCACACCGCGGCTGGGCGACCCTGGAAGACGCCGACGCCTCCGCGCAGCTGGTCCGTCTGCTTGCCGGTGACATCCCAGTTGAAGCCGACGCGCGGAGAGAACTGCACGTTCCCCGTCGGCAGCTCGTGCGTATCGCGTCCGTAGATGCTGTCGATCAGTGGATTGGTCTCAGGACGCGAGCTGATCGTGGGAATGTCCAGGCGCACGCCGTACAGCACGTTGAAGCGCTCGTTGATCGTCCACTGATCTTCCGCATACACCGAGTAGTTCGCGGCGTTGAACTTCGAGTGGAAGCCCTGTCCGAGATTCAGACCGATCGTGTACGAGTTTGGATTCCCCGCCTCGAGCGAGTCGAGGCCCGCAAAGGTGTAGCTGCCCTGCGAGTTGCGCGCGAAAAGGTTGTCCATCTTGTAGAACTCGTTGTGCGTTCCGATGCTCAGCCGGTGCTTGTCCCCGATCGGGATCGTGAAGTTGTCGGTGACCTCGAAGATGTCCTGGTCCAGGGCGTTGCCCTGCGAATTGGACTCCGCGCCTGCGATCAGCGTTCCCGTCACCCCGGTGTTCACGGTAATCGACGGATAGTCCGCATTGGGCGGACGGAAGTCGCGGATGGTGGTATAGCCGAGGAACAACTCGTTGTTCGCGCCGTTGTTCCAGTTCGTGAACAGCTGCGCGACTGCGGCGTTCTTCTTGTTGTGGAACGAGTACGCGTTCGAGCCGAAGCGGAACGACGTCGACGTGCGGAAGAGCGTGTCGAGCTCCGCCTTGCCATAGTTGTCGCGAAGGACGAGACGACTGTTGTACGGCAGAACGAAATCGAGCCGCGCGAACACGTTCGTCAGCGGATTCTTGTTCGACACGGCGCCCACCGCGCCGGCATCGAGCCCGTACGTATTCGTCAGGATGTCCGCCATGCGCTGCACGGTCGCAGCGTCGGCAGCCGACTGCACCCCGGCCGAGCCGGGATACGGGCCCGGCGCGGGATACGTCTCGGCCTGCCACTCGGGCGCAACGAAGAAGTGAATCTTGTCCTTCACGATCGGGCCGCCGATCGAAAAGCCATACTGCTTCTGCTGAAATTCGCTCGTGCGCAGGAGCGGCACATCGGCCGCGAGATCCTGATTGCGAAAGTAATAGTACAGCGAGCCGTGAAGCTCGTTCGTGCCGCTCTTGGTCACGGCGTTGATCAGCGCACCCGTGAAATTTCCCTGGCGCACATCGAATGGCGACAGCAGCACTTGGTACTCCTGCACCGCCTCGAGCGAGATCGAGCGACCGCGCGCCTGTCCACCCGGCTGTCCCGTCGTGCCGAGTCCGAAGATGTCGCTCTCGCTCGCGCCGTCGATCTGAATGTTGTTGAACCGGTTGTTTTGCCCCGCTCCCGACAGTCCGCCGCTCTGCGCCTGCACGACCTGTGGCGTGAGACTCAGGAAGTCGGTGAAGTTGCGGTTCAGCGTCGGCAAACGACGAAGCGCCGTGTCCGAGATGTCCGTCTGCACGCCGCGGCGCGACGATGAGATCTGGCTGCTCAGTGTGTCGGACGTCGCGCGAACGGTGACGACAGAGAGCTGTGCGGCCTGCACGCCCATCGTGAAGTTCGCGCGAAAATTCTGGCCGAGCGAGAGGCGGACTCCCGTAATGCTGTCCGGAGCGAAGCCGATGCGTCTGACCGATACGACATAGGGACCGCCGACTTCGACGCCCTGGATATAGTAGTTGCCATTGGAGCGTGTGAGCGTGCCGCTCTTCACGCCGGTTTGCTGATTGATGACCTGAATCTGCGCGGCCTCGACGGGCCCGCCAGTCGAGTCGGTGACGTTGCCGCTCACGGCAGCCGTGGTAATTCCCTGCGCGTCAACCGTGGTGCTGCCGACCGCTCCCGAGGCGAGGAGCGCCAGGAGAGTGTTGCGGAACAGACAACTCATTCGCATGAAGGAATCCTTATGGTAGACGACATCCGACGAGGCGCGGGCAGGAGCGCAATCGCCGCCAAGCGGGTGGCAGGGAGCTACCGCGAAGCCATCCCGGCCGAAGCAAAAAAGCTATGGCGCGAGCCCTGTGAGTCAAGAATTCGCGGCAACGGAATCGTCACGATTCACCCAGCGTCTGACGAGCCCATGCGGCGCGTGATGTATGCATAGATCGGCAGGCCGAGGAGGATGCCGGCAAAGACGCCGAGCGTTGCGACGCGGCTCGACGGACTGATGAGCGCGTTCGCCAGCAATGCTACAGTGGAGAGGATGAAAATCGCGGGCACCACCGGATATCCGGGAACGCGAAACGACGTCTCGTAGCCCGGGCGGCGCCGGAGCACGAAGACGGCGGCCACTGCGAGTGCGAGAAATGGCACGATCGCGATGACAAACTGATCAGCGAGCTGCTCGAAGCCTCGCGTCAAAACGAACGCCACGCCGATCGCGGCGTTGAGCACGATCGCGATGTATGGCGTCTGGAAGCGCGGGTGCACCTTCGCAATCTGCCTGAACAGGAGTTTGTCGTCCGCCATCGCGAAGAAGATGCGCGGCGCCGTCATGATCGAGCCGTTGAGCGTGCCGAACGTCGACAGCATCACCGTCACCGCGACGAAGACGACCCCCGGCGCGCCGATCACCTTGAACGCCACATCCGCAGCCACGAGTCGCGAGTGGCGTATCGTCTCGACATCGAGCACGGAGAGATACGCGAAGTTCGCCAGCGCGTAGATCGCGATCACCGCCACCGTCCCGATGATGATCGCGCGCGGCAGCGTGCGCCGCGCATCCTTCACCTCTCCACCGACGAGGCTCACGTCCTCCCACCCGTCGTACGCCCAGAGCACCGAGATGAGCGCGAGCCCGAAAGGGGCGAGCGAGAAGCTCCCGGGCGGCACCGCGGGGGTGAAGTGCCCTCCCGTGTGCGGCAGCCCGATCGCGATCGCGACCACGATGATGAAAAGCAGGCCGCCGTACTTCGCGACGGTCGTGAGATTCTGTACCAGCGAGCCCCACTTGAGGCCCACGTAGTTGAACGTCGCCGTCAGCGCGATCGCGAGCGCCGCCACCCAGTGCACGTACGTCGCGTACGGCTCGACGCTCGGCTCATGCCCCATCACGCGAAAGAGATACTCGGCGAACGTCGTCGAGATCGCGCCGAGCGATGCGGCGCGGATGAGCAGCAGCTCCGACCAGCCGAACAGGAAGGCCGCGCGCCGCCCCCACGCTTCACGGATGAAGACGTATAGTCCGCCCGTCGCCGGCAGTGCGCTCGCGACCTCCGCGAGCGTGAGCGCTCCGCACAGAACGAAGATCCCGCCGAAGAGCCAGACCGAAAGCAGCGGGAGTGGGCCGGGCAGCTTGTCCGCAATGCCCGCAGGCGAGCGGAAGATGCCCGACCCGATCGTCGACCCGATGAGCACCGCTATGGCGCTGAACAGCCCGAGGCGACGCGGAAGCCGTGAGACCGGCTCGGCGGAGAATGCTGGCTCTTCCATGGTCCATAATACAGCCACGGCGGCGCCGCGACACCCCGCGGCGCGCCGTCTTGCACGTCATCCGCTTGCCGATCAACTTTCAAGGACTATTCCGACATTCGTATCCGACGTGATTTTCTGGCTCGCTGCGCTGTGTTGCGCGCTGTCGCAGGTCGCCATCGTGCGCTCTGCGCTGCGGGCGCGCGCGCAACGTCCGGACGGTACCGCAGCGCCGCCGCGAGCGATCGAGGTCGCGTGGACCGTGGTCCCCGGCCTCGTACTCATCATGGTGCTGATATTCACATGGAGTGCGCTGCATCCCGCGGCCACGATCACGATCGTCCCATGAGGAACCGCTCGTGAAAGCAGTACGACGACTGGCGTATGCGACTCTCGGGCTGGCCTACGCGCTCATCGTGTTCGGCGCGATCGTGCGAATCTCGGGCTCGGGGATGGGATGCGGCGATCACTGGCCGCGCTGCTTCGGCCGCTGGTTCCCGCCGATGGACCAGCCGACGCTCGTTATCGAGTGGACACACCGGCTCCTCGCCGCGATCACCGTGGCGATGGTGGCATTGCTGGTACTCGCCGCCTACCGGATTCGCGATGAGCCGGGCGGCTCCGGACGCGGCGGCGTACTGCGTTCCGCGCTCGTCGCCGGCGCGCTGATTCTCCTCCAGGCCGTGCTCGGCATGGTCACCGTGCGCATGGGCAACACGGCGTGGGCGACAGTCGCGCATCTGCTGAACGGAGCGCTCCTGCTCGCGGCGCTTGCGACGACGGTACTGCGCGCCGGTGGACTCGGAGGCGCGTCGACCTTCGGCTCGCTCCCCACGCGAACGCGCGCCGCGCGCAGCTCGGCTGCCGCGGCGGCGATCGCGCTCGTGACGGTACTCTTCGGCGGCCTCACCGCGAAGATTCCCGGCGCGAACAGCGCATGCCAGGGTTTCCCGCTCTGCCGTGGATCGATCCTCCCCCTTCCAGCGCAGCACGTGCAATTCACGCATCGCATCCTCGCGTTTCTCCTGTTCTTCCACGTGCTCGGCTTGATGATCGGCTTCGCGAAACGTCGTGAGGCGCCGGTGGTCGTGCGCACCGTGCGCATCGCCTTCACGCTCATCTGCTTACAGATCGTGATCGCCGCCGGGATGGTCGAGATGCATCTACCTCCCGTCATGCGCTCGCTGCACGAGGCCGACGGGATCGCGATCTGGCTGACGCTCTTCGCGCTTGCGTGGCTCGCACGCTTTCCGAATGGGCACGGCACGCGCGAGTCCGCGCGATCGCCCTCGCGCGCTCCACTCTCGGCGTCGGAGGCGACATCATGACGATGGCAGCAGTATCGGCGAACACGAACTCCTTCAGCCGCGACCTCGTGATGCTGACGAAGCCGCGGATCATCTCCCTGCTCCTCGTCACGACCATCGCGCCGATGTACATCGCCGCGAGCCCGAGCTTCGGTCTCGTGCTCTGGGTGCTGTTGGGCGGCTATCTCATGGCCGGCGGCGCGAACGCGGTGAACATGTTCATCGACAGTGACATCGATGGAACGATGGCGCGCACGCGGCTTCGCCCGATCCCGAGCGGACGGATGGACCGGCGCGCGGTGCTCGCCTTCGGGATCCTGTGCTCGACCACGGCGACAGGCATCTTCGCGTACGAGGTGAATGTCCTCTCGGCGCTGCTGGCGCTCGCGGGATTCTACTTCTACGTGTTCGTTTACACGCGCTGGCTCAAGCGCCGCACGCCGCAGAACATCGTGATCGGCGGTGCAGCGGGCGCGTTCCCGCCGCTGGTCGGCTGGGCGGCGGCGACCGGACACATCGATCTTGCAGCCGTCTATCTCTTCCTGATTGTGTTTTACTGGACCCCGCCGCACTTCTGGGCGCTCGCGCTCAACAAGCAGGTCGACTACAGGCGCGCCGGTGTGCCGATGGCGCCACTCGTGTGGGGCGAGCGCGAGACGATGTGGAACATGCTCTGGTACACGTTCATCCTCATCGCGCTCACGCTGCTCCCCGCGCTCTTCGGCGCGTTCGGAGCGTTCTACGTTGTCTCTGCCGTCGCGCTCAATGCGCTGATGCTCGGCGGCGTGATCCAGGTGCTACGCAAGCCCGTGTGGAATGCGGCTGCGTGGTGGCTGTACAAGTATTCGCTGCTGTACCTCGCGCTCCTCTTCGTGGCGATGGTGATCGACCGCGTCATCGCACGGTGATGACGGACCGACCCGTGCCGCCCACGATGGAGAACGGCGAGCTCGCCGTGCACATCGTGAGCGACGGCGGCGCGCACGACCATGTATTGCTACTCGCGCGTGATGCGGGCGGCGTGCGCGTGCGCGAATGGCATCCGGGCAACTGGGCGAAGGGTCCGGACGAGAGCGTGATCAGCACTGGCGCGCTGATAGCGCGGCTCGAGGGGGTCGTGCGCCATCGCCAGCGCATCGAGCCCGACGTGCGGACGGTGCGCAGTTGGATCGCCGGGACGCCGCGCTGAGCGCGCCGGCCGAGCCGGAGAAGGGGCGCCGAGCGCTTCCGTCGCCCACTCCGCTGCGCCCGCTGCTGGCGCGGCTCAGGCCCTACGTCCGTCAGCTCACGATTGGCACGATCGCGCTGCTCATCAGCTCGGCCATCGGTCTCGCCTTCCCGTTGGTTGTTCGCGAGCTCCTCGACGCCGCCTTCGTGCGAGGCGACGGGTCGCTGCTCAACAAGCTCGCGCTGCTCCTCGTGGCGATCTTCGCCGCGCAGGGGCTCTTGAGCTTCGTGCAGGTATGGCTGATCACGTCCGTGGCCGAGAGGGTGATCGCGAAGCTGCGGAGCGAGCTGTTCGCGCATCTGGTGCGACTCTCGCCGGGATTCTTCGCCGAGCAACGCACGGGCGAGTTGACGAGCCGGCTGAGCACCGATCTCACGCTGCTGCAGAGCGTGATGACGTATCAGTCGACGGAGCTCATGCGGCAGCTCGTGTATCTGATCGGCGGCATCGTGATGCTGACGATCACGCATCCGCAACTGACGGTGACGACGCTGGCAGTAGTCCCGGTGATCGTTGGCGCGGCATTTATTTTCGGCCGCGCGATGCGGAAGGCGAGCACGATCGTGCAGGACCGCATCGCCGACGCGATGGGGACGGCGGACGAGGCGTTCTCGCAGATTCGCACGGTGCAGAGCTTCACGCGCGAGGATGCGGAGAGCGCGCGCTACGATGCACAGCTCGCCGATGTCGTCGACGCCGCGATTCATCGGGCGATGGTGCGCGGCGTCTTCTTCGGCGTGATCACCTTCGCGGGTTTCGCCGGCGTCGCCGCGGTGCTCTGGCAGGGCGGCCGGCTCGTGCTCGCGCATCAACTGACGGGCGGCGCGCTGGTTGAGTTCCTGTTCTATGCGTTCTTCGTGGCGGCAGCCGTCGGTGCATTGGGGCAGTTGTTCGGCGCGTATCAGGAGGCGATCGGCGCGGCGAGACGCGTCTTCGACCTGCTCGAGACCAAGCCGACGATCGCCGACGCGACGGGCACAGTCGTGCTGCCGATGCCCGTGCGCGGCGACGTGCGCCTCGAGGGGGTGACCTTCCGGTATGGCGCCGACCTACCGGATGTGCTGCACGACGTGTCTTTCACGATCGCGCCGGGGGAGATCGTGGCGCTCGTCGGGCCGTCGGGCGCAGGGAAGACGACGATCGCCTCGCTGGTGCCGCGCTTCTGGGATGTGCAGCAGGGCGCAGTCACGCTCGACGGGGTGGACGTGCGCTCGCTTGCGCTAGCGGAGTTGCGCGGCGCGATCGGCATCGTGCCACAGGAGCCCGCGCTGTTCAGTGGCTCGGTGCGCGACAACATCGCGTACGCGCGCGGGGACGCGACGGACGCCGAAGTCGAGCGAGCTGCGCGTGCCGCGCATGCGATGGAGTTCATCGAGCGACTTCCGGACCGCATGAACACGCGCGTAGGCGAGCGCGGTGTCAAGCTCTCGGGCGGACAGCGCCAACGGATCGCAATCGCACGAGTGTTCCTGAAGAACCCCGCAGTCGTGATCCTCGATGAGGCGACGTCGAGCCTCGACACGGAGAGCGAGAAGCTCGTCGAGCAGGCGATGGAGGAACTATTGCGCGGGAGGTCTACGTTGATCATCGCGCACCGGTTGAGCACCGTGCGCCGCGCTGACAGGGTGATCGTGCTGGAGGGCGGCGTGATAGTGGAGGAAGGGAGCCACGAGGAGCTCATCGCGAGCGGCGGATTGTACTCTCGGCTGCATCGCGCGGCGGGATTGAGTCTCACGGCATAGGGAGCGTACATGAGCGACGGTTCGAGCTCACCAAACAAACCGGCGTTCATGAAAGTCGACGGTCTCGAGGTTCGATACGCGACGAGTGCGAAGGTCGGCGCGCCGACGGTGGTGATGATTGGACCGTGGCCGGAGAGTATTCACGCGTATCTCCCGATGTGGGATGCGCTCGCAACGGATTTTTCTCTGATCGCCTTCGATCTTCCGGGCTATGGTGGATCCGAGGGGCGTACCGATCTGATGTCGCCGCACTCGATGGGCGGCTTCGTCATCGAGTTGGCCGACGCCATCAGTGTCGATCGCTTTCATGGCATCGGGCCCGACATCGGCGTGCGACGATGCTCGCTACCGCGGCGCTGCATCCTACGCGCGTGATCAGTCTCGTGGTGGGCAGCGGCGCGAGCACGTACCCCGCTACGGATCGATGGTCGTGAACCCTGTGGCGGTGGTGCGAGAGTATCCGGGAGAATGGATGATTTTACGATAACTCAATCCCCGTCCGGCCCCAGAGCTACCGGCTCCAGCTTACACCACGATCAAGTCGTGCTGGTAGTCCTCAGGCGTGATGATCACCTCGCCCGGCGCGATGAACGCATTCACCTCCGCGCGCATTCCGATCTCCCCGCGCAAATACGCGCCGGGCTCGA
>JBDTJH010000083.1:0-6014 GCA_039935955.1 Gemmatimonadaceae bacterium
CGCATGAGCAGGGCACCGCTCATGAATTTTCTCCTGACGAAGCTCGCGCCGCGGGACGGAAGGGCGGGGTTTCGGTGAGCAAGAATCGCCAGCACATGTCGGAGATCGGTCGCAAGGGCGGCGAAGCTCGTGGTCGCAAGCAGGGTCGCGGCAACGGTAGCGCGGCTCGCGAAAACGGCGCGGCTCCGGAATCGAACGGCACTCCGAGCAACGACGGCGCGATGTTCGGTCCGCCGAATCCTCTCGATGTGATCAACGAGCTCTGACCGACAAGGTCCGATCGATAATAGCGGGGATGCGCGAGAGCGCTTCCCCGTTTTTTTGTTTCCGGCCATCATGCGCAAATGAGTCGCATGCATGCAAAAACGGGGACGCGTTCATCACGCATCCCCGCTTTCGCATCTCTGAGCTATGGCGGCGCTCGAACTTTCCTACCGTCGCCCCCCAAACCGATACGCCGTAAAGTCCTTCCACATCTGCTCCACGCTACTCGCCATGAGCGGCACCTTGTACGGCTGCCCGGGCTTCGCCGCATCCGTAATGCTCATCGTGTACACCGCCGTCGTTCCCACCGCCCTCGGTGCGAAATCCTCGATGCGATACACATAGATCCCCTGCATCGCCACCGGCTTCCCCGCCGCCTTCGTCTGGTCGACGTTCAGCATCGCCGGAATCCGCACCTTCTCCACCGGCACGATCTCCACGCCGTCGCGATAGATCTTCAGATCCTTGAAGTTCCCCTCATCGATTCCCTGAATCTTGTCGGGCTCGTAGAACGGGAACGCGGTCTTGTCCGACGTCACGTTGAACACCACTACCGCCCGACGGTCACCCAGATATTCGGACCAGTCGCGCCATCCCTCGATGGGGTCCACCGTCGTCCACGCCGCCGCCTTTCGCGGATCGTTGCGCTTGCGGTCCGCCAACGCCTTCATCGCCTGCGTCTGGCGCCACGCCATTACCTGCGGAGTCATCATGAACACGCGGAACGGCCCGATCTCCGCGCGGTAGTTGTGCAGGTCGAGCGTCGCTCCGAGCCCCGAGACGGCGGCGATTGGCTCACTCGGAAACGGCTCGCGCGGCACGGTCGGCAACAGTGAGTCGGTCACGGCCTTGAAGTGCGCACTCGTCACCGAGTCCTTCGCGCGCTGCAGCGCCGCCATCAGCACGGGCGCTGCTACCGAGTTCGAGACGCGCCCCGCGCCCACCGTCACCGGCGGTCGATACGCATTCAACCCCACCACGTAGCCGTCGGTGTTGAGCAGCGGGCCGCCGGTATTCAGATAGCCGAGGCTTACCTCGCTCGTGATGCTCTGCGCATCCGCGTTGCTCACGATTCCCGTACTCAGCACCCCCGCCTTGTTGAACGGCGAGCCGAGCGCCAGCACGCGATCGCCCGCAGTCGGCATCGCGCTCTTCGTGCTGTCGAACATCGGGAGCGGCGTGCACTTCGCACAGCGCCGCATCGGAATCGCGAGCACCGCGAGATCGTGAGCCGGATCCACCACCAGTTTCCGCGCGTAGACCTTCGTATTGCTGTCGAGCATCACGCGCACTTCGTCCGTGCCGTCGAGCAGATGCGCATTCGTGAGCACGAGCCCACTCGAGTCGGCGAGAAAACCGGTGCCGCGCTGGCTGCCATACACCGTAAACAGTCCCGATCGATAGTCGTCGAACAGCTCCTTCTCCGTGCGCGACTTCATCGCGAGCACGGCCTTCGCGGCCGAGTCCTTCGCGATGCTGTCCTTCACGGCCTGAGGGTTGCTCGTCGTCGTCGTGACGGTCACGGTCTCGACCTGCGCATTCTTCTGCGTCAGCTCGATCGTTCCCCCGTCCTTCTGAAAGGTCTCGTACAGCCCCCATTTGTACTTCGCGCCGTTCATCTCGTACGTCTGCGCGCTCTCGATCCTGTAGACGCCGGGCTTGAAGCTCCGCTCCACGCGTCCCTCGAGATCCGTCGACACGCGCGTCGTGTCGCCGCGCGGACTGATGATCCACAGGTCGAGCTGCGGCAGCGCGCGCACCGTCAGATCGCTTCCCACCACGGCCGCGCGCAGGCGAACGGTGATCGCCGTATCGACCGGCGGCGGCGGATCGGCCGGCTTCGGAATCGGCACGGCGCCACTCGATACCTTCGTCGCGCTGTCACCGCCCGGGCCATTCGGATTGCACACCTGCTTGAGTCCGTCCACCAGCGACTGCGTCCCGCCCGCCCGCTTGATCCGCGTGTCGACATCATCCGAGACCACGAACGTCACGCAGTTCGACTTCGCGAGACTCAGCACGCGCGCGCTCGAGACGTGACGCCTGAGCAGCCCGAGTATGTCGTCGAGCGAGTAGCCCTTCGCCTGCGCAGCGAGCGGGGCCGAGAGGACGAAAGCGAAAACGCCCGCCAGCAGTGCGGCGCGTGAACAGACGGTGCGTCTATGCATTGTGTTTGGCTTCGGAGGGTGCGTGCCGGGACGTCACAAAAGTAGACGACCGCAGTAATGAGTCGGTAATGCTACCCCAACGCCGCGAAGAGGTGTTCCAGGAGGTCGGAAACGACCATCCATCGGTCGGTTACGCGATATATCCATTTTTTTGCACCCCTGCAATCCAGGCGAAGCACTATCACGCCGCTGTCACTTCCAGGACGTACAATATCACTTTTTCAGCACGCGCGTCAGCGTAGGCACGGTCAACATATATAAGCTGGAAGCGCCACTGAACAGATGCCGCTCTGTGTCACGTCCGAGGCATATTTTCGTCTTATTGACAGAGGTGGAACGATGCCTATTATGTCTCGTTAATCACTCGCCCTCCGCGAGCAGAAAACATTTGTCGCACGAGAGACATAAGCAATGCGTTCTATCCTCTGCTTCACCTCGATCAACCACCACAACGATGCCAATCGTTGTGGGAGGTGCGCGGTTCGCAAGAGACTGAACTAGGGCATCACGGTCGCTCCCAAACGCCTCCGCGATCCTCTCATGGTGATTGCGGAGGCGCTGTATTTCGGTCAGCTCCCGACGCTGCTGTGCGCTGAGTCACATCGCTCCGCGCGGTGTAGACATTGAAACGGCACAACGAACTCTTTCGCTGGAATAAACTCGTGTCACTTACGCGCTTCGCCACCACACTCCTGCTCCTCGCGCTCGCAGCACCTGCCGTCGCCGCACAGCGCACGAGCTCCACGGGCGTGTACTCCGGCAGCGGACATCCGCTCCTCCCCGGCGACGCGATCAGTCTCAAAATCTGGCGTGAGCCCGATCTCTCCGGCGAATTCAGCGTCGACGAGTCCAGCGTCGTCGTGCTCCCCAAGGTCGGCGCGCTAAACGTCAAGGGGATCACCAGCGATTCTCTCAAGACGTATCTCGTGTCCACTTATTCCTCGTTTTTACGCAATCCATCAATAGAAGTTCGTCTCCTCCATCGCGTCCGCGTCCTCGGCGCCGTCCGCAATCCGGGGCTCTACCCGGTGGATGAAACGATGCATTTCACCGACGTGCTCGCTCTCGCCGGCGGCGTTTCCACCGACGGTAATCCGAACAAGATCCACCTGGTCCGCGACGGCCAGCAGATCGACACGCCGCTCACCAAGGGCCTCCTCGTCAGCGATTCACCGCTGCGCTCGGGAGACCAGGTGATCGTCGAGCAGAAAAGCTGGGCCGCTCGCAACCCGGGCATTCTGATAGGGCTCGGAAGCACCGCAGTCGCGCTCATCACGACCTTCGCCGTGAAACACTAAAACATGTCGCTTCCTGTACGACACTATACGCAGCCTCTCGCCATCCTCGAGCCGCGGCGCCCCGCGAAGACGGATGAGCTCAGGCTCGACGACATGTGGCGAATGCTCCAGCGCAACGTGCTGCTCATCGCGACCTGCGTCGCCGCCTGCGCCGCCGCTGCCTGGGTCTACGTGCACTACGCGCGTCCGGTCTACGAAGCGTCCGCGCTCTTCGACATCAATGGCCAGCGCTCCGTCGAGTTCACGGCCAACGCCGGCCCCGAGCACGATGAGGTCTCCACCGAAATGGAGGTCCTCACCAGCCGCACGATGGCCGAGCAGGTCATCGACCACCTCGGCCTCCAGCTCACGCTCCGCGAGCCGCGTTCGCTCTCGCGCAACGACGTCATGGGCGCCGTCGCCGTCGCCCCCGAGGCCGACAGCGGCACCTACTGGCTCGTCCGCGAGCCGGATCGCCGCTTCTCGCTCCAGCGCACCAAGAGGGGGACCGCCGCGCTCGCGTACTACGCGGCAGGCGACACGGTCAAAACGGTCGACTTCTCCTTCGTGCTCAACCCGCACGCCGTGGCCTACCCGGCGCTGTCCTTTCACGTGCAGCGCTTTCCGGACGCGGTCGGCGATCTCGGTGACGCGCTCCGCGTCTCGCGCCCCAGCACGCAGGCCAATCTCGTCCGTCTGAGCTACAGCGGCTCCGATGCGCCGCTGCTCGCCGCCACCCTGAACTCGCTCGGCCGCACCTACATGGGGCGCCGTCAGAACGTCGGCACCACCGAGGCGCGCGAGCGCGTCAAGTTCCTCCAGGGGCAGATCGCCACGCTGTCCGCCCAGCTCGCGACGTCGGAAGACGAGCTGCAGCGCTACCGCACCGCCGGCTCCGTCGTCGATCCGAAGAGCCAGGGTACGAGCCAGGTCACCCGCCTCGTCGACATGCAGGCCGAGCGCTCCAAGCTCGACTCCGAGCGGAGCGCGCTCGCGCAGCTTCTCAAGGAAGTCAACGCCGCGGCCGCACAGCCGCAGGCGCCCGGCGCTCCGTCGCCATACCGCCGCCTCATCGCCTTCCCGACGCTCCTCCGCAACGAGGCCGCGTCCGAGATCCTGCGCTCGCTCTCGAGCGTGGAAGACGAGCGCGCCAAGCTGCTCACGCGCCGCACCGCCGCCGATCCCGATGTCGCCGTGCTGACCAACCGCGTCGCGGAGCTCGAGGAGCAGCTACGCCAGATCGCGACGACGTACGAAGAGGGGTTGCGCAATCAGGTCGCCGCCGAGGATTCCTCGATGGCGCACTTCAGCCGCGATCTCTCCAAGATCCCGGAGCAGGAAGCGCAGGTGCAGCGTCTCGAGCGGCAGCCGAAGGTGCTCGAAGACATGTACGGCATGCTGCAGACGAAGCTCAAGGAGGCCGAGATCCAGGCGGCCACCGTCGACGCGACCGTCCAGGTCGTCGACTCGGCCGTCGCGCCCACGAAGCCCGTGCGTCCGCGCGCGATGCTGGACATGGCCGCCGCGCTGGTGCTCGGCGCCGTGATCGGTCTCCTGCTGGCGGTCGCCCGTGAGCATCTCGACGCAACGGTTCGCACCCGCGAGCAGCTGCAGACGATCACCGAAGTTCCGGTGCTCGGACTCATCCCGCGCATTCGCGTTCGCACCACGGACGGCGCTCTCAAGCGCTTCGCCGTGCATCTCAAGCGCAAGGTCAAGCGCGAGCGCGCGCCGGTGCCGCTGGTCGGTCTCACGCCCACGAGCCGTCGCTCCGCGGAGCTCTCGAAGTCCGCTGCGGCGATCCGGAAGGCGCTCGACCTCGACGTCGAGTCGCGCTCGGGCATCATCGAGGCGTTCGGCCAGCTGCAGACGAACATCCAGTACGCGCGCCCCGACCAGCGTGTGAAGAGCATCGTGGTCACGAGCGCGCTGCCGGGCGAAGGGAAGACCACCACGGCGGTCAACCTCGCGCTCACGCTCGCACAGCATGGAACGTCGGTGCTCCTCATCGACGCCGATCTCCGCTGCGGCTCGGTCGCGAGCGCGTTCGACATCAACATCGCGCCGGGGCTGAGCGAGCTCCTCGAAGGGAAGGCGCAGCTCGAAGCCACGCTGCACCGGCTCGAGGTGGGCGGCATGGGACGGCTCAGCGTGATTCCGTCCGGTCTCGTTCCGGGGAATCCGGGCGGCGTGCTTCTCTCCAACGAGCTGCGCGATCTGCTCGAAGAGGCGGAGCGCGAGTACGACATCATCATCATCGACTCGCCGCCGCTCAACGTCGTGGCCGATGCCGCGATCCTGAGTG
>JBDTJH010000084.1:0-2590 GCA_039935955.1 Gemmatimonadaceae bacterium
TCGGCTGTGCCGAAGGCGCAACTATCTCGAAAACACCGCGCCGTGGGGCGAGACGGTGCCCGTAAATCCGGGCCAGTTCGCTCCCGTGAGGCTGATCCCCGGCGCGTCGCTCCCCGCATCCCGGAAGTTCCGGTCGAGAGCCAGCTGGCCAGTCGCGGGATCGAAGTCGATGAGGAACAGTCGCTTCCCCGCCCCGCCCGAGTTCATCACGATTCGCCGACCCGTTCCGTCGATCGCGATCCAGTGCGGCCTCTCGTCATCGCCCACGTGCACGCGCGACGCCTCACGCGGATGCTCCGGATCGCTGATGTCCATGGACACGAGGGCGTGCGCGTCCGGAACAGTCTGCAGCCAGTAGTGCGAGGTCAGAATCGGAACGCCACAGTCGATGCCCTCGAATCCGTGCACGAACATCGACGTCGGCTTGTCGCTCTCGATGTTGCGAACGAGGTAGAGTCCACAGCTGAACGTGTGCACCAGCACGCTCTTTCCATCCGCGAGGAGTCGAGCCTCGCCCGTGAGTTTGTTTTCATCACCGCGTGGCCCCGGCTGCAACGCGAATGACTTCAACAGCTTCAGATCCGACAGTCGCCAGAGCTGCACCCACTGCTCCGGTGGTAATGAGTCTGTAGGGTCCATGTCGGTAACCGTCGATATCGCGCGATCCATCGCGGGAATCGGAAGCACGCTGTACGGAAAGATCAGCGAGTCATCGATAGCCTTATCGATCGCGCTCCCCGACTTGAAGACGCGCCCCATTTCGTCCATCTCCACGAGTCCGCCTGTCGTGTGTGGCCCCATCGCCGGCATTCCGTGGAACATCGCGCCGGTCGGCATTCCGCCGCTGGCGCGATACTGAAAGGTCGCCAGCACGTGCCCATTCCCCAGCCGAACGAACGTGTGCGGGTGACCATAGCCACCGATGTCGCCGAACGACGTGAGCACACGCGGATGCAGCGGCTCGTGCAGATCGAACAGCCACGTGCGTCCCGCATGAAAATCGTTGGCCAGGATGTGGCCACTCGACGCGAGCACCGCCTCCGTGTGGTGTGGATGTCCGATGCTTCCCGTTGATGCGCTCGCGACGACCTTACCGTACGTCGCCGACCCCGGCGTCGCGTCGATCGTCGCCATCTCCGCATTTCCCTTGTCGCCGCCCGCCCAGACGAACAGATACGTAGCCTGCGTGAGCGCGACTTGCGGCGAGACCACGAGCGCGGCAGTCAACAGGAATCGAATTGTATGCATCGATCGAAAATGTGCCTCCACGCGGGGCGTGTCAAAGATCGCGCGTTTCCATGATCGTCACTCGCATCAGAGGTCGAAAACGATACGCGCTCCATGCTTCTGCGTTGGGCCGTCTGGGTAAGATAAGATCTGGTCAATACACATCCCCGTACGCACCGCTAGCTCCGGCAACTGCGTATCGACGGAACTTCCACAGCGGGACTTCTCGTGCGACGCTTACGCTTCGTTCTTCCGGCCCTCCTCGCCTCTGCGAGCTCACTCTCCGCACAAGCCACACTTCCGCTCAAGCACAAGCCCGAGCCGACGACCGCCGCAATCACGACGCGCGATCTCATGACGCGCCTCTACATCATCGCCGATGATTCGATGAAAGGGCGCCAGGCCGGAAGCGAGGGCCACCAGATGACGACGGCGTACATCGCGTCCGAGTTGAAGAAGATGGGTCTCGAGCCCGCGGGCGACAGCGGTGGCTACTTCCAGTACGTACCGCTGGTGCGCCGTCACTTCGAGCCCAGTGGGACGCTCACCGCCGGCTCCACTGCACTCCGCCCCGACTCCGATTTCGTTCCGATCATTGCGCGCGGTACGCCGCGCAGCATCGACGGCGCGCAGGCGATCTACGGCGGTGTCTTCACCGACTCCACGACGTGGATCACGGCCGACCAGGCGCGTGGCAAGTTCGTCGTCTTCGGCGCGCCGCCCTCCGCCAACGGCGGCCGCTTCTTCATCATCAACGTCCGCCCGAGCAGTCGCTTTGCCGGCGCCGCCGGCGTCGCCATCCCGACGCTCGAGCTTGCGCCGCCCGACTATCTCGCGCGCATCCACAAGCCCGGCCTCGCGCTCGCGGGGAGTGCCACCGGCCCCGAGAGCGCCTCGCCGCTCCACCTCCTGATCACCCAATCCACCGCCCGCACCCTGTTCGGCGGCAAGCCGCTCGACTCCCTCACAGCCGGCGCGGTCGGCGAAACCATCCACGGCACCCTCAAGCTCATCGAGGAAGCGCGTCCCACTCGCAACGTCATCGCGGTGCTGCCCGGTTCCGACCCGAAGGTCCGCGGCGAGTACGTCGCGATCGGCGCGCACAGCGATCACATCGGCACGCGCGAGGTGCCCGCCGACCACGATTCCACGCGCGCCGCGAACGAGCAGTCGTGGGAGATGCGCGGCAAGTCGCTCGACAACGCCGATCCGAGTCCGCAGCAGCTCGCGCTCGTCCATGTGAACGTCGACTCGCTGCGAAAGAAGCACGCGCCCCGAATGGACTCGGTATACAACGGCGCCGATGACGACGGCTCCGGCACCGTCGCCGTGCTCGAGATCGCACAGAAGTTCGCGAGCGAGC
>JBDTJH010000085.1:0-16061 GCA_039935955.1 Gemmatimonadaceae bacterium
GCCGACCGCGAGCAGGACGCGATCCATCCGACGAAACGACTGACGCGTCCACTCGCCAGCGGCGCGGTCTCCGTAACGGCCGCACGGACGCTCCTCGTGGTGCTTGCGGTGCTCCTGCTGGCCGCACTCAAGGTGAGCCTTCCCCTCGTGGCCGTCTTGATCGTCTATATCGTACTGAACGTGCTGTACTCCACGTGGCTCAAGCACATGGCCGTCATCGACATCTTCTGTGTCGCCGCCGGCTTCGTGTTGCGCGTGTACGCGGGCGCCGTCGTCATCGACGTGCCGTTGTCGTCGTGGATGCTCGTCACCACGCTTGCGATTGCGCTCTACCTCGCCGCCATCAAGCGGCGCGATGAGCTCGAGGTGCAGGGCGATGCCGCGCGCGCGGTGCTCGGCCAGTACAGCGTGGCGCTGCTCGATCGCTTCGCGCTCATGGCATCCGTCTGCGCCATGGTCTTCTACTGCATGTTCGTCGTCACGACCCGGCCCGTACTCGCTTTCACGATCCCGTTCGTGCTCTTTGGCATCTTCCGCTACTGGTTCCTCGTCGATCGGCAAGGCCGCGGAGAGTCGCCCACGGACGCGCTGTGGAGCGACCTCCCCCTGGCCATCACTGTTGTGCTGTGGGGCCTTCTGTGCGCGTACCTGCTTCGCCAGCCATGAGCGATTCTCCGCTCCCGATGGTCTCGGGCGACGACCACCGTCACATCCTGACGGTGGCCATCGAGGATTACTATCAGGGCGCGACGTTCAATCGCCTCATTCCGCGCGCGCGCTGGCATCGCTTCGAGAGCCGTCTCGTGCGCAACACGGCCACCACGCTCGACCTGCTCGACGAGTACAAGCTCAAGGCGACCTTCTTCGCTCTCGGCTGGGTCGCCGACGCCGCGCCCGAGCTCATCCGCGAAGTCGTCGCACGCGGCCACGATATCGCGAGTAAGGGCTACTTCCATCGCAGCATCCGCGAGTTCAGCCGCGATGAGTTCCGCGACGACACCGTGCGCGCGCGCGAGGCGCTCGAGCGCGCGAGCGGACGGCAGATCGATGGCTATCGCGTCGCCCAGCGCTGGCTACGCCCCGAGGATCTCTGGGCGCTCGATGTGCTCGCCGAAGAGGGCTACAAGTTCGACTCGAGCATCCGCCCGCTCTTCCGGCAGTATGCGAACGAGCCGTGGCGCCGCTTCGTGCATCAGCATCACCACGGCGAGCACACGATGCTCGAGGTGCCTGTGTCGACCGCACGCGTGCTCGGCCACGACATTCCGATCGCGGGCGCGAACTACTTCCGCCAGCTCCCCTTCTCGCTCGTGCAGCGCGCCGTGCGCCAGTGGGACCGCAAGTACGACGCGCCGTTCGTGATGTACTTCCACGTCTGGGAGCTCGACCCGGACCAGCCGAAGATCGACGCGGCGCCCTTCTACGCGAAGGTCCGCCAGTATCGCAATCTCGATCGCATGGCGACGATCCTGCGCTACTACTTCGAGCAGTATCGCTTCACGAGCATCGGCGACCGGCTCGGCATCGAGAGCATGCCCGCGTCCCCCGAGGCGCTCGCCGCCGCCGCGCTGGCCGCGTCGGAGGCGCTCGAGCGCGAGCAGGCCGCGCTCCCGCCGGCGATCGTCCCCGACGACCGCGCGCGCACGCCGATCAGCATCGTCATCCCGTGCTTCAACGAGGAGCTCATCCTCCCGTATCTCTCGAACACGCTCGTCGGTGTCGAGGCCGAGCTGTCGAAGGAGCACGTGGTGCAATTCGTGTTCGTCGACGATGGAAGCAGCGACGGCACCTGGGCATCGCTCCAGAACATCTTCGGGGGCCGCGCGAGCTGCACCGTCATCCGCCACGAGGTGAACCGCGGCGTCGCGGCGACGATCATGACCGGGATCCGCGCCTCGGAGACCGAGGTCGTCTGCTCGATGGACTGCGATTGCACGTATGATCCGCACGAGCTCGGGCCGATGGTCGCCTTGCTCACGCCGGGCGTCGATATGGTGACAGCCTCTCCGTACCATAAGAACGGGAAGGTGCTCAACGTCCCCGAGTGGAGACTCTTCCTCTCGCGCACGCTCTCCAGGATGTACGGGATGGTGTTGCGTCATCAGCTCGCGACGTACACGGCGTGCTTCCGCGTCTACCGCCGCAGCGTCGTTGCCGACGTGCCGCTCTCGCGCGCCGGGTTCATCGGCGTCGCCGAGCTGCTCGGGCGTCTCGATCTCGGCGGCTCCGGGATCGTCGAATATCCGACGACGCTCGAGGTGCGCATCCTCGGCCGCTCGAAGATGAAGATCGTGAAGACGATGGCGGGGCACATCAAGCTGATCTCCGAGCTCATCGGCCTTCGTCTCTTCCATCGGGCCGACGCGATGGGACCCGCCGGTCGCCCACTCGCGAATCCTCCGCTCTCGCGGTCGCCGTGAAGCCGCTCGCGCCGGAGAACCCGCACAGCCTCGTGCTTCGCTGGTTCATCACGGTCTTCGCGGTGTACGCATCGTTCTGCCTGATCTTCGGCTGGGTGCGCGCGCCGCTCTTTCTCGGCGTCGGCGAGGACGGATGGCCGTCGCCGTCGTTCGGGATGATGGCGTATCTGCTGTACATGACGATTCTCCCCGTCGCGCTCTGGTGCCTGGTCGCGTACGCGATCGCGTGCCGGTTGCCGGGAAACTGGGGGATGTGGCTCACGATCATTTTTCTCCTGCTCATGCTCACCACGATCGAGCTCGATCACGCGTGGTACGGCATGTCGGGGCATCACGCGACGTGGCGCGAAGCCCGGCTCTTCCTGAGCGAGGACTGGAAGCTCCACTACGGCATTCGCTCGAGCGACGAGACGTGGTTCGTGCGGCGCATGTCGCTGCACATCTTCGGTCTCGCCTGCGTCTTCATCGCCGCGCACTTGGGCGCGAGGTGGGAACGCGGCCAGCGCTCCTTCAACACGCGCTTTCGCAACGTGCTCGCCGTGGTGGCCGTGCTCTTCTGCCTCGATATCCTGCTCACCGGCTATGAAGTGAGCCGCGGCAGCGACCAGTGGCAAGCGGTCGCCGACGCGAATCCGCTGCGCATCAACACCGCGGACCGGCTCTCCGCGGAGCTCTTCTCGTATGGGTCGCAGCACAGCGCGGATCTCGAGGCGGCCAATCGCGCATTTCTGCAGGCGACGCGCGACGCGATGCATCCGGGACCCGAGAGCACGACGGTCTTTCGCGACGTGAGCGACGTGCGCCACCAGCCGTACAACGTCGTCATCGTCACGATGGAGGGGCTGAACGAGCGCCTCATCGACTCGACGACGATGCCATTCTGGATGCAGCTCGCTGCGCGCTCGACGGCGCTGCACAGCCACTACTCCACCGGCAACGTCACCGAGTATGGCGTGCTCGGCGTGCTCTACGGCGCGCCCCCCGACTTCTATCGCGGCACGCTCACGGTGCCGTGGCGCCGCCAGCTTCCGTCGGACAAACAGCCGCCGCAGCGCGGCTCACCGTACATCGATGAGTTCAATCGACAGGGCTACCACACGCGCCTCATCAGCTGGGAGCTCTCGAGCTGGGCCAACCTCGGCGTCTATCTGCGCAACTTCAGCGAGCCGGCGTTCGAAACGAGCGACGACTGGAAGACGCTGCCGGTTCTCAGGAAAGAGCTCAGCGAGCCGGGATCGCATCTCGTCTACATGCACTACAACGGGACGCACTTCCCGTACGATCACGACGCGAAGTATCACCGCTTCGTGCCCGAGGTCCCGACTGACTATAGCTACGCCTCGTGGCGGATGCGCCAGGACGCGCCGGCGATTACGAACCGCTACCGCAACTGTCTCCTCGAGCTCGATGCGTGGCTGCGACAGCTCACGACTACCGTCGACATGCAGAATACGGTACTCGTCCTCACCGGCGATCACGGCGAGGAGTTCTTCGAGCATTCGCGGCTCGGCCACGCGAGCACGCTGTCCGATCCGCAGATCCAGACCGTCGCGCTCATCTACGTGCCGGGGCAGGCGCCGCGCTCGATCGACGCGGTCACGTCGCACGCCGATCTGATGCCCACGCTCATGGACATCCTCGGCTGGCCGCAGCCCGTGCCGCCGTTCGGCCACTCGATCCTCACCGACTTCAAGATCGGCTCGGCGATCGTCGCGATGGGCAACCGTCCGAATCCGCCGAACCGCTGGGCGGCGATTGCCGGCGGCTACAAGACGGTGTTGACGGAGGACGCTGGCGATTCGCTGCACATCGTCCAGCTACACGACACGGCCGACAAGCCGATGACGTACACCGCGGATCCCGCGCGCTGGCGTCCATCGTTCGCGGCGGCCGCGCAGCTCCAGCTGCACCTTCGCGGCGCCGGCCAGAACGTGAGCGTCGCCGCGGTTCGCGCCGCGACTCCGAAATGAAATCGCGGGCGTTGCTCGCGACGGTGCTGGTGGCCGTCGGTGTGGTCGGCCTCGCGACCGGATGGTCGCTTCGAAACATCCTCGCGCCGCATGCCGAGCCGCTGCCGGGATGCGCGCATCCTGCGCTCTGGGCGCATCGCGGCTTCCACGCGACTGCGCAGGAGAATTCAGTCGCGTCGGTGAGCGCTGCTGTGCAGAAGGGCTTCTGCGGCGCGGAGATCGACGTCCAGTGGTTCCCCGACCGTGGTCTCGTCGTCGCGCACGATGAGGTCGAGGAGGGTGACCTGCTCCCGAACGCGCTGACGCTCGCACAGCTGCTCGACTCGCTCCCGCAGCCGCCGCAGTATCTCTGGCTCGACTTCAAGAATCTCGACGTGCACAACGCCGCCGCGGCCGCGGCGCACATCGACTCGCTCATCGCGCGCCATCACTTCGCGCACAGATTCGTCGTCGAGTCGGTGAGCTCGGTACCGTTGCGCATGCTCTGGTGGCACGCGCCGAAGGTGATTCCCGCCTACTGGATCAACCGTCCTCCGCACGGCTGGAAGGGTCCGCTGCACGACGCCCAGATCGCCGCCGCCATCGGCCTGCTGGGTCTCCCGGCGCTCTCGATCCCGAAGGAGATGCTGACGGACCACCTCACCTCTCTCTTCGGCCACCTCTCGCTCTTCACCTGGACCTGCAACACCCCCGCCGAGATCGAATACGCCCGCGCCCACGGCGCGAAGGTGGTGCTGACCGACGGCGACTTCGCGAATCTCTACGCGAAGGCCGTTCAGTAGGCGAATCGTGATCGCCGAAGGGAAGCGTCAACAGATCGCAGTTCCTCTAACAGCCGTCGGACTACTCCATCACCGCAATTGCGTGGGTGATCTTCACCGCCGCGTCGCCCGCGCCGTACGCGCCGTTATCCCACATTGCTGCGGTCGCGAGCCGCCTCTTCACTGCGGGCAGCAGATCGACCCCCGCTCGCGCCGGCGCGACAAGTGTGTTCGCACCCAGCGTCACCGTCTCGTGCCACTCGGTCTCCGTGCGGATCGTGATGCAGCGGACTCCCATCCAGTACGCCTCGCGCTGCACGCCGCCGGAGTCCGTGATGACGATCGCCGCGTCGCGGATCGCGCCGATCATTTCGAAGTAACCGAGTGGTGACATGAGGTGCAGCATCCCGCCCGATGCGATGCCAAGCTTCGCCAGCGCATCGCGCACGCGCGGATGCGCGGGGAGCACCACCGGCAGCGGCAGCGCCCGCAGCGCACCGATCATCGCCGCCAGCGACTTCGCGCTCGCCGTCAGCTCTGCGCGATGCAGCGTCGCGATCGCGAAGCGCTCTCCAGCCTCGAGCGGCCATCCATCCACGCTCGCCGGCGCGATCGCCCTCCCGAGATTGCGGCGCAGCACATCGTGCGCGATGTCGCCCGTGTTCGCGACCCTGCCCCACTGATGCTCGAGCTCCAGCTGCGCCGCTGCCGCCGCACTCGGCGCGCACAGCAGATCCGCCACCGAGTCCACGACGCGCCGGTTGATCTCCTCCGCCATCGCGCGATCGTTCGACCTCAACCCCGCCTCCACGTGCACCATCGGAATGCGCAGCTGCACCGCCGCGAGCGCGCAGCCCAGCGTGCTGTTGGTGTCGCCGATGACCACCACCGCGCGGGGCTTCGCCGACTCGAATACCACAGCGGCGCGCGTCAACACGTGCGCCGTCTGCACCGCGTGCGCCGCCGATCCCACCTCGAGAAAGTGGTCCGGCTTCCGCACGCCGAGCTGCTCGTAGAAGACCTCGTTCAGCGAGTAGTCGTAGTGCTGCCCCGTATCCACCGTCACCAGCGGCCAGTGCTTCGCGCTCGCCTCGATCAGCATCGATGCCTTGATGACCTGCGGCCTCGTGCCGTAGCAGATCGCGAGCGGCGCGTCACTCATCGTGTCTTCCGCACCTTGTAAAGCACGAATGGATCGTCCCGCCAGATCTCGTCGGCGTGCTTCTTCACGTACGACTCCACGCGATTCCCCCCCGCCGTCTGCAGCACGTAATCGTACTCGTCGTCGATGCGCGTCCACGGAAGCGCGGGCATGAAGCCCTGCTCGCCGGGCTCGCCCCATTCGGAGTCGGCGAGATACAGATGCTTGGCCTCGATGAAGTGGGCCAGATGATGGTTGAGCGGATCCTGCTCGCTCGCATCGCGATAGTTGAAGAGTCCCGGCGCGCGCCCGTGGCCGTCGATCTCGTGCCAGAGCACGAAGTGCCGCATGATCTGCACGCGGCCGTACTTCTTCACGCCGTCGGCGAGGGGAAGGAGGTTCGTGCCGGCGGGGACGTGCGTCAGCGCTGCCTGATACTGATCGAGATCGCGGTCGATCTTGCGCGCCGTGTAGCCGATGACGGCCGTGTGCAGCACGCACGCCGCGAACGGGACGAGCAACAGCAGCCTCGGCTCCCGCTCCGCTCCACGCTGCCTCGCGCAAAAGAGCAGGAGGTAGCCGCCCCAGAGCCAGCGGATGTCCACCGCGCCCGCGCCGGGAATCGACTTCGGGAACAGCAGATACAGCACGAACATGATGACCGCGCTCGCGCTCATCGAGTCGAGCGCATAGTGCCCGCGCCTTGCGTAGAGCATCGCGATGAGCGACGCGAGCCACCCGATCGAGATCACCGCGGCCGCCCCGATCGACACCGAGTAGAACGGAGAGGTGAAGGCGATGAGCTTGTTGCCGAATGGGCGGAAGATGTACTCGCCCGGCGGACCGACGTCGTTCCAACTGGAGTAGCTCGCACCGGCCCACACGATCGCCACCGCGACGAGGACCGTGAGAATCGTCGGCAAGCGCGAGTCGAGGAGCTTCCACTGCGACGGCGGGCGCAGCTCGTCCTCGCCGATCACCGCGAGCCCCCAGTCCGTGAAGATCACCACCAGCACGAGCAGCGGCGCGGTGAGATGCACGAGGAAGAGCAGCATCGCGCCAAGCCCGAGCAGGATGCGCACGCGCCACGAGGCGTTCGCGCGGCGCGGATACCAGAGCGCAAGCCAGCAGAAGACGAGGCCGAGGCCGAGTGCGTAGTTGAGGTAGCCAAAGAGGAGATGGGACGAGAAGCCGAAGAGGACGCCGATCAGCGCCCAGCCGCGCTGCGCGGGCGCGGCGTGGAGCAGGAGCCCGTACATCCCCAGGGGGAGCAACGTGAGCGACGCGAAGTTGATGAGGCGCAGCGTGGCGACGGCGCCGAAGTAATGCACCGAGAGCGCACCGACGATGTCACCGGCGATATACGAGGTGGGGACCCAGTGCAGCACCACGTAGCCCGGCGGATCGCCGAACCAGATGCGCGCGATCAGGTCGTAGCGCGCGAGGTGGTTGGTCGGATCCGTGTAGGGGAAATGGTGCGCGAGGAGCGCGACCGCCAGCTCGAGCGCGGTAGCTATCAGGATCAGCACTTCCGGCCATCCGAAACGCGGTCGCACAGGCGCGATGGCCTCGTCACTCATTGCGGGAATGTCGGTCTCGAAGAGGCTCTCCGCAATGTTGGGAATGAAGGGATTTTTACAGTGGCAAAACGCCCTTGCGACGTGGGATCAGGGATCATAAGATGGTTCTAACCTCAGGCAGTTTGGCTGATTTCGCAGAGTGCGATAGCTCATAGTTTTGCGACCTGGCACCATGGGTGACCGGTCCATTACTCTGTCGTCACTATTGCGCTGAGTACCATCAGTTCACTGTCAGCCTTGAACGACACTTGTACGAGATCGATCGCAAGGGCCTCTCGCCCGCGATAACGGCAAACCCGTCGAAAGTCGGGGACGCAAAGCTACGAGGCTACCGCGCACACGAGTGCGCCATGCCAGTCGGGCCGCCGAACGGACTCACTACGGAGAGTCTCTTATGCGTGCTCCAATTTCCGGTCGACTGGTGCTACTAGTTGCGGTCGCATTCTCACTGCTCGCCTGCATCGATCGCGGCTCTCCGACCGATCCGGGCGGAACCAACACACCGAAGACCCCCTCCGGCGTCATCACTGTTGCGGTCCGCCTCCCCGTCGCAAGCCTCGAGGTCGGCAAGGTCATAGCCGCCGCCGCGACGCCGATGAACGACGCCGGTCAGGCGATCCCCTCCGCGCCGGTAGCGTGGTCCTCGAGCGACACGTCGATCGTCGCCGTCACCACGGGTGGTCAGGTCAGCGCCCTGAAGATGGGCTCTGCTACCGTATACGCAACGAGCGAGGGAGTTGCTGGCTCCGGCTCGCTCATGGTCACCGACAGCGTGCCCGCGAAGGTCGTCGTCTCGCCGCAGACCACCAACGCGTCGGTCGGCGGCCATGTGCAGCTTACGGCGTCCGTCGCCACGCACACGGGTCGAGCGCTCCCCGGCCACGCCGTCGTCTGGAGCTCGGCCGACAGCCGCTTTGCGACGGTCTCCTCTTCGGGCGTCGTCACCGGCGCCGCCTCCGGCACCGCGCGGATCATCGCGCTGGCGAGCGGCGTCGGCGACACGGCGACGGTCGACGTCACCTCCGCATCGATCGCCACTCTCACGGTCACGCCGGCGTCCTCATCGCTCGCGTCGGGCACGAGCACGCAGCTCACCGCGCATGCGTCGGACGCGAGCGGCAACCCGCTCACTGGGCGTGCGGTCGGCTGGTCGACATCCGATGCGACCATCGCGTCGGTCAGCACCAGCGGTGTGGTCCTGGGTACGACGGTCGGAACGGCAACGATCTACGCGACGGCTGAAGGGAAGACGGCCAGCGCAACGATCAACGTCTCCGCGGGCGCGGTGAATCACGTCACGGTCACGCCGGGCTCGATCGGTCTCGTCGCGGGCGGCACGCAGCAGCTCTCCGTCGCGCTCTCCGACGCGGCAGGGAACGCGCTTTCCGCGCAGACGGTTTCGTGGTCCAGCTCGAACACCGGCGTCGCCACGGTTTCTTCGTCCGGCGTCGTCACCGGCAGCCATCCGGGCAGCTCCACTATCACCGCAACGGTCTCCGGCGCATCGGGAACCGCGACGGCCGCGGTCAGCGCGGGAACGGTTCACACAGTGAGCGTCACGCCGCCATCGGTCAACCTCGCAACCGGCGGAACGCGCCAGCTCACGGCAACGCTCACGGATGCCAGCGGCAACGTCCTCAGTGGCGCGGTCGCCTGGTCGAGCTCCAACGCCTCCGTCGCCACGGTCTCCTCCGCGGGGCTCGTCACGGCGGTTCGCTCGGGTAGTGCCACCGTCACTGCCGCAGCCGGCGGCGCCAGCGACAACTCGGCGATCACCGTCATTGCGGGCGCGGTCAACGCAGTCGCTGTGGCACCGGGCTCCGCGAGTCTCGTCGCGGGCGCAACGCAGCAGCTCACCGCTACGGTCACCGATGCGGGCGGCTCCACGATCACCGGGCAGACGATCGCCTGGTCGAGCTCCAACTCGGGCGTTGTCAGCGTGAATGGCAGTGGTCTCGCGACTGCCGCGCACGTCGGCAGCGCGACGATCACAGCGTCCACCGGCGGCAAGTCGGGCACCTCGCTTTTCGCGGTGTCCGTCGGACCGACGAACAGCATCAGCGTCTCGCCCGCGTCCGGCTCCGTGCTGGAAGGGAAGACGCTGCAGCTCAGCGCCACGCTCACCGACGTCGCCGGCAACACGGTGACGGGACGTACGATCACGTGGACGAGCTCCGCTACGGCGGCGGCAACGGTCACGAGCACGGGTCTCGTCAGCGGCATCGCGGCGGGAAGCACGAACATCACCGCGGCAGCCGACGGCAAGAGCGGTGTCGCCGCGATCACCGTCACGGCGGCACCACCGCCGCCGCCGGCACCGGCGCCACCACCGCCGCCGCCACCGCCGGCACCGGCCCCACCACCGCCGCCGCCGCCACCGGCACCACCACCGCCGCCACCGCCACCGCCACCGGGAAATGGAGTGCAGGCCGTGTGGTCCGACAATTTCGTCAACTCGGTCGGCGTCGCGACGCACTTCACGTATTGGGATCTGCTTCCGTACGGCGACAACGTCAATCAGACGGTCGCGGCGATCAAGGCCGGTGGCTTCCGCTTCATTCGTGACGGCCTCTCGGTCGACACGGATCAGGGTTCGAACAACCGCTATTGGGGCGTCCTCAAACAGGTCACCCAGCAGGGGATCAAGCTCGTGCTCGTGACACAGCCCGCCTACCTCGGCAACCAGCAGTGGGTCACGGCGCCGTACGCGAACCAGTCCAATGTCGACACCGCAGTAAATCGCATCGGCGCGTCAGGGATTCTCGCCTTCGAGGGCCCGAACGAAGTCGACAACAACAATGGCAATTGGGGCGGGATTCCCGCCTATGGTGCGAACACCAGGCAGTACATGGCGGCGATGTACGCGCGCGTCAAGCAGATCGCGCCGTCGGTCACCGTCATCGGGCTCACCACCACGAGCGCGTACGGATCGAGCTTCATCGGCGACATCAGCAACTCGATGGATGCCGGCACGCTCCACCCGTATCCTGACGGAGTGCTGCCGACGAGCGCCCTCGCCTCCACGGAGCAGAACTCGAGTGTGCTCAACGCGGCGCGCAAGCCGTGGTGGGTCACCGAGACCGGCTATTACACGTCGCCCAACGCCACCGAGTCCGTCTATCAGCCGGGGATTAGCGAGGCGGCACAGGGCAAGTACGTCGACCGCATCTATCTCGATTATTTCAACGCCGGGATCAGCCACACCTCGGTGTACGAGATCAGCGATGAGCACGTGGACATGGCGAACGCGGAGGCCAACTATGGGCTGATGCACAACGACGGCAGCCCGAAGCCGGCGTACAACGCGCTCAAGAACCTCCTGGGGCTGCTCGCGGACCCGGGTGGGTCGTATTCCGCAGGATCGCTGAACTTCACGCTCACGGGCGCCACCGGCACGATACGCCAGAGCCTCTTCCAGAAGCGGGATGGTCGCTTCTACCTGATCCTCTGGAATGACGTCCAGACCTACGATGTCAACGCAAAGCGCGACCGCACGAACGCCACCGTGCCGGTAACGGTCACCCTGAGCGCGGCGCACACGATGAACGTCTATCAGCCATACACGCAGGCCGCAGCCCTTTCCACGTCGCCCAATGCGACGACGCTGACGGTCAACGTGCCGGATCACCCGGTAGTCATCGAGGTCAATCCCTAAACGCACACGTAACCGCCGTGAACGAAAGCGCCCGTCCAGAAATCGCTGGACGGGCGCTTTCGTTATCAACCCTTCGTGTTCCCGAGAACCACGTCGATCTATGCATTCTGTCCGGGCGGCCAGAAATTAAAGTCCATGCGATATAGTGACTTAGATCACTAATGCGCTCTCGACGACGCCGTCGTGACGCTTTCAGAGGTCGCATTGTGGAAATATCTGACTGGCCGCTTAGCCAACGTGCAGAATTCCGTTCCACTCAGGACTTTCCAGTAAAGAAGTAATCGATACCCTTGTGCACACCTTCGTTATCAAGGACGAGCGCATTGCTCACCGCGAAGGAGTCGCCCGGCATGTGATTACATGACCGGATCGGTTTAGAACGGCAGGATCGCCCCGCCTCCAAGGCGAGCGACAAAGGCAAACCCGGTGAAAACCGGCGACGCAAAGCTACCGAGGCTACCGCGCAGCCCCTCCGCGCCACGCCAGTCGAGCAGCCGACTTGTGCTACACCTGGAGAGATTCCTCATGCGCGCGATTCTACCCAAGATCGCCACGCTCGCCATCCTGTGCGCTGCGTGCTCTGATTCGACTGCCGCCCCCGCCACCGAAGTCAATCGCGAAGCCGTCGCCTCCGTAGTCGGTGGGCTGACGTATCCGCTGGTGAATGTGACCTCGGGCATCGCTACCCTCAAGACTTCCGACTCGGTCAACCTTCAGGCGAAGCTCACGGACCCCGCCGGCTCGTGGATGGGCAAGCAGATCGTCTGGAGGAGCTCCGACACCACGATCCTCAAGGTCACCACGCGCAACACGGGCGTCGTCACCGGCTCGATCGGACACGTGGTCGCTCTCAAGCCGGGCGTTGCCTCGATCACCGCCACCACCCAGAGTCTCACCTCCGCCAAGACGGCCATCACCGTCGCCGGCACGGCCATCGTGGCTCCGACCGGCGACACGATCGTTACGAAGGTGAGCGTCACGCCGAATCCGGTCACCATTGCGACCAACAAGCCGTTCCAGCTCACCGCGAAGGCCTACAACGCGAGCGGTAATGTCGTGGCGACCGCGAAGCTCGCCTTTCGCAGCACGAACACCGCCGTCCTGACCGTCTCCACCACGGGCGTCGTCATCGGCGCCGCGAAGGGAACGGCGAACGTCGAAGCCTCCGCCACGAACGGCAAGATGGCGTGGTCGACGATCACCGATTCCGGTGGCACCGCGCCACCGCCGATCTCCGCACCGGGCACCGGCACGGGCGCGGCAGTGAGCGCCGTCTGGTCCGACAAGTTCGTCAGCTCCGTCGGCATCGCGACGCACTTCAACTACTGGGATCTGCTCCCGTACGGCAACAACGTCAACAGCACCATCGCTGCGATCAAGGCGGGCGGCTTTCGCTTCATTCGCGACGGTCTCTCGGTCGACGTCAACGCCGGCTCGAACAACCGCTACTGGGGTGTGATGAAGCAGCTCACCTCGCAGGGGATCAAGCTCGTCCTCGTCACGCAGCCCGCTTACCTCGGCAACAACAAGTGGGTCACGGCACCGTACGCAAACCAGTCCAACCTCGACACCGCCGTGAACCGCATCGGCGCCGCCGGGATCCTCGCCTTCGAAGGCCCGAACGAAGTCGACAACAACAACGGTAGCTGGGGCGGCATCCCGGCGTACGGCGCCAACACCCGCGCTTACATGTCCGCGATGTACCAGCACTCGAAGCAGATCGCACCGTCGGTGACCGTCATTGGCCTCACCACGACGAGCTCGTACGGCTCCAGCTTCATCGGCGACATCAGCGGCTCGATGGATGCCGGTACGCTCCACCCGTATCCGGACGGTGTGCTCCCGTCGAGCGCGCTCGTCTCGACGGAGAACAGCTCCAGCGTCCTCAACGCGGCGCACAAGCCGTGGTGGGTCACGGAGACCGGCTACTACACGGCGCCGCATGCGACGACGGGCGTCTACCAGCCAGGCGTCAGCGAAGCCGCGCAGGGCAAGTACGTGCCGCGGCTGTATCTCGACTACTTCAATGCGGGCATCGTGCACACGTCGGTCTATGAGATCATCGACGAGCACGTCAGCCAGGCGGATGCGGAAGCGAACTACGGCTTGCTCCACAACGACGGCAGCCCCAAGCCGGCGTACACGGCGATGAAGAACATGCTCACCCTCCTCGCCGATCCCGGCGCGACGTTCACACCGTCGGCCTCGCTCAGCTACACGCTGTCCGGCGCGACGAACACGATCCGCCAGAGTCTCTTCCAGAAGCGCGATGGCCGCTTCTACCTGGTGCTCTGGAACGACGTGATCGTCTACAACACGTCCGCGAAGTCGGATATCAGCAACGCCGCGGTGCCCGTGATCGTGAACTTCACGACGCAGCCCCGCTCGATCTCGAAGTACCAGCCGACGGTGAGCGCGACGGGAACGTCCGTGGCCTCTGCCAAGAGCGTGGCGGTGTCGGTTGCCGACAGCCCCATCATTCTCGAGATCACGCAGTAGTGGCTCGCCTTCGGGCGAACGCGTGACGGAAACGACGGCCCCCGCGAGATCTTCGCGGGGGCCGTCGTCGTTCCGGCGTTGCGAGCGGCGCGCGCGACGCCTAGCATCCGATTCTCATGGCCACGCCCACATCGCCCCGCCGTATCGCGCTCCTCCTGATTCTCTGCGCCGCCGTCCCCATTGTCGCGGTTCGAGCGCGACGCTACATCGGCGTCCCCGGCGCGCCCACGACCTTCACCCTCCCCGCCGCGCGCGCCGTCTGGTCCGACCGCTTCGTGAGCTCCGTCGGACTCGCGACACACTTCAGCTACGACGATCTCCTCCCCTACGGCCACGATCGCTCGCGCACCATCTCGTCGCTGCTCGCGAGCAACGCCCGCTTCGTGCGCGATGGTCTCTCCGTGAGCGTCAACGGCGAGTCGAACGACAAATACTGGAGCGCGATGCGCGCGCTCACCGACAGCGGGATGAAGCTCGTTCTCGTCACATATCCCACGCGACTCGGCGGCAACAACGTCGACCCCGCGCCCTACAAGGACCAGCGCCCGCTCGACACCGCTGTAGCGCGCGTCGGCGCCGCCAACATCCTCGCCTTCGAGGGGCCGAACGAAGTCGACAACAATTCCGACGGTTGGGGAGGCAAGCAGCTCTACGCCGGGAATGCGCGCGACTTTCAGAAGGCGATGTACGCGCACGCGAAGCAGATCGCGCCCTCGATCGCCGTGCTCGGGCTCACCGTCACCTCGGCCAAGGGCGCGGCCGACATCGGCGACATCAGCTCGATGATGGATGCGGGCACCCTCCACCCATATCCCGGCGGCGACATCCCCCTCGCTCAGCTCGCGCCGCTCGAGCGCGCGTTCGCTCCGATGAATCCCGCGAAGAAGCCGTGGTGGGTGACGGAGACCGGCTACCACACGTCGCCCAACGCCACCGAAGGGCTCTACCAGGCCGGCGTCAGCGACATCGCGCAATCGAAGTACGTGCCGCGTCTCTACCTCGACTACTTCGCGGCGGGGATTCCCTACACCTCGGTCTACGAGCTCATCGATGAGCACGACGACAGGACGAACGCCGAGGCGAACTATGGGCTGATGTTCTACGACGGCACGCCGAAGCGCGCGTATCCCGCGCTCCGCAACCTCCTCGCGCTCCTCTCCGACCGAGGCGCCCCGTTCACGCCGACGTCGCTCGGCTACACCCTCGCCGGCGCAACGTCCACCATACGCCAGAGCCTCTTCGAGAAGCGCGACGGACGCTTCTATCTCGTCCTCTGGAACGACGTCCCGGTCTACAGGCCGAAGGCGGTGAGCGGCATCGAAGGGCGCGCGCAGAAGTACTGGGAGAAGGTCGCGGGCGCGGACAAGGACGTGCGCGACATCTTCAACGCTCCGGTTCCCGTGACGGTCTCACTCGCGGCGAAGGCGGGAACGATCACGCTCTACGCGCCGCTGCACGGGGCGGAGCCGCTCAGCGTCAGCAAGGGTGCGTCGTCGATCGTCGTGCCCGTGCCAGACAGCCCGGTGGTCGTCGAGATCATCCCGTAGCGGCGAGCGCTCCGAGCGCTTCGCGGAGCGACTTCACCCCCGCGGCACCGTGCTTCTTCTCCACAGCGTCCTCCACGATCCGCATGAAACGCTCGCGGAAGCGCGGCTCCGCGTAGGCCTCGGCGTGCTTGCGGATGGCGGCGCTGTCCCACGTCGTCTGCTCCGAGCGGAGCACCGCGTCGCTCAGCGACTTGGGGGTCAGCTCGGAGAAGAAGATCCCGGTTTCGCCATCGATCACGGTATCGAGTGCGCCGCCGGCCTTGTACGCGATCACCGGACGCCCCGCGGCGTTCGCCTCGAGCGGCACGATCCCGAAATCCTCGTCGCCGGGAAAGAGGAGCGCATTGCAGCGCGCGTAATAGTCCGCGACTTCCGGATCGGGGAGGCGGCCGAGAAAGGTGATGTTCGGCTTCGCGATTTTCTCGAGCACGGCGCGGTCGGGGCCGTCACCGATGATCACGAGCTTGCGCCCGTTGTCGTTGAACGCC
>JBDTJH010000086.1:0-20938 GCA_039935955.1 Gemmatimonadaceae bacterium
AGGCCGAGCGCTACGCCGGCCGCAACGCGTCGTCGCTCATCGATATCAGGGAGATCGAAACCGCCGTTCGGAGCAGCCTCCTCGCACAGCGCCTCGAGCACGAAGGGCTGCAGCCATCGCGCATCAAGGAGCTCACGAGCGTCGACCTCGAGATGAAATCCGAGCGACTCTCCGAGCGCGGCCGCGAAGTAGGCGGGCTCGCGAGCGCAGTCTTCTCGTATCTGATCGCCTTCGTGCTCTACATGATGATCGTGCTGTACGGCCAGCAGATTCTTCGCGGTGTCATGGACGAGAAAACATCGCGAGTGGCCGAGGTGGTCATCTCCAGCGTGTCGACGGATTCGCTGCTCGCGGGCAAGGTCATCGGCGTCGGCGGCGCCTCGCTCACGCAGATTCTCGTTTGGGCCGCGGCGAGCGTGGCGGTGTTCGAGGGGCGCGGCATCGTGCTCGCGAGCATGCATATCGCCAACGTACCGATTCCCATTCCGCACATCAGCGTCGGCGTGGCGCTTCTGCTCCTCACCTTCTTCGTGCTCGGCTTTACCTTCTACGCAGCACTCTTCGCCGCAATGGGATCGACCGTCACCAACGAGCAGGACGCGCAGCAGGCGTCGATGCCGGTGATGCTCCTGCTCATCGCGTCGATCATTTTCATCCAGCCGATTCTACTCGATCCGACGAGCACCTTTTCGAAAGTGATGTCGTGGCTGCCCTTCTCCGCGCCGATCCTCATGCCTCTTCGGATGACGATGATCCAGGTCTCAGCCACGGAGATCGCAGGCACCCTCGCGGGGCTCCTCGCCGGCTGCATAGTCGCGACCTGGCTTGCCGCGCGCATCTACCGCGTGGGCATGCTCATGTACGGCAAACGGCCCACCTTCCGCGAGATGGGCCGCTGGGTTCGTCGGTCGGCTTAGGATAGTGGTACGCGCCGGCCCATAACGTCATGGGAGAGGCGGACAACTAACGGATGGACGGACAACAAACGGATACTGCGAGTGCACTTTTCCGTTTTCTGTCGGTCAGTTGTCCGTTGGTTGTCGTTTCACCAAACGTTGTCGCTTTTTTCGGCAGCTATGTCCGCGGTGTGGATGGTGGAGTGCGGTAGTCGCGGACGCGGTCTGTGCGGCGCTTGAGCTCGACTATCGCCGTGCGCCTCCGCAGCGCGACTCCGAGGACGCCGTTCCAGATCGCCGCGACGATCGTGAGCACCCATCCCACCGTCGAGAGTATCTCGACTGTGCGGATGCGCCACGCCGGCGTCGCGTACGCCGGGAGCAGCAGCGCCTGATCGTAGCGCCGCTCCGCGATCAGCGACCAGAGCACCGCCCCTCCACCTATGAGGAACACCAGCAGCGCCAGCCACGCGATGCGCCGCGGCGCGCTGCCGTCATCGCCATACAGGCGACTCCGGCGCGCGATCACGAGAGCGAACGTCGTTCCGATGATCCATTGCGCAGCGCCCGCGAGCGGTGCGATTTGCTCGGTCGTCAGGCGTCTTTCCCCTTGAAGGCGCGGCCAAGCACGTAGCCGATCGCGCCGGCGACGAGCAGCGTGGTGCCGGGATTGTCCCTCACCTGCCGCTCGATCCCGCGCTTGAACGACGCCACGTCCGCGTCGCGCAGCCACTCCGCGCTCTTCTCCATTCCACTCGCCACGCGATCGCTCGCGCCCGCGACCCGCTCCTTCGTCGTCGCGATGGCGTCGTCGAGCTTCGAGGTGTCGTTCACGCGGCGACGCAGAGTGCCGGCGCCACTCTCGAGCCTGTCGGCCAGCGACGTCTTCAACTGCACAGCCCGCTCGCGAATCGACTCCGCCGATTCTTCGACCTTGTCGTACACATGCTGCTCGGCCGCACCCGCGCTCTGATCATTCATCTGCTCTTCCATGACCGCTCCCGGCTATGTGTCCAGAGCCTCAAACTAGCAGGGGCTATGCCAGATAGCGCTAGGAGGCGCAGTACGAATCGAAGGCCCCGACGAGATCCTCCGCGATCTCCGTCGACGTGCGCCCCTCGATCCGGTTGCGCTCGAGCATGAACACGACCTTCCCATCCTTAAGCAGCGCGATCTGCGGGGACGACGGTCGATAGCCCGTGAAGTAGCCGCGCGCGCGCTCCGTGGCATCGAGATCCTGCCCGGCGAAGACCGTCGTCACAGCGTCCGGCTGCGTGGCATTCTTGAGCGCCATGGCGACGGCGGGGCGCGCATTGCGCGCGGCGCATCCGCAGATCGAGTTGACGACGACCAGCGTCGTGCCGTGCGCGTCCTTCAGCTGCGCGTCGACATCGGCGGGAGTACGGAGCTCGCGGACGCCGAGGTTAGTGAGCTCCTCGCGCATCGGAGCGACAAAGCGTTCATCGTATGGCATGCTGACACGAGGTGAGAGACAGCACGAAAGCTAACGACTTTCCCGCCCTCTCTGCGTCCCATTTACGACGTGATATCGCGCCGTTCCCCTCGCGCCGCCTGCGCCTCGATCGCTTCCTCCGCCTTCTCCATCTCGCGCTCGTCGTGGATCTTGATCACGGTCGAATCGCGATGCTCGTGCTTGAGCAGCGCGTACCGCACGGTCTGCACGACCACTGCGAGCACGAGGCTGAACGAGAGGATCGCTATGCCGTGATAGATCCCGATGTCGGAGACGATCGACCACCAGTCGCGCTGTTGAGCGTGCTCCGTGCCTATCCGCTCCGTGCGGAAATGGATGAGCACCGCGACCATCAACGCCTCGACCGCGACCTCGAGCGTCGCAAATGCCGGCGCGCGCCAGATCCATTGGCGCACGGGATGGTTGCCGAGATAGACGGTGGAGAGGCCGAGGAGGAGGACGAAGCGCCCGGAGAAGGCGAGGAGCAGCGCGACCCAGCCAAAGTTCACGCTTGCGCGCGCGAGCACGAACCAGATGTACGAGTGGACGGCGATGCCGGTGAGGATCGCCATCGGGACCAGCGACCGCGGAATGCGCGCGATGAAAGTGTCGACGCGCGTGCCCGTAAACGGGCTCTCCGGAAAGAATGGCATGGCCCAACAATACTACCGAGGGCGTGCGGCGCTAGCTGCTTTCGCCGTCGGACACCGCCGTCGCGCGCTGCACGCCCGGGTACATGCGACGGAGCCGCTCGCCCGGCGTCAGCGACGGATCGTCGACGGGGTCGGTCGCCTTGCGCGTGCGCAGCTCCTTCGTCGCGCGGTTCATCTCCTCGAACGCGAGCGATGCCCGCTTCTCCGCGTCCACGCGCTGCGCCGCGAGCTTCTGCAGCCGGTACGCGATGCTGATGACGCAGATGACGACCACCAGCCCCAGCATGCCGACGTACATCATCGTGTGGTTTTTCACATGCAATTCCTCCTGGATTTACACGACCGTGCCAAGCGGGCGCAACGGCAGCCCTCGGCCATTATGACTGTTGTAGCGTAGCTCCGGAGCGCCTCCGTCCCATGTTGAGCACCCCGGCCGCCGCGCCCTCCATTCGATCGAGCTCGAAGGGCTTGGCGAGCGTCTTCCCGTCGAAGGTGACCTCGTCGGATTCGTCGGCGTTGAGGAAGAGCAGCTTCCGCGCGAGTGGCGGCTGCTCGCTCCGGAGTGCCGAGATGAATCCCGGCGCGCGCAGCCCCGGCGCGTCGAGGTCGCACACCGCGAGGTCGAACGCCTCGCTCCGCACGCACGCCAGCGCCGCCGCGCCATCGCTCGCCGACGTCACGCGGAAGCCGCGCAGCCGCGCGAACGCCTGCACGCTCCCGCGCATCGTCGAGTCGGAGGTCACGAAGAGCATCCGGATCCCCGCCAGCGGCGACGGCGACGTCAGCACGGTCGCAACGCCGCTCCCCTGCGCAGCGGGATCGTATGCCGGCAGCGACACGCGGAACGTCGTTCCCTCGCCCGTGCTCTTCGGAATCGTGATCGTGCCACCGTGCGCCGCGATGATCCCGTAGCTCACGCTGAGACCGAGCCCCGTGCCGTCGTCCTTCGTCGTGAAGAACGGCTCGAAGATGTGCGCGCGCACCTCGGCCGGAATTCCCGGACCGCTGTCGGTGATGTCGAGGAGCACGCGGTCGCCCTCCTGCCGCGTCTCGATGCGGAGCTCGCCGCCGCCCGCGGGCGACATCGCCTGCGACGCGTTCGTCAGCAGGTTCAAGAGCACCTGCTGAATCTGCCGCGCATCGGCGGTGACGTACGGAAGATCCTGCGCGAGCGTGCTCTCGGCCTTCACGCCGCGCGACTTGAGGTCGTGCATGCGCAGTCGCATCGTGCGCTCGACGAGCTCGTTCATGTCGATCGACCCGACCTCGCCCTCACTGCGTCGCGCGAACGTCAACAGATCGCGCACGACGTGCGACGCGCGCATCGTCTCGCTCCTGATCACCTCGACGGACTCGCGCTGCGACCCGGTGAGGTCATCACGCTCGAGGAGCTGCGCGAACGCGCTGATCGTGCTGAGAGGGTTGTTCACCTCGTGCGCGACACCCGCGAGGAGCTCGCCAGCGCTCGCAAGGCGCTCGCTCTCCGCCAGCCTCGCGCGCATCTCGCGATCCGCCGTCATGTCTCGGCCGACCACGAGCATCTGCGGCGGATCCGCCTCGGGAAGCAGCCGCGCTGCGAGCGACGCGATGCGCACACCGGTGCCGTGCCACATCCGCACCTCGAAGCGCGCCTCCTCGCCGTTGCGCACACGCGCGACGTGATCCGCGAGATGCGAGCGATCCTCCAGCAGCACGAGATCCTCGAGCATCCGCCCCACGAGCTGCACCGGCTGCATTCCCACGAGATCCGTCACCGCATCGTTCGCCTCGCGAATCCGGCCGCTCTCCAGCACCGTGAGCACCGCGTCCGGCGCCGCCCGGAACAGTGTGCGGAAGCGCCATTCCGCCTTGCGCAACGTCTCGACGAGCTCCGCATTCGCCAGCGCGACGGACAGCAGATCCGCCATCGCCTCGATGTGCGCCATCTCGCGATCGGAGATCGTGCGCCGCTCGCGCACGAAGAGCATCATCGCGCCGATGCGCTCCGCTCGCCGATGCACGGGGATCGCCACGAGGCCGCGCGCCTCGGTGCACACGAGCACATCGTCGCCCGCGCGCTCGGAGCGCGCATCGCTCGTCGTCCACGGATTTCCATTGCGCGTCACGCGCCCCAGCGTGCTCTCCTGCACCGCGAACGACGCGCCGGCGAGCGCATCGCCGAGTCCGAACGTCGTCGTGATCGAGATGCGCTCGTCGCTCACGAGGCCGATCGCGCCACCGTCCGCGCGCAGCACGTCGACACTCGCCTCGAGAAATCGCTGCAGCACCTTCGTCGGATTCAGCTCGAGCGCGATCTGCTGGCCGAGCGCCCACATGCGCTGCAACACGCGATGCGCCTCCGCGAGCTCCTCCGTGCGCAGCGCCACCCTTTGCTCGAGGATGAACGACAGCTCGCGCTCGGCCACCGCCACGTGCTCGAGCACCACCGTCGCCTGTTGCTGCGTAAACAGTGCGTGCCCCGCGCGCACGGCGAGGAGGACGCCGAACGTCAAGAGGCCCACGCCGAGCAACGGGCTCGGCGAGCCGCCGAAGGCGACGGACGCGCCGCTCCACGACGCGATGAGAATCGCCGCGACGATCGAGAAGGTGCGCACCTTCGCCGACTCGCTCGCATACATGGGCGACTCGCGCGACTCGGCCAGCGACTGCTGCGCGCGCGGCGCGATGGCGTACACGAGGAAGATTTCCGCCAGCGTCCACAGGCCGAACACCGAGCGCGGCACCGATATCCCATCGAGGAGCACGAGCCGGCTGTAGAGTAAATTCGCGAGCGCGAGCGTCACGAGGCCGAGCGAGAGCCCTGCCGCGAGACGCGAGCCGAGCGCATCGCCGCGCCAGATGAGGAGCAACGTGACGAGCACCATGTTCGCCGCGGCGAGGATATTCCACGCCATGGCGAAGAAGCGGAGCAGCATCGGAGCGGAGGCGTTCTCGCTCATGCCGAAATCGGCCTGCACGACGAGCAGCGAGACTGCGACGCTCAGGAGCAGCGCGTCGATGAGCACCTCGAAGCGCATCCAGTTGCGGTGACGATGGCGCGCGAGCACCGCGGTGAGGCCGACGGTGAGCGTGAGCTGCATGATGGCGCCGGTCGTCGCCTCGAGGAGCGGACGAACTGGCGCGACGCCGTTCTGGATGACGAATACGGTCCACGAGAGGCGACCCAGGAAGGCGAACGCAGCGGCGATGGCGATCGCGAGGCAGATCGTGCGGCGCGTGCCGGTGGCGGTGCGCGCGGCCACGGCGGCGACGGCCACCGCGCCGGCGATCTGCACGACGAGCAGGATGTCCGCGATGAGCGCGTCCCGCGGCGTGAACGGGTGCGCGAACAGCAGAAAGAGGATCGTCGCGGCGCACAGTCCCTGCGTCGGACCCGCGAGGGAGGTGGGAAGCCAGCGCGGGAGTGGGCGCGTCATCAGGCTATAGACGCGCGAGGTCGTGCGGGGTTGCTGATTCCTGCGTCGGCGGACCGCCCTCGTGACGCCCTAGCGCGAGCCCAAAAAAGGCGAGCAGGGCGTTAGGGTCGCTGGCCCACCTGCGGCACGCCGGTTCCTCAGGCCGCGGCCGGCAGGCGCGTCTTGAACCAGATATACAGCGGCGTTCCGAGCAGCAGCACGAGGAATCCGTAAAACACGACCTCGGCCCCCACACCCCACGTCGTCCACACCAGGAAGAAGAAGCAGACGAGGGCGAGCAGCGACGTCTTGCGCTGCTCCTTCATCGTGAACCGCTCGCGATCGCGCCGCGCCAACATGAGCGCCGCCGCCGAGTTGTAGATGTAGGGGAAGAGCGTTCCGAGATTGGCCAGAAGCACCGTGAAGTTGAAGACTCCGAGGAGCGAGCTGCCGGGTATGAAGTACAGCATCAGCATCGCGCTCGTGATCACGCAGCCGCCGATCAGCGCCACGTACGGCGTGCCGAACTTCGGATGGATGCGCGCGAAGGCCGAGAAGAAGAGTCCGTCCTGCGCTGCGCTGAACGGGATGCGGCCGGCCATGAGAATCCAGCCATTGAGCACGCCGATCGACGCGCCGATCGCCGCTATGCTCACGGCGACCGCCGGCCACTCGCCGAGCGTCTCGCGAACCGCGAGCTCGAGCGGCCGCGCCGACGAGGCGATGACGTCGTTCGGCAGCGCGCCGATCACCGCGACCGCCGAGAGGAGAAAGATGAGCGTCGCCAGACCGTAGCCGAGCAGCGTGCCGAGGCGAATTGTCCGCTGCGGCGTCTGCATTTCCTCGGCGGGCACCGTCGCCGACTCGATGCCGGCGTACGCCCAGACCATCAGCGCGGAGCCGGCGGCGACGGGAGTCCATGTCCCTTTCGGGTGAAAGGGGTGGAGGTTCGCGGGGTTGAACTTGAAGAGCGCGAGGGAGAGGAGGACGAGCGGGACGATGTTGATGAGCAGAATCGACTTCTGCACGCGCGCGCTCTGTTTGACGCCGAGGATGTTGACGCCGCAGAGGAGCCAGACGATGCCCTGCGCAAGCGCGAACTGCAGCAGATGGCTGTTCGCGAGACGGGGCGAGAAGCTCACCGCGTAGCCGATCGCGCCGGTGACGATGGCCGCGTTGCCGACGACGGCGCTGAGCCAGTACATCCAGACCGTCTGAAAGCCGGCGTATTCACCAAAGGCTTCGCGCGCGAAGACGTACGGTCCGCCGGTGCGCGGGTAGCGCGGGCCGAGCTCCGAATAGAGAAGCGCGAGGAGGAAAAATCCCGCGGCGGTGATGACCCAGGACACTAGCCCGATCGGCCCCGCCACCGAGGCCACCGATGCGGGAAGCGTGTAGAGCGAGGTGCCGAGCATGTTGCCGGCGACGAGTGCGACCGTTCCGAAGAGCGTCAGGTCGCGCAGCAGGGCGCGTTTGGGCGGAGCGGCTGCCGTCATCGTGATCCGGCGAGTGGGGAGGTGCTAGCGGATGATCTTGAAGAAACGATTCCAGCGGAAGCGCCAGTCCTGCAGATCGAAGGAGAAATAGATGAACAGCGGCCGGCCGCGTACGTTCGCGAGCGGCGCGAAGCCGTAGTAGCGACCGTCGAGCGAGCGGTAGCGATTGTCACCGAGCCCGAGCAGATGCTTCGGCGGTACGAGAAGCGGGCCCCAGTCATCGTGCGTCGGCCGCGCGGGCGGCGTGCCGAAGCGCGAGCCCTTCACCTCGAATTGATGCTGCCAGCCAAAGTACGGCGAGGAGTCATTCTGCGCGAGCGGATCGGTGATCGCACCGAAGCCCTGCCGCTGCGCGATGCCGTCGATGTACACCATCCCCTTCCGCATGTAGACCGTATCGCCGGCGACGGCGACGACGCGCTTCACGACGATGGGCGTGGGGTCGTCACCGACGATGTACGGGCAGTCGCTCAGGGTAGGGACACACCGCTGCACCGGGGACTCGTAGACGACGACGCTCCCGCGCTTCGGCGACGTGAAGCCGGGCATCTTGAGATTCGTGAACGGGATGTGCGCGCCATACGAGACCTCATCGACGAAGAGAAAATCGGCGATGAGGAGTGTGGGCTCCATGCTCTCGGACGGGATGTGGTACGCCGCGATGAAGAAGACGCGGATGAAGAGAAAGATCGCCACGGCGCTGAGGAGCGACATCGCGGATTCGCGCGTGAGCATCGGCTCGCGCGCGCCCTTCGATTTCCTGGCGGCGGCGACGACGGACCTTTTGGCGGGGGTGCTGGTGCTGCGTTTCTTCTTGGCTGCCACTGCACTGGAAGCTGAGGGGACTGGTGCAGCGAGGGGGCGCCCCGAATCCAGAGCGCCCCCTCCACCTAAACTCGCGAGCTGGGAGCGTTACTTGATGTGCTTGTTGACGAGCTTCGTCATCTCGAACATCGAAACCTGCTTCTTGCCGCCGAACACTTTCAGAAGCTTGTCATCGGCGTTGATGTTGCGACGGACCTTCGCATCCTGCAGGCCGTTCTTCTTGATGTACTGCCAGAGCTTCTTCGTGATCTCCGTGCGCGGGAGCGGACCGGAGCCGACGACTGCGGCGAGCGCCTCGTCAGGCTGCATCGGCTTCATGAACGCCGCGTTCGGCGTGCGCTTCTTCTTCGGTGCGGCCTTCTTCGCGGCCTTCTTCACCGTCGTCTTCTTCTTGGTCGCCTTTTTCGCGCCCGACTTCTTTGCGGCTTTCTTTTTTGTGGCCATCGACATTTCTCCGGAGTGGTGAAAGGATCTCGTTCATCCTCTTCAGAACGCATCCATCGAAGGCGGAAGGTATAGGGAGCCGCGAAGGATGCAATAGGGAGAAGCCACTCTGACGCCCGTTACAGAAAAGTTTTTCAGCGACACCGCGACTCTTCCGTCGGCCGTCGAGCTTACTGCATCCGCAGAATGACTCCCGTGATGAGCTTCAATCCGAACTCGATGTTGGCGATCGAGAGCCGTTCATCGACGCCGTGGACGCCTCGCGCCGCCTCGCTGTTTTCGGTGATGTACGGGTCGAGTCCATACGCCTGAATCCCCGCGTGGCTGTACGTCGGACGGTCCGTCGCGCCCGCCGCGAGCGGCGTCGTCACCGGAACGCCGGGGAGCATTTCGTGAATTTGCCCCTCCACCGCATGCACGAGCGCGCTGTTGATGTCCGCGCTGTAGCTGGGCATGACGCCCGGCATCGTCTCGATGTGCACGCTCGTGTCGCCGATCACGCGCGCCAGGTCGCGCTTGAACTCCGTGGTGTCCTGGTCGGGCATCAACCGGATGTCCAGCTCCGCCGATGCGACCGGCGGAATGATGTTCGTCCGGTTCGATCCGCTGAGCACCGTGGGTACGACGGTGTTCCGCACGATCGCATTGCGAAACGGATCGCTGAGGATGTACGCGCGTCCTTTCGGCGTCGCCAGCGCCGCCTGCGCGTTGGCGAGCCACGCACGACGCTGGCCGCTCTCCAGCGTCGCCTGCGCCTTGAAAAATCGATCGACCGCCGGCAAAAGTTTGACCGGCGTTTGCCACGCCGCAGCGCGCGCCACCGCGCGCGCCAGCCTCGGCACCGGATTATCCGCGCGTGGAATCGAGCCGTGCGCCGTCGTTCCATGCACGACCAGCTCAACCACCACGCGCGTTTCTACGCGACGCCAACCGCGAACCATTTCACCACGCCGTGCTCGCGCGTGAGATGCACCCCCGCACGCTTGAGCGCGACCATCGACATGAGATGGATGATTCCCTCGCTCTTCATGTCGAGCGCGCCACGCCCCCACACGTAGCCGTCTTTCACCGTGCCCGAGAACGGCGGTACCGCCCACAGCTCCGGGTTCGACGGCACGACATCCATGTGATGCACGAGCGCGATCGCCTTCTGCGACCCATCGCCCTTGAGCCGCGCATAGAAATTCGCGCGCCCCGTTCCGAGCTCCGCCGTATCGAGGATCTCCCCCTCGATCCCCTCCTTCGCGAGAAAAGCCTTCAGCCACTTCGCCGTTGCGAGCTCGTTTCCCGGAGGATTCGTCGTGTTGATCCGCAGATACTCGGACATCGCACGCACGGTCTCACCACGCAGCGCGTCGTAGTCGATCGCCTTCGCCTGCGCACGCACCGGCGGCGGCGAAGAAACCGCGAGCGCAAGAAACGCCAGAGCCAGCAATCGTCGCGGCGACAGTTCGAAGTCGTACACAAGCCTCCTGTGAATGAGCGCACGTTCGACGGGGAAGCTACGCCACGGCGAACGCCCCAGGAACGTAGGCAGTCCGCGACGTATCGGTGAAACCTCACCAGCGCCGCCGGTGACGAGGGCGCGAGTGCGGGGGGGTCTCTCGAGAATGAGCCGTTTACTTGCGAGTCGGTCGCAGCAATCGCCCTCCCGAATTGCGATCTGAATCACAGCGCCACGTATCAAGAAATTTTTTCGCCACGCCGCAAGCAAGCACATGACTTTGCGCTTTCCCGGCTCGCCCTGTGCAATAGTTCACCTGCCAAATCTCGCCGAGAACGCCGACACCGGATTCTCGGTCATCCCTCCGCCGTCGAGCTAATGCTTCCTCGTATTGTTCTCGTCGTCTACGGCATCGCGCTTCTGCTTCTTTCGCTCGTCAGCCTGAATCGCTACGTCCTCGTCACGTTCTACCGCCGCAACCGCGCGCGCTGGCTCGATCATCCGCCCGCGTTGTCGAATGACGAGCTGCCGCGCGTCGTCCTCCAGTTGCCGATCTACAACGAGCGCTACGTTCTCGCGCGACTCCTTCGCTCGGCGACCGAGCTCGACTATCCACGCACGCTCCTCTCCATCCAGCTGCTCGACGACTCCACCGACGACACCAAGGAGCTCGCCCGCAGCCTCGTGAACCGCTATCGCGCCCAGGGCTTCGACATCACGCACATCCATCGCACCGATCGCGAGGGATTCAAAAGTGGCGCACTCGAGAACGGGCTGACGAAGATCACGGCCGAGTATATCGCGCTGTTCGACGCGGACTTCGTCATTCCGCCCGACTTCATTCGCGCGATGCTTCCGCACATGCGCGATCCGAAGGTCGGCATCGCGCAGGCGCGCTGGGGGTATTTGAACGAGGAATACTCCACACTCACGCGCGCGACGGTGCTCGGCCTCGACGCGCAGTTCGCCATCGAGCAGCCCGGCCGCGCCTTCGGCGGGCTCCTCCTCGGCTTCAACGGCACGGGGACGATGTTGCGCACGCAGTGCATCGCCGACGCGGGCGGCTGGGAGCACGATACGATCACCGAGGATCTCGACCTCAGCTATCGCGCCCAGCTCGCCGGGTGGCACATCGCGTACGTGCCGAGCGTCGTCTGCCCGTCCGAAATCCCGGCGGACATCCACGGCCTCAAGGCGCAACAGTTCCGCTGGACGAAGGGCACGCAGGAAACCGCGAAGAAGATGCTCCCCGCTCTCCTGCGCTCGAAGCTGTCGCCATGGATCAAGCTGCAGGGTGCGTTGCATCTGCTCTCCAACAGCACGTATCCGGTGCTCCTGCTCATCGGGATCATCAACCCTCTCGTCGTCGTCATCGCGCACCAGAGCAACGTCCGCATCGCGTGGCCCATCTCGGCCTACTTCATCTTCTCACTCTTCGGCACGTACTCGTATCACGCCGAGGCCGAGCATGCGCTGCACCGGGATTGGCTGCGGCGGATGGCGTACTTCCCGGCGTTTCTGGCGCAGTCCATCGGGTTGAGCGTCAACAACGCAAAGGCGGCGCTGGAGGCGTGGCTCGGGATCAAGTCGGGCTTCATCCGCACGCCGAAGTACGATCTCACTCGCCGCGGCCAGCGCTGGCATCAGTTGCAGTATCAGAGCCGATTCAGCTGGACGGTATTCGTCGAGCTCGCGATGGCGATCTACACCACGGTGGGGCTCGCGTACGCGTTCGCGACGCACGAATACGGCGCGACGCCGTTTCTGATTCTTTTCGCCGCGGGCTACTGGCTGGTCGCGGGCTACTCGATTCGCCACGGTCTCGTGCGCATGTCGTGGAGCGGGCGGGTCGGAGCGCATCACGTGGAAGAGCTGACGGAGGCGATGTCGTCGGCCGAGCCGATCGGTGCACACGCGATGTCGGCGGCGGCGGGCGAGTTGTGATGCTCGCGCTGCGCGCCGCGCGCGCGCTGGGGCTATCGGTCGCGATCGCCGCGTGTCGCTCCGACAGCGAACCGCAGGCGATGAGGCCGGTAACGATCGTGCCGAACCTCACGGGCTACAGCACGCTGCAGCTCGAGGCGTTGGGAGCAGGCACACGTGATTTGCCGACGGGCACCTTCAGCTATTTGGATGTCGACGGTGCCATCGACTGGTACCTCTTCGCGACACATCTGCGCCCGGGGCGTGCATATCGCGTTCTGCTCACCGCGGCCGACGGAAAGGAGTATGCGATCTCCAGCCGCCGCGCTGGCGCGGATGGATCACTCGGCGTGCACGGCGTCGAGACGTCGCTCATGAATCGCCAGTGCGTGGGCGCCGAGGATCCGTCGCGCAGGTTGCTCGCGTCCGCGATTTTTTTGCGCGTCGCAGTGAAGAGCGACGGCTCGGCGAATGGCGCGAGTGGCAACGACATGCTCGGCTCACGAAGCGCGCTTCCGTGCGGCGGCAATGGCGATGGAAACTTCGACTACGTGCTACACTCCACCGATTCGGTGCCCGTCGCGCGGTAGTCTCATGTCCTCGACCATTGCGAGGGCTCCAGGTGGCTTCTTGGCATTCTCCGCAGCGAAGGTGATTCGCGAGGCAGCGTCCCGACGCAGACTCGAGTGGCAGCCCGCGCTCTGGTTGGCCTTTTTCAGTGCGGTGGCCATCGCACTCGTGATGGTGTATCCCGACAGCTCGTCCGCCGACGGGGGGACGCACTTTCTCGAGGCGCAGTGGGCGTGGCGGTCCGGACATCACTCCCTGCTGGTCGACGTCTGGGGTCGACCTCTCTTCACGCTGATCTATTCGCTGCCGGCGGCGCTCGGATACAGAGCCGCGAAGCTCTTTACGGTCGGCGTCTCTCTTGCGGCCGCCTGGCAATGTTGGCGCGTCGCGATGCTGTTGCGGTTCGAGCGGCCGGCGCTCGTGATCCCACTGCTGTTTCTCCAGCCGACATTTCTGGGCGTGGCGCCGGAGACGATGACGGAGCCGCTGTTCGGCCTCGTGCTCATCGTCGCCTTGCGGCTGCATCTCGAAGGACGGATTCGAGCGGGTGCAGTCCTCGCATCGCTCCTCCCCTTGGCGCGACCCGAGGGCCCTTTCTTGGTCGCCCTTTGGGGGGTGTGGATTGTGGTCGACAGCCGACTGTCGGGCGCATGGTGGCGTCGGATACCATCGACGTTCCCGCTCGCAACCGGAATGGTGGTGTGGTGGCTGGCTGCACTCGCGATCACGCGCGATCCGCTTTGGATCCGGCACAACGCGCCCTGGACGCTGACCAGCGCGACCGCGAGCCACGGTTCCTTCTGGCTCTATTGGAACATGCGCTGGGAGATTTTGGGTCCGCAGCTCTGGCGCGTTTTCGTCGTCGGGATGGCGGCGCTTCTGATTCGGCGACGGGCGCTGCAGCTGCCGTCGCTCGTGCTCGTCATCTTCCTCCTGCACTCGACGATGTGGGCGAAGGGGCTGATGAACACCGAAGGCTTCCCGCGCTACATCACCTGCACCGCTCCCGCGATCGCGCTGATCACGCTTGCCGGCTGGAACGTGTTGGCGGGCGCGCTGTCTTGGATGCTGGAGCAGATCGGCGCCGCGCGCGTTCGGCAGCCCGTCATCGCACTGCTCACCGCGCTGGTGCTGCTGAGATCCGGATGGTATGCGCTGACGTATGTCGATGGACAGGAAGGATCACGCGCGTCTTGGGCGATCGACGACAGTTATCAATGGTTTCTCGCTCATCCGCGCCCGGTGCGGGAGCTCGCGTGGAGTCGTCCCTACGTCCCGATTCTCTTCGGATGGGATCCATGGGAAACGTTGCACTGGACGAGCGATCGGCAGCACAACCTCTCGCTCATGCACGGTGCTCCGCCCGGAACGCTTCTGTTCTGGGACGACGCGACTGGACCTGATTGGTATCACGTCTCCGCAAACGATTTCGCTGGCGCCGGCTTCGTACGACTTCGCTCGAAGTCGTACGAGCTCTTCCCGCTTCTTCCGGGCGACTCGTGGGATCACGGCATCGAACCAAGGCATGAGGCGATGCATCTGTTCTACAAGGAGTGATAAGGCCGAGGGAGGCCGAGCGACTATCGCGTGCTGTCGTGCAGGGGTGCGGTGGAACCGGTGAAATGCGCAGGTCCATTTTCGAGCAGCACATAGTCGTAGTTGCCGTCACCATTGCCGTGGCAAGGAAGCTGGGAGCCAGCGACCGACGACACGACGCCGGGCATCCTTCCCGCTACAGGGGAGCCATCGCGCTTCACCCAGAACTTGATGACGTGTGCTCCCGACACCGAGTGCGGCTCATCGTAGTTGTTGCCGACGCAGACGCCTTCCTCGAAACGCGAAATAGTCGTATCGATGGACAGTCCACCGTCCGCGCCGGGCGCGTAGCTCGCGACAGTATAGATCGCCCTGTCGACTTGCATCTCCAACACGTAGCGACGAGCGGGGGTGAGCCCACGCGCGCGAAGCTGGAGGCGAAGCGCGGCGCCCGTCGGGGTATAGAGAACCTCGCCCGTAGCGCCGCCAGCGCTCGCGGGAATCGGTCGGAAGGCAGCATCCTTCTGCGACAGCGTCACGAGCACGAGGCCGTCGGCACGAGCCGCGGGCGCGCGATTCGAAATCCGTGTCGAGATGTACACCACGACGGCAGTCGCGACGAGAGCAGGAATGAGCGCGCCGAGAAGGGTCGCGAAGGGAAAGCGGGCCTTCGTTCGTACCGGAGGTTGGTTCCGATCATTCGGCATGTCTCCAGTTTCCGAGCAGCTCACGGTGCTGTCAATCGCGCTAGCCTGGCGTGCGCACACGGCAGACACGCGCCGCAACCAGCTTCCGCCTCTCCTCCCACCTGGCGAGCGCAACAACGATCACGCTTTCCTGCTCAGCACTCCGCACGCGAATGTCCTCGAAGCTCCACCCCGGCGGCTCACCTCCCGAGTAGCCGTTGATAGTCGGCACCCCGTGCTCCATCGACGCCCACATCGCATCCGCCTGATAGCTCCACGGATCGTCGTCACCACCAATCGTCGAGTAGAGAAACGCATCGCACGACGCACCAATACCAGCGGCCACGCTCGCGACGCGCTCTCTCGCCTCGAGCTTGTCGTACGATCGCGGGTGCGTCACCTGCTCGGCCACGACCACCGCGATTATCGCGACGACCGCGAGCGCGCGCCGGCGCTGATCGCGGCGCCGAATCTGCACCGCCGCGCGCGACGGCGGGACGCGTCGCGCGCGGGAGATCGCGTTGATCAGGAGCGCGACGCCGAGCGATGCGGGGAACAGTATCGCGACAGCTATGCGCGAGACGGCACGGAGCGCGTCGGCGCCCGGCACTACCAGATACACCGCGCGCCAGAGCGTGAAGCCGCCAGGCCACTCGGTGGCGAGCACCGCCATCGTCAGCGGTACGAGGACCATCCACTGCACGGATGGCCGCCGTCGCGCGCGCCAGAGGCCGAAGGCAGCGAGGAGCGCGGTGGCGACGCCGATACCAAGGCGGTGCTCATGCTCGAGAGGGAGCGCGCGGAAGATCTCGTTCGATGCGAGCCATCCGTAAAGCCAGCTGTGGCTGCCCAGATACGCCCATGACTCTACGCGCGGAAGCAGCGGCTCGACCATCGCAAAGCTCCGCGCCCCAATCTCCCGCTCGGCGCTGAGATAGTGCGTGGCGAGTGGCGCGAGGGCGAGGGCCCCGAGTGCCGTTGCGGCGCCGAGGGCGCGCGCGTTCGTGCGGGCGGCGAGCACGAGCCGTCGTCGCGCGCCCGGAAGCACGAGCGACCAGAGCGCGGCGATGAGAAGCGCAAAGCAGAGGAACCAGCCGTAGTAGAAGCTCGAGTAGAGCTGCGCGACGCACGCGGCCGCAAGCGCGAAAATCCACACCGTGCGGCGCTCCACGATCGTGACGCCCGCGCGCAGCTCGGGCTCCGGCTCGAACACGCGCAGCAGCGCGAAGATCGCGAGCACGATGTAGCAGTGCGCAATGAGCTGCGCGTGCATTACCTGCGACGTGCGCATCGCGGCGAACGAGAGGACTACCGCTCCAACCGCCGACGCGAGCGGTCGGCATCGAAAGCCGCGCCAGAAGAGGATGAATGCGGACGCGAAGTTCAGCGTCGCGAGCGCGAGCATCCAGCTTTGGAAGGCACTGTCGGGGGCGAGTCCCGCGAGACGCAGCGGCCAGTAGAGCGGCGCGACACCGAGCAGCACGTCCGAATATGCCGCAGTGTTCGCGACCGGATAGAACACCGGCGGGCTCCAGAAGCGCTCGTGCCCCGGCATCCCCGTAAGCCACCGGTAGCCGTGCTCGAGGATGTAGTTATTCAGCCGTGCATCGGCTCGGTCCCCCTGCACTCGGCTGAATCCTGACACGAGCGTCGGGTAGAACTGCAGAGCGATTCCGATGGCCCAACCGGCCACGACGGAGAGGACGACCGACAATCTCGAGTCGTACGACTCGGCTCGGATCCCGCCTCTCACGAGCGCTGACGATGCTGCTGTGCCTGCTTGTCCATGGTCTTCCCGGTTGGTCGATCACTTCTCGCGAGCAAGGTAAGCGCCCCTCTGGCGCAGTGGAGCATTGACATTCAAACAGCTGATTCATACACTTGTTTGAATACGCGTCTACGCGCCGAAGAACTCGCACATCGACCCTATGACTCGCAAGCGCCTCATCCTCGTCGGTGCCACCGCAGTCGCCGTCCTCGGCATCGTATACGCCATCTTCGCACCCGCCAAGCCGCTCGTCCTCACCGGCATCGTCACCACCAACGACGTCATCGTGAGCCCGCAGGTGAGCGGCCTGGTTTCCAAGCTGCTCGTCAACGAAGGCGACTCCGTCTCCGCCGGGGAGCTCCTCGCCGTGATCTCCGCCGGCGAGCTAGTTGCCGACCAGGCCTACTACGCCCACAGCGCCGCAGGAATGGCCACCGAGGTACGCGAAACCGAATCTGCCGTGCGCTACCAGGAGCAGCAGATGACGCAGCAGGTGCGCCAGGCTGAGGCGACGGTGGCGAGTGCCGAGGCACAGCGTGCGCAGGCCGCGGCTGATCTCGCCAACGCCCAAGCCAATTACGACAGGTACGCGGCGCTTCTCAAGAGCGGCGCGATATCCCAGCAGAACGTCGACCAGCAACACACCGAGCTCCTCGTCGCCAAGGCAAAGGCCGAGGCCGCGGACAGACAGGCGGACGCGCAGCGCGCGTCGCTCGAACTCGCGCGCGGACAGGCCGAGCAGGTGTCGATGAAGCGGAGCGCGCTGGTTGGTGCGCAGCAGCAGCGCGCCGCGGCCGCCGCCCAGACCGCAAAGGCCGACGTCCGGCTCGGCTACACCGAGATCCATTCGCCGATCAACGGCGTGGTCGACGTTCGCGCCGTGCGCGCGGGCGAGGTCGTCGCCGCCGGCGCGCCGATCATGACGCTGATCAATCCCGATGATCTCTGGATCCGCGCCGACGTCGAGGAGAGCTATATCGGGCGCATCAAGCTCGGCGATCATCTCGAGGTGAAGCTTCCTTCGGGCGAGACGGTCGACGGCACGGTCTTCTTCCGAGGCGTCGACGCCGGCTTCGCGACGCAGCGCGATGTGAGCCGCACCAAGCGCGACATCAAGACGTTCGAGATCCGCCTGCGCGTCGACAACAAGAACCGCCGCCTTGCGACCGGGATGACCGCCTACGTACTGCTCCCAGTGTCGTGATGCCGGCAGCGATCGACGTCAGGCACATCGTCAAGAAATTCGGCGACTTCACCGCGGTCGACGACATCTCCTTCGTCGTCGAGCAGGGGGAGGTCTTCGGACTCCTCGGGCCCAACGGCGCGGGGAAGTCGACGCTCATCCGCATGCTCACGACGCTCATCCCCCCGACGAGTGGCTCCGCATTCGTCGATGGCATCGATGTCAGCATGGATCCGAACGGCGTGCGAAAGGTGATCGGCGTCATCCCGCAGGCGCTCACGAGCGATCTCGAGCTCAGCGTCTACGAGAATCTGCTCATCTTCGCGAAGCTCTACGGCGTTCCTCGCGAGAAGCGGAACACGCTGATCGCGGGGCTGCTCGAGCAGGTGGAGCTCACGAAGTGGGCGAAGGAGCAGGTGAAGAAGCTCTCGGGGGGGATGCGACGGCGCGTCGAGATCGCGCGCGGGCTCGTGCACAATCCGCGCGTGCTCTTCCTCGATGAGCCAACGACCGGGCTCGATCCCGTTTCGCGCGCCTCGGTGTGGGAGATGGTGCGGAAGATGAAGGAGCAGTACGCGCTCACGGTCCTGTTGACGACGCACTACATGGACGAGGCGGACACGTGGTGCGATCGCATCGCCATCGTCGACCACGGGCATCTCATGGCGCTCGACTCGCCGATCCGGCTCAAGGCATCGATCCCCGGGACGAACACCATCGAGGCGAGCTTCGGCAACGCCCCTGCGGACTGGCACCAGCGGCTCGAGTCGCTCGCCGGCGTCGAGCGCGTGACGGGCGATGCGCACACAGCGCGCATCGCGACGGACAACGGCCCCGAGACGACCACCGCGCTCATGGCCACCGCCGCCGAAGCCGGCGTGCGCGTGCTCTCACTCGCAGTGCAGAGCACCACGCTCGACGATGTCTTCGTGCACTACACGGGGCGGGATCTGCGCGACGCACTGCAGGAGCCATCCGCGGCGGACCGGTCCGTCATGGTCACCCGCGGCCGATAGGAGAGCGCGATGCACAGAACATGGGCAATCATCGAACGCGAGCTGCGACGCTTCAACCGCAGCCCGATGCTGATCGTGATGTCGCTCCTCCTGCCGATCGTCCAGCTCGTCGTCCTCGGCTACGCCTTCGGCGGCCAGGTCAAGCATCTCAAGGTCGGGCTCGTCGATCAGGACCACGGCGTTCCCGCGGTGCGGCTGCACGAGCTGTCGAACGCGGTGGCGGCGAATGCGAACACCTTCACGCCGCTCATGTACAACGACCTGGGCACGGCACTGGGCGATCTCCGCAACGGGCATCTCAATGGCGTGCTGGCGATCCCGCCGGACTTCTCGCGGCGCGAGCTCACAGGCGATGCGCCGCGCGTCGCGCTCATCGAGGACAACACCGACAACTTCGTGAGCGCGAGCCTCGCCGGCGCATACTCGTCGCTGATCGCGGCCTACAACCAGCCCGCAGCCGCGCAGGACCGTGTCACGCAGCAGACGACCCTCGATGTCGTCGAGATGTATCCGTACGTCCCTTACATCCAGTATCTGCTGCCGGGCTCTATCGTGATGTCGATCTTCATGATGGTGATGATCGGCGGCGGGATCATCTTCGTCGACGACAAGGCGCGCGGGCTGCACGAGGGCTATCTCGTCACGCCGATCACGCGGCTCGAGCTCATCCTCGGCTTCAATCTCTCGGGGGCGATCAAGGCCGTGCTGGCGGGGCTCGTGCTGATGACGATCGGCTCGCTGATCGCCGGCGTGCCGAAACCGTTCGACCCGCTTCGCCTCGTGCGGCTGTTCGTGGTGATCGTGGTGACGGCAGTCGCGCTGGTGAGCATGATGTTCCTGTTCATGGTGCGCGTGAACGACCCGCTCATTCCGCGCGCGACCTTCGGTGTGCTCAACACCTTTCTCTACTTCCCGAGCGGCGCCGTCTACCCGACGCAGGCGTTCCCGGGCTGGCTGCGGGTGATCTCGAAGGTCGATCCATTCACGTACGCCGTGCACGCGCTCAAATCGCTCGTGCTCAAGAACACCGGCTTCGGCGCGATCGGCTACGACCTGCTCTACCTCGTGCTCTTCTCTCTCGTCTCGATGACGCTGGCGACGCTGCTCTTCCGGCGCACGCTGTGACGGCCCCGGTGCGCGCGGCGGACACCCACCAGCGGATCCTCGACGCTGCGACGAGGCTCTTCTCGGAGCGCGGTTTCGCGAAGGTGACGGTTCGCGACATCACGCGCGAGGCGCAGGCGAATCTCGCCGCGGTGAGCTACCACTTCGGGGACAAGCTCGGGCTGTACGAGCAGGTGCTGGAGATGGGGCTCCGCTTCGCGCAGAAGGTGAACGCGGAAACGATCCTCTCGCGCGAGGGACACACGCCGGAGGAGTGCCTGCGCCACTACGTGCGCGAGTATCTGCCGCGCATCGTGCGATCCGACAATCGCGGCTGGATCTATCAGCTGCTCAAGCACGAGATGTCGAATCCGACGACCGTGGCGCGATCGTACGTGCGGGCGGCGATCATGCCGCGCATCGAGTTTCTCTCCGGCGTCGTCGGCGACCTGCTCGGCGACGCCGCGACGCCGGAGCGTGTCCGGCGGTGCACCACGAGTATCCAGGCGCAGTGTCTCTTCTTTC
>JBDTJH010000087.1:0-9095 GCA_039935955.1 Gemmatimonadaceae bacterium
TTTCGCACACTCGCGCTGCAGGGACGCACGGAGCCCATGCGGATGTTCGGGCCGCGCGGAGCGGCGCGCGTGCTCAAGGGCGCCGCGCACTTCGGCGTCGACCGCGTCGGTTTCCCGGTCGACATCATCGAGGTCGCGTCGGGACAGCGTCTCCAGCGCGATGGCTACGCGATCATTCCGTTCGCCACGGAGCACTCGAGCGAGGGCTCGATGGGCTACACGCTCGTCGAGGAAGACCGGAAAGGCCGCTTCGATCCCGACCTCGCGCGCTCACTCGGCATCCCCGAAGGCCCGCTGTGGGGGAAGATCCACAAGGGCGAGAGCGTGACGCTCGACGACGGACGGGTCATCGCGCCGAGCGTGCTCGTCGGACCGGCGCGCTCGGGACGCACGCTCGCGATCTCGGGCGACGCGCGGCCGAGCGAGGCGACGGTGGAGGCCGCGCGCGGGGCGGATCTGCTCATCCACGAGGCGACGTTCGCCGACGAGGAGGCCGTGCGCGCAACGGAGACGGGGCATTCCACCGCGCGCGAGGCCGCGCGCGTCGCGGCGGCGGCCGGAGTGCGGCGTCTCGCGCTCACGCACTTCTCGGCGCGCTACTCGCGCGATCCGGGGGAGCTGTTGCGCGAGGCGCGCGAGGAATTCGGCGAGGTCGTGCTCGCGCGCGACGGAATGGAGATCGAGATTCCCTTCGCCGACGCGCACATCGACGCGCCCGCGGGGCACGCCACCGAAGATCCTGCTAGTTCGCCCCGGCGCTGATCGGCATCGAGCGTCGAAAGAGCAGCGCGATCTGCAGGTCGGTCAGCTCGCGCAACACTGCGGTGGCATCCGCACGCGACGTCACGTTTCGCGCGGCGGCGCCGGCGATGTTCACCCAGTTATAGCGATCGCGACGCGAGCTTCCGCCATCGGGGTGCTCGAACACGATCATCGCGTTGGTCGCGCCGGGAAGCATCACCAGCACGATCCAGTCGACGCCGTCGGGCGACGTATAGCTGCGAGTGCTCACGCTCATCTGTCTGCGAACTCCAGTGCGTCGATCGATTGGCGGCCGGCGAATCCGCCGTCGCGCTCGTGCCAGTGCTCGATTGCGTCTTCGCCGAGCTTCCAGCAATAAAAGAGGGAGCGCCCGTCGTGCGTTCCCGGAAAATCGACGAGCCCCGAGTCGAGCGGACTGCGAACCTCGGCGCCGAGCTCCGTCACTTCGTGAATGTAGCCGTCGATCTCGCGGGCGAGAGCCGTCACTTGGCGCTCGAGCTGTGCCAGCCGCGGATCGGGCGACTCGGCGTGCTGATTCGCGGTCAGCACCTCGTACTCCTCCACGAGATCGCGCCACGCCGGATAGCGGGTGACGAGGTCGCGCACGATGCGGCTCACGAGCGGCAGGGTCCGATTTGCATCGGCGAGAGTGAAGGAGTTCTTCATCGAGGTAATGTTGCGTGTCGCGACGTGGGCACAGCAAGGGGCATCGTCAGTCGATGCGCTCCGCCGCGGTTCTGCGGGAGAGCGTCTCCTCGATGATCGCGGCGAGCTGGTCCACCTCGAATGGCTTCCGAAGTACGGGGAGCCGGCGGACTTCCGTTGCCTCGCGCACGGTGGCGATGTCGGCGAATCCCGTCATCAGCACGATGGCGACCGGGACGTTCGCGTCGAGCAGCTCCATCGCGAGCTCGAGCCCGGTCTTCTCCGGCATGAGGATGTCCGAGAGCACCAGATCGAAGCGCAGCGGGGACACCGCCAGCATCGCGAGCGCCGTATCCGCGTCGCCGACCGCATCGACCTCGTAGCCGATGCGGCGCAGCAGCCGCTGCAGCACGGTGCGCACGCCTTCCTCATCATCGACGACGAGAATTCGACCGTTGCCGCACAGCAGCGACGGGTGCGGTCTCTCGGTCGCCAGCTTCGCGGCGTTGGCGATGATCGGAAGGAAGAGCGTGATGCAGGTACCCTCCCCCTGCGTGCTCCGGACCTGAATCTGCCCGCCTGCCTGCTGTATTACGCCGAGGACCATCGCGAGCCCAAGTCCAGTGCCGGAGCCAATGGGCTTGGTCGTGAAGAACGGCTCGAAGATGCGGCTCCGCACTTCGGCACTCATTCCCGCGCCGTCGTCCTCGACGCTGATGGCCGCGTAGTCCCCCGGCGTGAGCACACCATGATCGGCGATCGTGCACTCGGTCAACTTCACTCTGCGGGTCTGCATGCGCAGCATTCCTCCCGTCGGCATCGCGTCGCGCGCATTCACCGCGAGATTAAGCAGCGCCTGCTCGAGCTGACCCGGATCGATTTCAATGGTCAGCGGCGTGTCTGTGAGATCCGTCTGGAAGTGGGCAGCATGCTGCATGAGGCGTAACAGCATCTGCTCGACGTGACGGACGATGTCGTTGGGGTCGATGATGGCCGGCCGTGCCTCCTGCCTCCGGCTGAACGCGAGCAGCTGTTTGGTCAGCGCCGCCGCGCGCTTGGTCGTGTCCTTGATCTCCTCGGCCGCCTCGCGCCGTGCGCAAAGGTCGCTGTCCTCGCTCAGCACGAACTCGGCGTTGGCGCCGATGACCATCAGGAGATTGTTGAAGTCGTGCGCGATGCCGCCGGCGAGCTGGCCGACGACTTCCAACTTCTGCGTGTGCTGAAGTTGCTCCTCGAGCGCCGTGCGCTGGGTAATGTCGCGCGAGTTGAGGACGATTCCCCGGACGGCGGGATCGTCGAGCAGATTGCTCGCGAGCGTCTCCATGGCGCGCATCGTGCCGTCCGCGTGCACCATGCGGCAGCGCAGAAGCTCCGTGGCGCCAGGCACCATCGCCACGCGCGCGAGGAGGTCGGCGGCTGCCGGTCGATCCTCCACGGCCACCCACTCGATGAAGCTCCGTCCCATGCCGTGCTCGGTGCTCTGCCCGAGGACTCCCTCGATGGCCGGGCTCACGTAGGTCGCGCTCTGCGACGCATCGAGGAGGACGACGACATCGCTCGAGTTCTGGACGAGCGCGCGGAATCTGGCGTCGCGTGTGGCCCGCTCGTTCATCAGCCGCGCGGAGACACGCGCCGAGATACGCTGGCGAGCGATGGCAAGCACCGTCATCACCAGCGCGCCGACGCCGAGCTGTACCTCGACGCCCTCGCGATCTTCGCGCATCGCGAGAAAGAGCATCGCGAACGCGAGCCCGATGGCGATGAGCGGGATCTCCGCCATCCACCGGGCGGCAACGCGACGCACATCGTCCACCTTGCGGGAGCGCCGAAACTGCGAGCTTGCTGCGAAGCTCAGGAGCAGCACGCCGCCGAGCCAGCAGACATCGATGATGGTGTTGCGTCGGTACGTGAGCGCGTTGATGTCGAGATAGCCGTACCAGAAGTCGGCGATCGAGGAGAGCAGGTAGGCGAAGCCGAAGTAGCCGAAGATCGTGCGGCTCCGGTCGTCGGTCGAGCGCACGAGGAGAATCGTGGCGATGAGGAGCGCGGCGAGGTCGGCTGCGGGATACCCCACGACGGTCGCCTTGACCGTGAGCGTCGTCGTCGACTCGAAGGCGCCGACGCGAATGCACCAATACCAGAGGATCATCGTGGCGCTGAGCACGACCGTCGCGATGTCGAACGAGAGCATGATGCGATCGGAGCGGCGGCGCGGCGCGATCGGGAACGAGAGCAGCCCCGCGAACGTCAGCAGATACGCGGTGCCGAAGATCGCGTTGGACCAGAGCGGCAGCAACGTTCCGGGATGAACGATCTCATTCAGCGTCGACACGCTGGAGCCGGTCGCATCGAAAAGGGCCGCTGCGACGATGAGCAGCCATGCACGCCTCGATGCGGGATCAAGCCAGACCGAGCGCGCAGCGAGCGTCGCCAAAATGACGGCGGCGAAGTCGGCGGCCGCGAAGCAGAGCGCATCGGCGATGTCCGCCGTGCGAGTTCCGATCGCACCGGAATTCGCCGCCCACCGGAGGAGCGCGTAAGTCGCGAGTAGCGCAAACGCGAGCGCCGGAGCGCTCAAGGAGGACAGCCTGCGGAACGGACGCCCGGACGTCAGCTCGGGGTGGGGTGAAGCGGAGTCGGACACCTACTGAGTGTCGGTCGGCGGCCGTTCGGACTTGAGTAGACCACGAGCCGCAGTGCCTATTGGATGAATCACCCCGCGCTCCGCCGACTGGTCGACATTGCGAACCGTTTCACCCTCGCAGAACGCGTCGCGCTTGTAAAGGGGCTCGTGGCCGGAGAACGGGACCCGCTGACGCTCTCGCCGCCTCAGCGTCGCTCGGCGAGCGACTGCGCGCGCCGGCGCTCCGCGACCTCGTGGAGGAGCCGGTCCTCCGCCGTCTCGAGGGCGAGTTGGGGCACCGGGGCGGGCTTTCCGTCCGGGCCGAGGTGCACGAAGGTGAGCCAGCACTCATTCGCGTGGCGGCGGGTGCCCAGCGCGATGTTCTCCGCGTAGACGTTCGCCAGCACCGCCATCGACGTTCTCCCGACGAAGACCACGCGCGAGCGGATTTCGACGAGCTCGCCTACCCAGATCGGCTCCTTGAAGAGGATCTTGTCGATCGAGAGCGTCGTCGCCTGGCCGCCGGCGTGCCGCATCGCACTCAGCGCCGCGCAGCGATCGACCATGCTCATGATCACTCCGCCGAACACCGACGGAATGCGAAGTCCGTTCGCGTGCTGTGGCATCATGAGGTCGGCTATCACCGCCTCGGACTGCCGTGGCGTCTTCGGGGGACCGATCATAGCTCGGCTCTCGCGGTGATGCGTGTGTGGCGTGCGGGGAGGCGCTGCCGTGTGTGTGTGACAGCCACCAGTTGCAGTCGCGGGGCGCGCGCGGGCGGCAGCGGCGCCGAAGCGGCGCGGACGTCGTCCGAATACAGGGCGGCCTCATCGAAGGCGCGCGCGAGGGCGTGACGCGTGGCGCTGTCGGCGCTCGCGCTGTCGACCCAGAAGATCCGTCGTGGCAGCGCGGGAAGCGCGGCGATCGTCCATTCGTGCCCGGCGCTGTCGACGAGCGAGAGCATCGCGCTGTCGTCGCGCGTGGGTCGAGCGACGACGCGATAGCTGGCGTGCTTCCAGGCGATCCCCGACTGCGCCGCGGCGAGCGGGAGCCCATCGCGCGCATCGTCCCACCAGCCCGGCGCGGAGACGGGAATCGCGGGGAGCGGAAGCGCGTATCCTCCGGCGCGCGCGCCGTGCCCGGGCGCATAGAACTTCACCGCGGGCTCGCCGTTGATCTCGGCGATGTTGAAGCTCGCGTCGTCGAAGCGGAAGTCGGCTATCGCACGCGCGGCCTCGTGCGAAGTGGAGTCGTGCGAGGCGCGCAGCGAGTCGCGCGCCTGGGCGAAGAGGGTGCGCCCGCGGCGGAGGATGTACTGGCCATTGCTCGTCCCGAAGATGTCGCCGACCGTGGGCGCCGCGGCGTCGCGGAGATCGACGACGCCGCGGCGGGCGGTGTGCCACTCCTCGCTGCCGGTGACGGAGAGGTCGGCCTTGTACTCGTAGGAGAGATAGGGCCCGTGCTGCGCGACCGTATTCAGCTCGCTCTGCGCGGTGACGTGCGGCTCGGCGTCCGGATCATCGTCTTCCTCGAGCGGGTGGTCGCTCGGATGCGCTTTGCCATACCAGCGCGCGATGTGGCTGATGGTGGTGTCTTCGAAGACGAGGGCCGAGTCGTCGCTGAGGAGATCGCGGCGGTACATCTGCTGGCCGACGATGAGCGCGTCCGTGTAGGAGCGGTCGTCGTCGGTGATGTAGACCTCGTAGTAGCGTCCGCGGTAGCGCGCGAGATGGAGCGGGGAGCCGCGCGCGTGGATGCCCTCGGCGCCCGTGCGGACCCAGAAGGTCGAGTCGCCGGCGAGAACGAGAAACTCGCCCGACGGCGGTGTCCGATGTGGCTGCCGGCAGGCGGAGGCGGAAACCCACAGGGCCAGGGCGGCGTGGACGGCGAAGCGTGGCATTCGGTGCGGAATATAGTCTGTGACGGAAGCGGGAGCTTCGTCGTAGTTTACCGCGGCCGCGTCGCACCGTCGCGCCTCCAACCCTCAGCAGAGCACCCTCCCCGACATGCGCAGCATTCCCCTCCTTTTCCTGACGCTCGCAGCCTGCGGCGCAGGTGAAGGAAAAAGTACGGCCGTCGCCCAGGAGACGGCTCATCCCGCCGTCGCCGCTATCTCCACCGATTCCGCCGCGAAGAGCAAGCCCGCGAAGGCCGACGCGCTCGCGAAGAGCTTTGCCGACGACTCGCAGATCGTGCGCGCGTTGTACGTGAACCGGTGGGCGTCGCAGAGCCCGAAGCGCATGCAGGAGCTGATCAAGATCGCGGACTCGACCGAGATCAACGCGTTCGTGATCGACATGAAGGACGAGTTCGGGCTCAACTTCGAGAGCGCGGACACGATGGTGAAGCGGAACGCGGGCAAGTCGGGGAAAGTGCCGCATCTGAAGGAGCTGCTCGACACGCTGCACGCGCATCACATCCTGGCGATCGCGCGCATGGTGACGTTCAAGGATTCGGTCGCGGCGCGCAACAATCCGCAGCATGTGATCCGGAAGCCCGACGGCACGCCGTGGCACGACAAGAAGGGGCTCACGTGGGTGGATCCGTACGATCACGCGATCTGGGAATACAACATACGCGTCGCCGTCGAGATGGCGAAGCTCGGGTTCGGCGAGGTGCAGTTCGACTACATCCGCTTTCCGGAGCCGTACAAGAGTCTTCCCGAGCAGGTGTTCAAGGATGCGAACGGCGTGACGAAGTCGCACGCGCTCGGCGAGTTCTTCACGACCGCGTGCCCACGCGTGCATGCGGCGGGCGCGCGCTGCACCGCGGATATCTTCGGACTCGTAACCACCGTCCCCGGTGCATTGGAGATCGGGCAGCAGTGGGAGGAGCTGGCACCGCACAGTGACGTGCTGCTGCCGATGGTGTACCCGTCGCACTATCCGCACGGCTCGTTCGGCGTCGAGAAGCCGAATGCGCAGCCGTACAAGATCATCTATCCAGCGATCCATCGCGCGCACGAGCGCGATCTCAAGCTCGGCATCACCGCCGGCAATCACGTGCGGCCGTGGCTGCAGGCGTTCTCACTCAAGGGGATGACGCCAAAGTACGGCGCGCCGGAGCTGCTCGAGCAGAAACGCGCAGTGTACGACGCCGGCTACGATGGCTGGGTGCTGTGGAGCCCTGGCTCGGTGTACGAGCCGTTTCTCGCCGCGCTCGAAAAGAAGGAAGTGTCGCGGAAGAAGCCGTTCGTGAGCACGGCGAAGCCCGCGACGACCGCGACGGCTAAGCCGAAATAGCGCGCACGCCGCCGACGAGGCGCTCGACTTCCTCGGCGGTGGTGTAGCACGCGCAGCCCGCGCGCACCCATCCGGAGCTGCCGATCCCATAGCGCTCCGCAATGGTCGTCGCGTAGAAGTGCCCGTTCGACACGAATACGCCCTGCTCCGCCGCGAGTCGCGTCGCGACGGTGTGCGAGTCGGAGCCGCGCATCGTGAACGCGACGGTTGGTGCGCGGGCGTCACAGGGCGTGGGACCGTATAACGTCACTCCCGGAATCGTCTCGAGCCCGCTCCAGAGCGATGCAAACAGCGCTGTGCTTCGCTCGTGCATCGCGTCGTAGGCACTCGCGAGTCGCGCGCGTCGCGTGTTGCCTTCGCCGATCGACGCGAGGAAGTCGATTGCCGCCGTCGTTCCTGCCAGCGCCTCGAAGTTGAGCGTCCCCGTCTCCCATCGATCGGGCGCCTGCGATGGCGCGGGCGCCAGCTTCGCGACGTCGAGCTCGGAGAAGATGTCGTGGCGGCCGTAGAGCATGCCGAGGTGCGGGCCGTGGTATTTGTACGGCGAGCACGCGAGGAAGTCGCAGCCGATCGCGCGCACGTCGACGAGCGCGTGCGGCGCGTACGCCACCGCGTCGATGAAGACACGCGCGCCTCGCTCGTGCGCGAGCGCGGTCGCGCGCGCGATGTCGTTGATGGTGCCGAGCGCGTTCGACGAGCCGCCGATGGCGAGGAGCTTCGTGCGCGCGCCGAATTGCTCCTCGAGACTCGCCCAGTCGAGCGTCCCCGTCTTCGGATCCATGCGCGCCGTCTTGAGGACGACGCCACGCTCCGACACGAGCCGCGTCCACGGCGCGATGTTCGCGTGATGGTCGAGCTCCGTCACGATGATCTCATCGCCTTCACTGAACGATCGCGCGAGCGCGCGCGAGAGCGCGAAGGTGAGCGTCGTCATGTTCGCGCCGAACGCGACCTCGGCCGGCGCGCAGTTCAGCAGATCTGCGGCGGCTGCGCGCGCCGTGTTTATGATGACGTCGGTCTCGAGACTCGTCGGGTACGCCCAGTGCGAGTTCGCGTTGTGGTGCAGCAGGTAGTCCGTCATCGCCTCGGCGACGTTGGTTGGTACCTGCGTTCCGCCCGGCCCATCGAAGTACGCCACCGGATGCCCGCCATGCACGCGCTCGAGCGCGGGGAAGTGCGCGCGGATCTGCGCGACGCTCTTCGCGCGCGCCGCCGGCGGCCTCGTTGCGGACGCCGTCACTTGATCTCCACCCCGGCCCACTGCTCGATCAGCTTCACCGCCTCCACATGATCGGCTTCCTCCCCGAGCATCATATGCGCGGCACGAAAGAGCTCGCTGGTGAGCTGCAGCAGCGGCGAGGGAACCTTCTGCTCGCGCGCGACGCCTGCCGCGATGCCGACATCCTTGTCGAGCAGCGCGAGTCGGAAGGTGCGCGGAAAGGCCCGCGACAGTACGCGCTCGGGGAAGAGGCGCTCGGTGCTGCGGCTCATCCCGCTCGACGCGTTGATGACATCGAGCGCGACCGCCGGCGATACGCCGGCCTTCGTCAGCGCGGCCAGCCCCTCCCCCGCCGCCCATATGTGCACGGCGAGCAGCGCGTTGTTCACTGCCTTCACGGCGTCTCCCGATCCCGTCGGACCGCACAGCACGAGCTTCTCGCCAAATGCCTCGAGCACCGGTTTCGCGCGCTCGAACAGCGAGGCATCCGCGCCGCACATCACGGTGAGCGTCCCCTTCTCCGCACCGGCGGTGCCGCCGCTCACCGGCGCATCCATGTACGCAACGCCGATCGCCAGGAGCCGCGCGGCGATCTTGCGCGATG
>JBDTJH010000088.1:0-12081 GCA_039935955.1 Gemmatimonadaceae bacterium
GACACCGGAATCGGATCGCCCGCGCCGAGATTGTAGAACTCGTAGAAATCAGTGGAGCGCGGGTCATCGACCTTGTTGGCGACGAGCAGCCACGGCTTCCGGGCATCGCGAAGCAGCTCGACCACGCGCTGGTCCTGCGGATGCAGCCCGGTCTTCGCGTCGACGACGAGGAGCATCAGATCCGCCTCGGCGATCGCCTGCATCACCTGCTTCTGAATCTCGACGTCCATAGGGACGTTCTTATCATCGGTGAGGCCGCCGGTGTCCACGAGCCAGAAGGCGCGTCCGCCCCACTCCGCGCGTGCGAAGTGACGGTCACGCGTCGTGCCCGCCTCCTCGCTGACGATGGCCGAGTCGCTGCTGGCGAGCCGGTTGAAGAGCTGCGACTTGCCGACGTTAGGACGGCCGACGATCGCAACGACGGGAATATTTCCGGACTCTGTCATGCGGCACTCGCAGTATGAAGCTGCGACGCGGCGTCGCTCAGGTCTTCGTTCGACAGGACGTCGAGAAAGTCGTACGATGGAACAAGCGGAATCGAAAGCTCTTCGCGCAGTGCGGCGAATGAAAGATCGTCGAGAAAGAGACCATCGTCGTTGATCGTCTCCGCCGGAATGAGCGCGAAATCGAGATCCGTGCGGCCGCTGAGCACGCGGCGGAGATCGGCGCCCACCAGCAGCCCCGCCGCGGTCGTCGTCGGACCGAAGAGCGAGTTCTCGGCGACGATCTGCTCGAAATGCGCACCGGTGGCCGCGTGCAGCTGATCGAGCAGTTCCGTCATCAGCCGTCCGCCCATCGCGGCGCCGGTGACGATCCCGATGCGGCGGCCATCGTGGCGCGGAAGCGCGGAGGCGCCCTCGGCCACTCGCTTGCGAAGATAGGCGACCGCACCGATGCCATTCTCGATCTGGACGAAGTCGCCATAGTGCTCGGCGCTCGGCAGCTCGCGGTGAGCGAGCATGTAGAGCTCGTCGGAGCCGAACACCCAGCGATCGCCGCGCTCGCGGAGCGCGCGCTCCTCCCATCGCTCGACGTGCTCGATCAGCTCGTTCGCGCGCTGGGCGTTCATCGAGTCGCCCGTGTAGAGATGCGAGAACTGCGTGAGCCCGACGGGGACGATCGCGGTGGAGAGGACCGCGTCACCGAGCGACCAGAGGTCGGCGATCGACTGCTCCAGGATCGCGCCGTCGTTGAGCCCCGGGACGATCACCATCTGGCAGTGAAACTGGATCCCGCCCTCGGCCAGCCGCGACAGCTGCTTCATGATGTCGGGAACCTTCGGGTTGTTGAGCAGGATCTTCCTCGCCTCGAAGGGAGTCGCATGTACCGAGATGTAGAGCGGCGAGAGCCGGTACTCGAGGATGCGGGCGATGTCCTTCTCTTTCACGTTCGAGAGCGTAGCGAAGTTCCCGTACGCGAAGGAAAGGCGATAGTCGTCGTCGCGTACGTAGAGCGGCGCGCGAAGACCCTTGGGCAGCCCCTCGATGAAGCAGAACTCGCACTTGTTCGCGCAGCGCCGTACGCGCGGCGGCTCGAGGACGATCCCCATCGCCATCCCTTCCGGGCGCTCGATCTCGAACACGAGCTCCTCGCCTTGCGGAGTCGAAAGCTCGAGGACGAGCTCGTCATCCGCCGTCAGAAATTCCCAGTCGAGAAAATCCTCGAGCTTCCGGCCGTTGACCGACTGGAGCACAGTTCCCGGAAGGATGCCGAGCTCGGAAGCGACGGTGTCGGGGAGGACGTGCGCGACCTTGATCATCGCGAAAGCGCGACGGCTGGATGCGCTAAAGGCCATCCAGTTTCGCGGCGTGCGAATGGAAGCTCGAAACGCCGGACACGGCTGGCCTTGAACATGATGTAACCTAGGAGATGAGAAGGCCGAAATCAAGGCAGAACATATACTTCGACCACTTAGCCTAGCCTATCCGTGAGCAACGAAGAAGCCCGCCGCGAGCTGCGCGACGGGCTTGGTTCGATCACATGCTACCGGTCGGATCAGGGAATCGGATCGTATCGGTAGCCGACGATGCCGTTGCCCTCGCCCGTGAGGGTGAACGGCATCTTCTCCTTCGGCGCGAGCGAGAAGTCCACCGTCTGCGTGCTGAGCGGCGCGCCGCTCAGGTTCACGAACTGAAGCTTCAGCATCCCCTTCTGCGGCGTTGTCCCGATGTTCTCGATGGTTCCCTTAAGCGTGGGCTTGCCAGCGCCCACTGCGAACTGCTCGAAGGCCACCTTCACCTTCACCTTCTCGCTGGACGCGAAGGCCACGTTCAGTGAATCGTTGTAGGCCTTGCTGACCTTCGGATCCTTCGAGGCCTTCGCCTTCCCCTGATACGCGAGCGCGAGCAGCTGGTACTCGTCCGGATTGTTCGGATCCATCGCCGTGAGCTTCTTCGAGGTGGCCAGCATGCGATCGAAGTCGCCGGCCTTCCAATAGACGTTCGCAGCGTTGTACATCCCGGGGCGAAGCCAGGGATTCGACTTCTCCGCCACATCCATGAGCTTCGTGGCGGACGCCGGCTGGTTCATCGTGAATGCCTGCGTTCCGGCGTCGTAGAGCTGGGCGTCGGTATAGTTGGCCGGATTCGCGAGCATCTGATCCCAGAGCGCGCTGACACTCTGCGCGTCGCCCGAAGCACTGAGCGCTGCGGCCAGACCGGCCTGCGCATCGGGCGCGCTCGCGTGCTTCGGAAAGTCCGCGAGGAACTTCTTGTAGAGATCTGCGGCCTTCAGCATGCCGGTCTTCTTCTCATCGCCTGTCTTCCCCGAGGACGCCACGCGCGTCATCTGCGCGGCTCCGAGCTCCAGCGCCGCCTTCAGATTGCTGTCCGCACCAACCTGCGCGGGCATGAGTGCCGCACCGCGCGAAAAGAAATCGGCGGCCGTGGCGGGATCCTTCTTCCGCTGCGCAACCATCCCCTGGAAGTAGAGACTGAGCGCCGACTTCGAATCGATCGCGGTGAGACGCTTGAGCACCGCTTCCTGCTGCGGGACGCTGTCGGTGTTGACCAGCGTCGACAGATGAATCGCAAGTGGACGCATCGCCTCCATGCGGTCCCCCTGAATGTCGGCCGCGCAGTCGGGATTCGCTTTCTCAGCGGAGCTCAGAAGCGTGTCCGCCGCGGCAAAGAGGTCGATCGACTGCTCCTTGCCATCGACGTAGCCAATGGCGCCCTTGTTCACGGTCTGCGAATCAGGAAACTGTGCGGCCCAGCGGAGCAGCGCCTGCCCGAGCACGTAGTCGCGCCCGGCCGGGTTGTCCTTGAACTTCGATGGATTGCCCGTGAGCGACGTGACGGCCGCCTTCAGCTTCTTCTGCTGATCTTCGGGACGTCCGCCGAGCTGCGCGACCGTCAGCGCATTCATCGCGCTATTGAGTTCGTCGGGCTTCTTCACGGAGATCGAGCACGTCGCACCCTGCGCGGCGGGCACGTCCTTCTTCTGCGCGAGCAATGGAGAGGCGACGATCGCCGAAGCGACGAAGCCGTGCACCATGCGTGTGTTCCAGCGGATCATCTACTCGTCTCCTCAGTGGTTGCTCGCCGGCGTTCCCTGCTCTGCCGGAGAAGGTACACTCGGTGTCCCGAGCCGTTCCGCCGCCGCGAGCGCATCCGCGGACACATCGCGCAGCGAGCGCCCCAGGCGCGTCGCGAGACGGCGTACATCGTCGAACTCGGGCTTCGTACGGCTACCGCCGCCGGGGAGCGCAACGCGCTTCATGCGCACCGCCTCGCCCTGCACCAAAACCGTCCACTCCTCGCGCGGAAGCGCGTGACGCTCGACCGTCGAGCGCCGAATGCCGATCGAGTTGCTGTGCACGAATAGCGCCCGCTCGACGCGGTCCACGGTCGCCTGCGTGCACAGGACGTCGACGCGTGTGCCCGGGCGACCCTTTTTCATCTGCGTTGAGAGCAGCACGACGTCGAGCGCCCCCTCATCGCGAAGCACATCGGAGAGCGCGCTGAGCGCCTCGCCATCCATGTCGTCGATGTCGGTCGCGAGCTGCACCAGCGTCTCGACGACCACGCCATCGAGCAGCGCCGGCTCGGCGAGTGTAACGCGCAGCGCGTTCGCGCGGTTGGCGAACTCCTTCGTACCCGCGCCGTAGCCGCTGCGAAGCGGCGTGTACGATGCGGGCGCCGGCCCACTCGAGAGCGCACGGACGAGCGCCGCGCCCGTCGGCGTCACGAGCTCACCTGCGCCCTCGGGGCCGGGGCGAATGACATGTCCCTCGAGCAGCTTGAGCGTCGCTGGCGCGGGCACCGGGAGGATGCCGTGCGCCGCCTTCACCGTTCCGTCGCCCACCACGATCGGCCCGCAATAAACGCGATCGACGCCGAGCAGCGCGAGCCCCCACACCGAGCCCACGACATCGAGAATCGCATCGACCGCACCGACTTCGTGGAGATGTACCTTCTCCGGACCGACGCCGTGGATCTCGCCTTCCGCCTCGGCGATCGACGTGAAGGCGGCGTCCGCACGCTCGCGGACTGCATCCGGAACGCCGGCCGCGGCAACCATCTCGCGTATCTTCTTGATATGCCGCCCGTGCGGCTGCGGCGGGATGTCGAAGTCGACCTTCGTGCACGCGATTCCGGCGCGGAGCACGCGCTGAATCCGTACCTCGACGCCATCGAGCTTCAGTCGCGGCGGAAGCGCGCGCAGCCACTCCGGATCGAGACCGACGTCGAGCAGCGCGCCGAGCATCATATCGCCGGAAATACCGGAGAACGGATCGATGATCGCAATTGGTGACATAGCGGGAAAGCTACTCGCCGTCGCTCGGCGCCGGCTAGCCTTGCTCCGCTATCCCATCCCCTGGCGTCGCCGCGGGTCGAGCGTTCGGGTCATGCATCACATCCGTCGGCGGAGAGATGAGGGCGGTGAGCAGCTTCTGCGCGCTCGCCTTGCTGAACCCGGGAAGCTCCGCAATCGCATCGATGCCGGCGTCGCGCACACCCTGCACGCTTCCGAAGGCCGTGAGCAGCGCACGCCGCTTCTCGGGGCCGACGCCGCGGATCTTCAGGAGCTCCGACGTGACGGTGCGCATCGAGCGGCGCTTCCGATTGTACGTGATCGCGAAACGGTGTGCCTCATCGCGCATGCGCTGCAGCATGCGCAGCGCGGGCGAGCGCTTCGCCAGTCGAAGTGATTCGCTTCGCCCCGGAAAGAAGATCTCCTCGTCGCGCTTGGCGAGCGCGATCGTGGGAAGACGCGAGAGGTTCACGGCCTCGAGCGCCTCGCGCGCGGAGCTGAGCTGTCCCTTCCCTCCGTCGACCACGACCAGATCGGGAAGCGACTTCTGCTCCTCGAGACGGCGCGTGAAGTAGCGCGTGACGACCTCGCGCATCGATGCGAAGTCGTCGGGCACCCCGCCCTCCACTGATTCGATCTTGAACTTCCGATACTCGGCGCGCTTCGGTCGTCCATTCTCGAACCAGACGCACGAGGCGACGGTGTCGGTGCCCTGGGAGGTCGAGATGTCGAAGCAGATCATGGCGCGGGGGACGCTCTGCAGCGACAGCTCGCGCTGCAGCTCGTACACCGGATCGACCGCGCGTTCATCGGTCTCGAAGGTCGACGTCTTCTGCTCCTCGAGCAGATGGCGCGCGTTCTGATCGGCGAGCTCGATCAGCTGCCGGCGCGGCCCACGCTGCGGCATCCAGATCTGCGTGCGCGGGAGCGTCTGCTCGATGAGCTCGCGGTCGGCGATGTCGAACGGGATCAGCAGCTCGCGCGCATGTTCGGCGAGCGGGAGGTACGTGCGCGCGAGATACGCCGCGAGCACCACATCGTCGCCTTCATCCTGAATGTTCTCGACGAATTGATGCTCGCGCGCGAGCAACTTCCCGGAGCGGATGTGCAGCATCGTGACGACGGCATCCTCGCCATCGCGCGCGTACCCGAGCACGTCGCGATCCCCACCCTCGACCTCGACGACGACGGTCGGCTCCTCGAGCTTCTGGAGATGGCGAAGTGCGTCGCGCAGCTCCGCGGCGCCTTCAAAGTCCATGTGCTCCGCCGCCTCGTCCATGCGCGCACGTACGCGCTTCACCACTTCCGCCGTGCGCCCGTCGAGGTAGAGCAGGACCTCGTCGATCATCGCGCGATAGTCCTCCTGTGTCTGGAGCAGGATGCACGGCGCCTTGCACCGTCCGATGTGGTAGTCGAGACAGGCGCGCTCCGGCATCTCTTTCGGCATGTCGTAGCGGCACGAGCGCACGGTGAAGATTCGCTTGACGACGTTGAGCGCGCGTCGCATCGCGCCGACGTCGGTGTACGGACCGAAGTATTTGCCCCCATCGTCGACGAGGCGGCGCGTGACGTAGACGCGCGGGAACGGCTCGGCGACCGTGACCTTGATGTACGGATACGACTTGTCGTCGCGCAGCGCGATGTTGAAGCGCGGCTTGTACTCCTTGATGAGATTCGCCTCGAGCACGAGCGCGTGCGCCTCGGTCGGCAGCACGATCGTTTCGACGTCGACGATCTGGCGCACGAGCACGCGCGTCTTGGCGCTGGCGAGCGGATCGGCGTTGAAGTAGCTGCGCACGCGCGAGCGCAGTCGCTTCGCCTTCCCGACGTACAAAACCACGCCCGCCGCGTCCTTGAACAGGTACACGCCGGGCGATTCGGGAAGATGCGGAAGCTTGAGCGCGATCTGCTCTGCGGGCTCGTTAGGCACGCGGTAAATATAACGGCGGAATACGGTTGCGTGATTCGTTGCGAAACGCTCGGAGCTGCTGCGGCTGGGGCAAGAAGCAACAACCGGAGAGACGACAACTAACGGATCGTGGCGGACAACAAACTGACAGCTTCGAAGGGCCCTATCCGTTTTCTGTCCGCCCTTCGTCCGCTTTTTGTCGCTTCACAATTGCCGTTGCCGTACGCGCGAAGGAGGAAGCTTCGTGAATGCTAAGTCGACGACAAACGGCGCGTCATGCGAGTCAGCATCGTGCGCACTTCGGGAATGCCGAGTGCGGCGGTCGAGGCGAAGTACACTAAGCCATACGGAATGATCGTGAGCAGCGCGAGCAGAATCGCCGGGCGCGGGCCGACCAGCGCTTTCACGCCCCACGCCGCGGCAGCAGCGAGTGCGGCGGCGAGCCACAAGCGCGCGACGAGGGATGCCGCGAGGCCCGTGCGGCCGATGCGGGCGTTGAGCGTGCGGCGGAGCAACACGAACTCGACCCAGCCCGCAATTCCCGCCGAGGCCGTGAGCCCCGCGACGCCCCAGTGCGGCTCGATACCGATCAGCTTCGGGAGCGGGATGGCGAAGAGGTATCCGAGTCCGCTCGTCAGCACCACGCGCACGATCGCGTAGCGCAGCGGCGTGCGCGTGTCGCGCAGCGCGTAGTACGTCGATGCATACAGTCGACCAAGCGTCGATGCGAGCAAGCCGACCGCGGAGCCCGCGAGAATACTCCACACGTACACCGAGTCGGCTTGCGTGAAACGCCCCGACTTGAACAGCGCGCCCGCGAGGATGTCCCCGAGCGCGAGGAAGGCCATCGCCGACGGGATGACGAGGAACGCGATGCGCCGCAGCCCGCCGTCGAGACGCGACCGCAAGTATTCGGCGACATCAGCCGTGTCGCCGACCGCGCTCGACATCGCTGGGAGCTCCGCCGCCGAGACACTCATCCCGAAGAGGCTCACCGGCAGCATGTAGAGCGCCTGCGCATTCGTCAGCGCGGCAAGCGCACCGGTGCCGAGGAGGCTCGCGATGACGGCGTCGATGTAGCCGCTGATCTGCACGACGCCGCGGCCGACGAAGACCGGGAGAAAGTTCGTGACCACCGTACGTACGTTCGCGGAGGCAGTGTCCCACGTCAGGTCGAAGTGATGCAGCACCGACAGCACCGTCGGCACCTGCACCAGCAGCTGTGCCGCGCTTCCGACCACCGATGCCCATGCTGCGATCATCGCGAGATCGAACTCGGGCACGACGCCGCCGCGCCAGACGAGCGCGACGATGATGGCGATGTTCCAGACGATCGGCGCCGAATACGAGATCAGGAAGCGGCGATGGCTGTTCAGAACTCCGAGGCACCAGGCCGAGAGCACGAGCAGCCCCGCCCCGGGAAAGAGGATGCGGACGAGCCTGATCGTGAGCTCGCGCTTCGGGCCGGAGAATCCCGGCGCGATGACCGCGATGAGCACGGGCGTCGCGGCGATGCCGAGGAGCACGAGGACCGACGTCGCCGCCGCGAGCAGCGAGAGCACCGCGCTCGCGACGCGTGCTGCCTCCTCCTCGTCTCCGTTCGCGCGCAGCCGGGCGTATACAGGGATGAAGGAGGCCGAGAGCACGCCTTCGCCGAAGAGATTCTGCAGGAAGTTCGGAATGCGGAAGGCGGCGTTGAACGCATCGGCGGCGTCGCTCAATCCGAGATAGCGCGCCAGAAAGTGCTGGCGCACGAGTCCCGCGAGGCGGCTGAAGAGAATGCCGGTGGCGACGAGCGAGGCCGCACGCCCGGACCGCTCGCGCGGCGCGGGCGTCGTCGCGCTAGCGAGCGGCGGGGGCCCGCTCATCCGTGATGGAGCTCGCCTGCCCCGCGAGAATCGATGCCGCGTGCTCGCTCGCGCACGCCTGCATCTGCGCGAGCAGCGGCGCGCCGTGGCGCGCGAGCATCGGAATGAAGTTGAGCACGCGCTCCTGCGGCTTGCCGAGCGGGAACAGTGAGGTGCGCGCGATCTGAATATCGCGCATCGTCGTCGCCTCGCGCCGCTTCGCGGCCGCAACCACTCGGCGCTCGAGCCGCTCGATGCGGTGCGCCACGTTGTGCTTCGCACCGTCGACCACCGCGTCGGGGACGAGCGGCGTGCTCCCGTCGGCCTCGAGCGCGATGCGGAGCGCGTCGTTGAGCGCGTCGGCGCCGGTCGCATAGCTCGCGAGCGCGTCGCGCAGCGCCGGAGAGATTCGCGCGCGCACCAGCTTCGACTCTGCCGCGTGCGGATCGCGGAGTTGCTCGGGAGTGATCGCGTAGCGCGCGAGGAGCCGCTCGACGTGCGGCTCGATGATCATCCCCGACCAGCGCGGCACGACCACCGGCACCGGCACTCCGAGCTCCTGTGCGACGGCGGTCGCCTGGGCGAAGTACGCGACCTCGCCGGGCCCTCCCAGGTACGCGACGGTGGGGAGTATCGCGCGCTCTGCGATCGGGCGGAGGAGCACGTTCGCCTCGAGCTCAGCATCGTCGTCCGTCGATGCGGCGTCGGCGATCGGAATGCGCACGCGCGCGCGGTCGGTGTAGCGGAAGACGGTCGAGAGTCCGCGCAAGTGCGCGACCGGCGGCTCGAATCCCCTGTCGCGGAGCTCCTGCTCGCGCGCCGTGAGCGCGGCGTCGATCTTCGGCGCGCGATCGAGCGCGCGGCGGAGAAAGCCGTGCGAGGCGCGGCGAACGGCTGGATGTCCCGCATCGAGCACGGCGATGCCGATCGGCTCGAGGATCGAGCGCAGGAGCTGGACGTACGCGACGCCGATGGTCGAGCTCGGGACATACGCCGCGCGCACCGCGTCGAGCGCGTAGCGCGCGACGGCTGAACCGCTCGCGAGCTCGAGTGAGCGAATGAGCGAGTCGACGTCGCCGAGGGGCGTATCGCGCATGGAGCGATCGGCGACCTGGGGTACAGGCTGTTGCAAGTGCACGAGATTGCCGTTCAGTATGACATAACTGGCGCTGGACTCCTGAAAGTCCGCGTCGTACGTCGCCGCCCAGAATACCGGCGCCGTCGGAATCCCGGTCCTCTTCTCCAAGGTGTCCGCGAGCGCCAGCGCGCTCAGCGCCTTGCTCCACGTGTAGATCGGACCGCCGAACAACCCCGGCTGTTGCCCCGTCGTCACGACCATCCCCTTCCCGCCGGCACTTCGCGCCAGCCGCTCCGCCGCCGCCCCACTTGCCGCGAATGCCGGCCCCAGCGCCGTCGCCCAATCGCCGATGCTCGCGTCCGCCATCGTCGCCCGCGCCCGCGCCGTCCACTCCGCGACACCCGCGGGCGCATGCTCGCACCACGTCGGTGGTGTCTCTCCCGCCAGCGCCGCGCGAGTGAGCGGCGATCCGCCGAATGGAATCGTGACGACGCGCGGCTCGCTCACCGACACTCCCGCTCGACCATCGATGCGCGACGACATTTCATTTGTGATAGGGCTCGCCTCGCACGATCGTGCCGGCGCGATAGAGCTGCTCGGCCAGCAGCAACCGCGCGATCTCGTGCGGGAAGGTGAAGCGGGAGAAGGAGAGCCGCTGCGATGCGGCCGCGCGTACTGCGGTGGAGAGGCCGAGCGCACCGCCGATGATGAAAGCGACATCGCGTGCCGCGCGTTCCCGCTCGGCCGTCATCCACGCCGCGAGCTCGGCCGAGCTTCGCGCATCGCCGTCGCCCTCGCACGCGACGATCAGCGCACCCGCACCCGACGCCGCGAGCAGTCGCTCCCCTTCCCGCTCGCGCACCTGTTCCGGCGACGTGCCACGCGCGGACTCTTCCCGCACCTCGCGAATCTCCAGCGGCCAGTAGCGGGCGGCGCGCGTCTCGTAGTCCTGGATCGCCGCGGCAACATTCTGCGCGCGCGGCTTCCCCACCGCGACGATCCGGAACTTCACCCGGCGACGTCACGCATCACGCGCCGTCGCAGCGCGCGCGCGACGAACGACGACCGCGCGACTCACGCATAGATCCCACGCAGACGGTGCACCGTGGCGACGCGCGAGATCGAGAGCATGTAGGCCGCCGTACGCATGTTCACCTTGTGACGCTTCGACAGCTCGAGCACGGCTTCGAAGCTGCGCTCCATGATCTGGCCGAGCCGCTGATTCACGACTTCCTCGGTCCAGAAGTAGCCGCCGCGATCCTGCACCCACTCGAAGTACGAGACCGTCACGCCACCCGCGTTGGCGAGAATGTCGGGGATGACGAAGATCCCCTTTTCCTCGAGAATGGCATCCGCCGGCGCTGTCGTTGGCCCGTTCGCGCCCTCGCTGATGATACGCGCTCGGATGTTCCCCGCGTTCTTCCGCGTGATCACGTTCTCGAGCGCCGCCGGGACGAGCACGTCGACATCGAGTGTCAGGAGATCTTCGTTCGAGATGCGCTCGCCGCCCTCGAAACCATCGAGCGACTTGGTCTTCTTGACGTGCTGGATCGCCATGTCGACATCGATGCCGTGCGCGTCGTACACCGCGCCATTGCGATCGCCGATGGCGACGATGCGGCACCCTTCCTTGCGCAGCAGATCGGCGGTGACCGAGCCGACGTTTCCAAATCCCTGGACCGCGACGGTCGCGCCCGCGATCGGCATGCCGAGATGCGCGAGTGCGGCGCGCGTCACCATCATCACGCCGCGGCCCGTCGCCTCACGCCGGCCGAGCGACCCGCCCATTTCGACGGGCTTCCCCGTGACGCAGGCCGTGACGGTGTGCCGCGCGTGCATCGAATACGTGTCCATCACCCACGCCATCACGCGCTCGTTCGTATTGACGTCCGGCGCCGGGACATCCGAATCCGGTCCGAGAATATTGATGATCCCGGCGGTGTAGCGGCGCGTCAGCCGCTCGAGCTCACCAACACTCAGCTTCGACGGATCGCAGATAACGCCGCCCTTCGAGCCGCCGAAGGGAATGTCGACGACCGCGCACTTCCACGTCATCCATGCCGCCAGCGCCTTCACTTCATCGATCGTGACGTTGAGATCGAAGCGAATGCCGCCCTTCGCCGGCCCGCGCGACGTGTTGTGCAGAACGCGATAGCCGGTGAAGACCTCGATCTCGCCGTTGTCGAGCAACACGGGAATCGAGACGATGATCTGTTTCTCGGGACTCCTGAGGATCTTGTACAAACCGGGCTCGAGGTCCAGCAGCTCGGCAGCCCGGTCGAAGCGCGACATCATGTCCTCGAACGGATTGTCTTCGTTCAGGAACGTATCCTTATCGCGGCCGATCATTTTCTGCGTGGTGAGGCGCGTGTCAGTGGTCATGGGTGATTGGAGACCGTAGACCCGCGAACGGGTCAGAGTTGGCGGAGACGTGAAGTGATCAGAAGATCGAGGAGTGAATCGATCGATACCCCTCCCTCCTCGACGAATAC
>JBDTJH010000089.1:0-4258 GCA_039935955.1 Gemmatimonadaceae bacterium
ACGCCTACAACTTCGAGCGAGAGATCTTCGCGGCGAACGGATACGTCGTCGTCGCGGCCAACTATCGCGGAAGCCGGGGGCGTGGAGCGGCGCACCAGCGCGCGGCTGCGGGCGATCTGAAGGAGAAGGAGGTCTCCGATCTCCTCGGAGCGGTCGACTACGTAGTGAAGATCGGACTCGCGGATCCGGCACATCTGGGCATCGGCGGATGGAGCAACGGCGCCATCCTCACCGACGAGATCATCGCGCGCGACCATCGATTCAAGGCGGCGATCGCCGGCGCCGGCACGGCGAACGCGCTCGCGAATTACGGAACAGACGAGTACACGCCCTCGTCGAGCGAGGGCCCGTGGGACGATCCGCAGCTGTGGATCAGGAGGTCGTACGCCTTCTTTCACGCCAATCAGATCACGACGCCGACGCTTTTCCTTGGCGGCGACCGCGACTCCAACGTGCCAATCGCCGGCAGCGAGCAGCTGTACACCGCCTTGCGCGCGCTCGGCGTGCCGACGGAGCTGATCATCTACCCGAACCAGCATCACGGCATATCGATGCCGAGCTACAAGAAGGATCGCCTCGAGCGCTACGTCGCCTGGTACGACAAGTACCTCAAGACGACTCCGTCACGATAGTTCGCTCGACTATTTCAGATATTTTCTGAACCACGCAATCGTCGCCGGCCACGCCTGCCGAGTGGCGTCGAGATTCGCCTGCATGATCGAGCCGTCGGCCTGCGTTTGCGCGCGGAGAAACCCATGCGCGGCACCCGGAAAGATCGTGTGCTCGTAGGTGCGCCCGAGCGCCCTCATCGCTGAGTCGGTACCAGGAACGGTGAGCGCGATGCGTGCATCGGTTCCGCCGTACAGACCGAGCACCGGCGCGTGCACGTTGAGGAGCTGCTCTGCCGACGGCGGCGTACCGTAGTAGACGACTGATGCGCCGAACTCCGGCGACGCACCCGCATGCGCCGCGTGAGCGAACGACACGCCACCGCCCCAGCAGTACCCGACGATGCCGTACTTCGTTTCCGCGGCGGGTTGCGACATCGCGTACTGCGCGACGGCGTCGAGCTTGCGCTGCACGTCCGCAGGATCGAGCGTGCGGATGAGCGCGGGCCCCTGCGCCTTGAGCGTGCTGTCGTCGAGATTCGGCGCGATCTTGCCGGTGAGCAGATCCGGCGCGATGGCGATAAAGCCGTCCGCCGCGAGCTGATCGGCGACGCTGCGAATCCAGGTCGTCAGTCCGAAGATCTCGTGAACGACGACGACGACGGGCGCCTTGGTGGCGACCTGCGGATACACGATCCACGCGCGCACGCTGTCGCTGCCGACCTTCACCAACACCCACTCACCGTGTCTCGGCGATTTGACGAGGCGCGACTTCGCATTCGCCTCGCCCGGCGGAAGCCCCGCGGATTGCTGCGCGGCATCGCGCGAGGCATTCGGCATCGCGGATGCAGCCATGGAGTCGTGACCGGCGTGATCGTCCGCCCCGGCGTGATGCGCGCACGCGGAAGCCGCGAGGGTCGTCGAAAGCGCGATGAGTCCAACACGAACGAGAGTCATAGTTGGTCCGCTCACTTTGGAATGACGTAGTCCTGGGCACCGATGATCTGCCACTCGCCGTCTCGCCGCTGCCATGTGTCCGTGAACGAGTACCGGCGATCGAACGGGCCGCTCTTGTTTCGCCCCTTCACGTGAAGCACGCCGGTGACGATCTGCGTGTCGCCGAAGTCGTGCACCTTCATCCCTTCATTCCCCGCCCACGTCGTCGTATCCTCGCCCGTCAGGCTCGCGATGACGTCCGCCCGGCTGATCACCGCCGAGTCTTCGGTGTAGATGAAGCCGGGAGCCAGCAGCCGCTCGAACATCTTCGTGTCGCGCGCAACGAGCCCGCGCGTCCACTCTTCCTCGCGCTGCAGCGGCATCGCCGCCGGCGCGGCGGTCGCCGATGCGCTCGCATCGCGCGCCTCCGACGTGAGCACAGCCATCTTCGCCTGATATACCGGCTTCCCACCGACGTAGGTGGCCACCACCTGCGCGCCGAGGATCTGCTCGGGAGCCACCGTCATGATATCGCGATTGAGAACCGTGAAGTCTGCGTACTTGCCGACCGTGATCGAGCCAAGCTCGTTCTCCTGGAACGCCGCGTAGGCGGGCCACAGCGTCATCGAGCGCAGCGCTTCCTCTCGCGTCATCCGCTGATCGGGATACCAGCCGCCCGCCGGCATGTTGTCGGCATCCTGCCGAGTGACGGAGGAGTGGAAGGTGATGATCGGGTTCACGTACTCGACGGGAAAGTCGGTGCCATTGGGGATCACGACACCCGTGTTGAGCAGCGAGCGCCACGCATACGCGCCACGGATGCGCTCGGGCCCGAGGCGTCGCTCGGCCCACGGCATGTCGCTCGTCTGATGGCTCGCCTGCATGCTCGGAATGACGCCGAGTTGCGCGAAGCGCGGGATATCCTGTGGCGACAGAATCTGCGCGTGCTCGATGCGGAGGCGCGCGTCGGCGGTTGGAACGGCATCGAGCGCCGCCTGGTACGCGTCGAGCGCATTCCGGTTGCCGCGATCGCCGATGGCGTGCGTGCTCACCTGAAATCCATGTTTGAGCGCTTCGATCGAGCGCTCCTTCAGATGCTCGGGTGTCGAAACGAGCAGCCCCGTGTTCGCACTATCATCGGAGTAGGGGGCGAGGAGCGCCGCGCCGCGCGAACCGAGCGCCCCATCCGCGAAGAGCTTGATGCCGCGCACCCACACGTGACCGTCGTATTCCGCTTTCCTTGGCCCGCGCGCGAAGTAATACGCGAGTGCCGCGGAATCGTCGCCGACCATCTCGTAGGTGCGCAGCGGAAGCTTCTTCGCGCTCGCGAGCGCCTCGAGCGCCTCGATGGTCTCCCGCTCGGCGCCCATGTCCTGCACTTCGGTGAGTCCCCACTTGTTGCTCTCGACCGCGGCGGAGCGCAGCAGCTCGGACCTCTGCGCGGACGTTAACTGCGGCACCGCACGAACGACGAGCGACATGGCGTTGTCGACGAAGACCCCCGTCGGGTTGCCCTTCGAATCGCGCACGACGCGACCGCCCGTCGGGTCGGGCGTCTTCGACGTGACACCGGCGGCGCGCATCGCCGCCGCGTTCGCGAGAATCGCGTGACCATCGACACGCTCGAGCAGCACCGGATGATCCGGCACCGCGCGCGAGAGAGCGTCGTGCGTCGGAAATTCCTTCACCGACCAGCGATTTTGATCCCATCCGTGACCGAAAATCCACTCTCCGGGCTTTGCGGTCTTCGCTCGCGCGGCCATGCGCGAGACGATCTCGTCGTACGAGGAGACGCCGACGAGATCGACACTCTGCAACGTCTGACCGAGACCTAGCAGATGCGCGTGCGCATCGATGAAGCCGGGATACACCGTCGTCCCGTGTAGATCGAGCAGCCGCGTGCCCGGGCCCTTGAGCGTCATCGCGCCGCGCATCGAGCCGACGAAGACGAACTTGCCGTCGCGCACCGCGAACGCTTCGACCTCGGGGTGATTGACGTCGACGGTGTAGATCCTGGCGCCCGTTACGATGAGATCGGCGGGGCGCGACGCCTGCGCGAGCGCCGAGAGCGGCGCCATCAACGTCAGGGCAGCGAGTGTCGTACGAACTTTCGTCATGATCACGGGGGGCGGGCGGAGGGGGATTAGCGGAGTGACTGTGCGTCCAACCGCTACGAACATCGCCTGCAGCGTACTCTCAGGGAAGGCTCGAATGGAGAACGCCTGGCCGAAGTCTCTCAGAACCGATGCGCCTCCGGTGCCGGCCGAGCCCGTCAAATAACGTGGTGTCCGATCCGATGTCGGGGCAGTAACGGACGCTGGAATGCCAGGCCGCGAGCCCGGCGTCCAGCGTGCATCGCGCGGCCATGTTCCTCGCCGCGACGATGGCGCCGCTCACCGATTCCGCATTCACGCTGCAAGCGGATCTCATCGCACAGGACGTCGCGGCCGAGGTGCGACAGGAGCTCGGCGCACACGGGCAGGACGCTCCGCTCGCGGACGGCAAGATTGCCTGGCAGACGGCCGGCGAGCCACCCCTCGCGGCGAGTCACCCGAACGGGTAGTCCGCAGCTAGAACGGATGTACGGCGGTCCACATCACGCGTGGCAGGGACGGCCAGCGGCAGCGGTGTCGGCGGTCGCGTGTGCGACGCTCTGGTCACCTGATCGACGAGCCAGGCGGCGCCGCGATTGGACATGTGTGCCGTGAGCGTCG